>JAUXDD010000232.1 GCA_030618465.1 Desulfobacteraceae bacterium
CACACAGCACCTGCTGGGAAATTTCAGGATAACCGTTGACGGCAATTCAGCAGAAAGCGCCTGCTATGTCCAGGCTGCCCATTTCGGCAAAGATGCCCATGAAGGCAAGACTTATACGACATGGGCTGAATACAGGGACACACTTGAACGTAAAGATGGCAGATGGAAAATTATTGAGCGCCATATGTACATCATCAAGAATACGGGGGCACCGGAAATTCTTGGACCCGAAGTTGGAGTAATTACAGATAGCTCGTAATCTCAAATTGTGGAATTAAAGGTCATGAAATCATTTTTATTAGTATCGTCAACGTAATTCCGGACAATAACGTTGTTGTCAGAATGATTGCCGCAAGCAGATCCGGTGACCGGTTAAACCGGATAGCATACATCAACGGCAGTAAAGCCGCTGGTGCAGATGTCTGCACAATGGCCACCTGCTGCTCATTTCCTGAAATGCCTATCCATCGTAGGATAACATACGCGACAACCGGGGAAACAACCAGGCGAAAAACAGCAGCAAATGAAATAATTTTTATGTACCCGGTTTTAAACCGTATGTTTGAAAGCTGAAGGCCAAGGATAAACAAGAACAACGGTATAGCCCCACGGGCAAGCAACCCCATACTTTTGGTTATGATATCCGGGACAGGTAGTGACAGACTGGATATCATAATCGCAATGACAAAGGCATGAAACAGCGGGATCTTTACCACATCCAGCAATACTTTCGACACTTCCTTTTCTTTGCTGCTGATATAAATGGCAATGGTGCTCAGCGGAATATTAAACGCCATTAGATAAAGCACGGAATGGACTTCAGCGTCTTTCCCAAAAGAGAAATATATAAGCGGCAAACCGAAATTTCCCACATTGATCATCGAGCTTCCCAGGATCAGGGAAGCCCTGTCATCTGCGTCCGCCCGTATCATTTTTCCTGTAACGTACGCCAGCAACATTAATACACATGTCAATAATACCATAAAAATAAGGGGCTTAAGCAGCATATCCAGATCAATTTTATGACTGACAACCGCGTCAAACACAAAGGCAGGAGTAAAAATCATCAATGCCAGATTGGTAATCTGGCGAATATCCGGCTGCATATACCGGTTGTAGATAAAAGCCAGACCGAATATAATAAAGAGAGGTAATATGGATGAGTTAAATATGACGAAAAATCCCATGCATTACAATACCACGCATGTTCAGTAAGTCAACGGAGTTGATATATCAGCTATATAAAAAGTTCTTCAGTTAACAGCTTTGCGGTGAACCATGCTTCAGGCTTATTCAGTTCATTTTTTTACTTGAAGCTTATCATGTAGAAAGTGCCGCAGGGAATTATTAAGAACATCAGCCTTTTCCCACTGCATAAAGTGACCGGCACCGGAAATTATAAACGGCCCGGCATGATCCGGGTAGGCAATTGCACAGCGCTGCATGAAACGCTCATCCATTACCGGGTCTTCCGGCCCGAACAGAATCAGCGTGGGTACCGGAACAGGATAGAAAAAATTCCCTATATCTGACAGCTCGCGTTTACCAAAACTGCACTCATAAACGCCATAACTGACGCGAAATTTTTCGGCATCAGCAAAGGGTTCCGTAAAAAAATCGATCTCATCACGGCTGAAATTATAATCTCCATGCCACAATCGATGGCTGTAAAACGAAGCAATATACTCCCGCCGACGCTCAGGTGTGTCCATCTCTTTTGCCAGACCGTCGCCATCCGTCCCCTGACGGATATAATAGTCCATGACAGAACGCGTCTCCATGGGATCATCTTCCGGGATACCGGCTTCCGCGTATGCTTCGTTCAGCAGCGGTGCGATTGTATTAAAAATACAGAGTCGTTCTACAAAGCCCGGATAGGCAAGTGTCAACTCCGGGGAAACAACACCGCCGATATCGCCCCCGGCAATGGAACATGTTTCATGTCCCAGAATATCATGAACCAGTGTATAAATATCCTTTGCATAGGCAGAAGGGTCGTAAAAACCATCCATTGAAATGTCTGAATCGCCGAAACCTCTTAAATCCGGTACAATCACCTCAAATCCTGCCTCAGCCAGCGGCCCGATATTTTTATACCAGATGCGCTTGGTTTCAGGGAAACCATGTATTAACAGCAGCGGATAGCCGCCGATATTTTCACGGATATATGCTATCGATTGACCGGAGCTGACTTCGCTGCGATGAACAGTGAATTCGGGTATGGTGGAACTCATAATCAAAACTCCTTGTATGGGTGTAATGGGGTACCCCGTGTGGAGCGAGGACAAACACCTCACTCCACAACGATACCCGGACACAAAATATAAACAGATCATACACCGAAACTGAACTGGTTTATTACTTTAACGATGTTTCATACACTTCTTCGTACTTGATTGAGACTTCATCACCTTCAATATTGAATTTGGCATCGCAGTCGGCATGAAAACGGAAGTATTGCTGCCATCCATTGATATTAGACGGATAAACGGCAGTTTTATACAACATATGTTTCATACTGTATTTTGCAATCCCCTGTATCCTGTCCTCGTCAATCAGGAGGTCACACTTCTTCGGATATGCGATTCCGGATTCCGGGTCTGTTTCAAAGTCACTAGGTACGCAATACATATTAGCATCATTCTTATACTCGATCAGCTTATCATTTTTCCACACCCACAACCACTTCATTCTCTGGTGCCCCATTTCAGGTGATAATACGGCATCCCAAAAGAAAATCGAGTAATCGGGAAAATATACTTTCCCCCAGGTCCAGTACAGCATCATGTCCATCAATAAGTCACTGCACCACTGGTGGTCAGCATAGCCTTCACCGTTTACCTGGAACTCTTTGCCTTCTAAAACCAATGTCCCGTATACCTTGCATCGGGGGCGTATGATATAGGCCATATATTTGGGTGTTGCCGGTGACATTTCTCTTCCGGTGTAAATCCCGTCCGGCGGCTCCCAGAAAGTCTGTGCCGTGCATTCCCATGTCAGATCGCAAGCCATGTCTTCTTCTTTGAAATGCATATGGTACTTTGGAAAAGTGCCATGTATGCGGTTATCACCCAGTTTGACGTCACAGACTTCAGTTGAAGACTCTTCAATCGCCTTCTTGGCATCAAAGAACGGGTTTAACTTATAGGTCTTTCCATCCGGATCACAAATGTCAAACTCGATCATAGAGATCTCTTCGGTTAAATGAAAAACGATGGATGCGCTGTATCCATTGTCAAACGTGGCATCATGGTACCACCACTGCATATGACCGGACTGGCCTGGCTGGGGGTGAAACGCAAGTGCTTTTTCCGGTGGATCATAAAACTCTGATATCATCTTCATAATTTAACCATCCTTTCTCTATCGTTAAAAATTAATAAAACTAACTTTCCATACTTCCATCAGGTTAGTAACTGCTGTTTCAAACGAATCAGCGTTTCATTATCAATACCTGCTTTTGTACTGAAATATTCTTCAGCACACCCGTATTTTTCCTTTATATATTCAATCAGGGAAACAATGTAATCCCGGTTTGCCACAAGAAACGGATCCATCGACTCAGGATCATGCCCGTCGGATCGAACGGTCTGCCGGATCATAGCAACCCATTCTTTCAGATACATATTCGTCAGCTCATAATCATAAATAACGGTTTCTTCAGGTACCCCCAGGGTTAGCAGGATCAAAGCCGCACATGTTCCTGCCCGGTCTTTTCCGGCAGTGCAGTGAAAGACCAGGGGCAGAGATTTTTGATCAGCCAGGTGCCGGACAATCGCGCCCCAGGTATCTGCAAACTCATCAATATTTTTTTTGTACCCCTCGATCATAAATTCATCTGTCAGCCATGCGGTATCACCGCTCTGGATTCGTTTCATGGCTACTTCCGCATCAAACTCTCCATGAACTACGGGCATATTCAGGTAGTTGATGTCACAATCTTCCGGAAGCCGATCCGGTGACAGCTCAACCTCTTTTTTCACACGAAAGTCAAAGACATATTTTATATCGATCTCTTTTAAAACCGTCAGGTCATCATCCGTAAGCCGGGCCAGACTGTTTGAACGAAATACACAATTGTATTTTACTATGCGGCCGTCACCCGTTCCGTACCCCCCCAGATCCCGAAAATTTCCGGCACCTTTAAGGATACCCTTTGTTTCTTCTGGCGGCCTGATCCCTTTTTCTGAAATATTTTCAATCAATTTTTATCCCGCATCACGGTTGCAGTGCTAATTCTTATTATCACTCATGTGTTTCATGAATTTATCCAGTTTTTCAGGATAAAAGTATTTTTTGATGGCTGAATCCGTAACCCCCATACCTCTTAAAATAAAAAGAATGGCATCTTCCACAAGCTCTTCCTTCGTGGTTTGATACTCAAAAGCAGGCTGGTCGGACTGGTGAAACATTTTAAGTGCCAGTGCCAGGTGATTCATAAACCAGAAACTGTTATAGGGTGAAACAGACATCGGTACCATATCACCGCATTTAAGCGCTGCCTGAACAGATATATCAATGACATCCATAAATTCATCTGCAAGTTTTTTGTAAACCGGCATGACAATGTCCGGATCTTCAAGCAAACTGTAAAATAGAAGGCGATCAATAAATCTGTTCCTGGCATCTCCCCCGACAATAATCTGTGTAACCGTTGAATAAACAAAATTAACAAGTGTCTCTGTCCCGGGCTCAATGTCAAGAAATCCCTGGAGAAAATATACGCTATTGTCAGCACTGTAGCTTAGTAATTCTCTATAAAGTGTGCCTTTTCCTGAAAAATGTTTGTATATAAGCGCTTCTGAAATTTTGGCCGCTTTTGCAATTTTTTTTATGGATGTACCGTTATACCCGTTCCGGGCAAAAACAGGAATGGCAGCTTCAATAATGGCATATTTACGCTCTTCCCCGGTTAATTTTGATTTAGTGTCA
>JAUXDD010000274.1 GCA_030618465.1 Desulfobacteraceae bacterium
CGAATGCGCATATCAAAAAGATCGGTCTGGTTGGCAGGTTTTAATACCAGGGCTGAATCCGCCCCCCTTCCTGACCCGCCGATGGAAACGATATCGTTTCCGGTTAATGCGCCGGCATCCGCCGCCATGATTGAAATCTCAACCGCCACTTTGGTTCCCTGGCCAAAAAGCCGCAACGTATCTGCAATAAGAAGGGCCGGATAGATACCTGAGTGTTTTTTAGCAACAGCTCTTTCAACACCGGAAAGCGCATGGGTTGCAGATACGATGATTGCCCCTTTTCCTTCAAGGTCTTTTCGGACATCATCTTTCATTATATTTTTAAACGGTTCCTTGAAACCACAATGGTACGTCACTACAGTGACCTTAAAGCCTGCAAATATTTCAAGGGCATTATATGCTGTATCCCCTTTTGTTGAAGCAACGACCACTTCATCAATACCAAGATTTTTCGCTCTTTCACAGGCTAATTTCAAGGTCTGTTCCGTATTAACTTTTCCTGGTTCATCAAAATACATCTTGTTCTCCTACACGCCCGATTTCATTAACTTAAGGATTTTAATCAATCATAAAATCCCCCTCGATCCCCCTTTTCAAAGGGGGAAGTTTTACTCCCCCTTTCGTAAAGAGGGGTCGGGGGAATTCAGCGGCCTTTAAAAAAATGAATAAGCTACAATTTCCATAGCATTCCTCGCATCACGCATCACGCACCCCCACTATAGCGGATGAATCACATTGGTCACAACCCCCAAATCTCAAAACGCGTCTCCCGGTCAATCTGCAATGGCTCATAGTTTTCATTTTCAGGCATTAAAAAGATTTTGCCGGCAAACAGGCGAACCGGCAAACCGTCTCAAATATCCTTCAACAATCTGTTCGCAGGAGATGCCTTTATCGTTTCCCCAAACGTTTCAAGTGCCTGTACCAATAAATGATACACTTCAGTCTGCGCCACGGGGATATTGTCAATCCCCCTGCGCTCAAGGGCATCAATAATATATTGTATGGTAAAAACATCCACATCACGGGCAGGCTGATACGCTACCTTCCGGTTCTCTTCCGTATTTATTTCACACAGTATAGCGCTTTCCACCAGTTCACCAAGTATTTGCCGCGCCAGAAGAACAGGAATTTCCAGAGTATGTGAAATCTGATCGGAATTCAAAGGCTTCTCGCCTTTTGTAAAATTTTTTACCAGCAGATGAACAATTTTCAGAGAAATCAGTCTCTTGAAATAGGGACTGATTTTACGATAATCCAACGAAAATTCATATGTATCCACATTCTTGTGAGCAAAGGAAAGTTCCGCCCCCAGAAGAACGATAAGCCAGCTTAACTGCAGCCACACAAGAAAAAGGGGCAATGCCGCAAAGCTGCCGTAAATCGCATTTAATTTAGTTACACCGATCTGAAAAAATATATAAAACCATTGAACTATATAATATAACGTTCCGGCAACCACCCCGGCAACTAATCCTGAAGTAAATTTAACCCGGGTATTGGGTATTACAATGTACATAAAAGAAAAAAGCAGCCAGATAAGGCAAAGAGGCAGTAATTTCAAAAGAAAAAAAATGAAGGGGCTGATAAATCCCAGCAATACAACTTTTCCCGTTATCAACGTAATCTGGGTTCGCACAAATACGGTAATGCTGCTGGACAGAATAACAAGAACCGGACAGATCAGCATGATGGAAAGATAGTCGCTGAATTTTCTGACAATGTTTCGTGCTTTTTTTATGCCCCAGATATGATTGAAAGCACTTTCAATGTTTCCCAGCACCTTAATAACCATCCAGAAAAGAAGCACCAGACCAATGCCGGCAATCATGCCTCCTTGTGTATTTTCAATCATTGACCGGGCAAAATTGACAACCTGGATCAGCACTTCTTCCTGGCCAGGCAGCTTTTCCAGGATCTGTTTTTCCAGGAGTTTTTCAAATCCAAACCCCTTTGCAATTCCAAAAGCCATGGCAAAAACAGGCACAATAGACAGCAGGGAATAATATGTAAGGGCAGATGCTCTTAACATGCATTTATCTTCATGATATCCCCGCATTGCCATTGAAATAATGATAAGCTGTTTGAAAAAAAACGATTTGACACCTGAATAATGTATTAAGCGAAGGCGCCAGATGTCTGTTGTGAAAAAATGAATCAGCTTTGATAAACGGTTCTGGATTGTCTGCATGTGTGCACCCCTGTATCATAAAAGGTTCATAAGGGCCGTGGGAAAAATAAATTACCCCGGTTATTCCATAAATGGTATAAGTCACAACGTTTCTTATACATTGTTTGTACACAACAGTAATTTTCTGTGCAAGTAAAAAAAGGTGGGCTGAATAATTGACTCAGACTCGATTATCTGTTAACACTCACGATTAAAAATTTTTCCATTTTATAAATATCGTATTATGGGGGGGCCATGAAAAATATTTTGATTTATTTATGTTTTCTCTTTCCCTTTTGTATTGGGAAGTGCAGCCGCTGAGGTGTTAATTATTACGAATAAAAATGTTGTGGAAACGACCTTGTCAGTAGCCGATATTAAGGAAATTTTTCTGGGCAAAAAAGTGTTATGGTCTGACAATACCAGTATAAACCTTGTCACCCTGGGTGATGAAAATATTCATAAAGAATTCCTGAAAACATATATCAGTAAAACAAAATCCCAGTTTAGAATTTATTGGCAGAAGATGCTTTTTACCGGCATAGGCCTGGCGCCGAAAAAGATGGGATCTGTTGAGGAAATGGTTAATTTTGTCTCCTCCACAGGTGGGGCGATTGGCTATATTGATATCGGTTCCGTGACAGATGCCGTAAATTCTATCAAGATTAGATAAGGGAGAGAAACGATGAGAAAAGTAATTAAATATATTTTATTGATATTTCTGGCATTAAACACCCACGCATTTGCCGAATTCGGAGATGTTGACATCCACGGCTTCATCTCGCAGGGCTACCTGAAATCTACGGACTATAATCTTTATACTGCTGACATGGAAAACGGCACATTTGAATTCAATGAATTCGGCCTTAATTTCACCACACAGGTGACAAACAAACTCCGTATCGGCATGCAGCTGGTCGCCATGGACCTCGGGGATATGGGAAACGACGAAATCATTATTGACTGGGCATTTGGCGACTACAGGTATGCAAACTGGCTGGGGTTACGGGCAGGAAAAGTAAAAAAACCCGGCGGGCTGTTCAATCTCTCCAGGGATATTGATGCGGCGCGGACGTTTATATTTCTGCCGAGTTCAATTTATAACGAATCAACGCGTAGCGAACAGCTGGCCGCAAAAGGTATTTCTGCTTACGGGACACTGCCGGGTAGAATAGATTACCATGTTGTTTACGGATATTTTGATATTGGTGACGCTTTCAAAGATA
>JAUXDD010000235.1 GCA_030618465.1 Desulfobacteraceae bacterium
ATAAATCTCAGGATGTTTTTCCTGACTGCTTCCGGAGGGTTTTCCGCAAGGACTTCATGAAAATAGTGCCTGGCCAGTTTATTGGATCCCAGTTTTAAATAGCTCCGGGCAAGTTCAAGCTTCACCCGTACCACATCCGGTTGCATAATCAGGATGCGCTCGAACGTCATGGCTGCTCCTTCAAAATTTCCCATCTCAAATGCCGCGCGGCCAAGATAAAAATTTACATCCATATTTCCGGGATCATCTTTGAAAAGTTCCATGAATATACTGTGCGCTTTTTCAAAATCATCGGCCTCAAAAAGCTCCTTTCCTTTTAAAAACAGATCATTCGTATCATATTCAGATGAATATGCAGTCATTGAATAAACAAACAGGAGTATGGCGCAAAGATAAATACGGTTCATAGATAATTTCTTAAGATATTAATTATTAATCAAATTTTACAATATTTTATTGGATATTGCAATTTAAACAGGCAAATTTCAGCAATTCCCGGCGAACATGAAGTGTTTAACTTTGTCGGTCGCAGAAATGTGGATGGTTCCTTGTGGGGGTGTATTACGGGTACGGGGTGCTGGTTTTATTTTTTCGCCAACGGGAATGGGTAATCCCGAATTTTTTAATTTTATAATTTAACGCACGGGGGCTGATCCCCAGAAGTCCGGCAGCATCTTTCTGAATCCAAAGGGAGTTCTCAAGGGCTTTCAGGATCATGCTTTTTTCCTGCAGAGTCAGTGTCGCAGAAGGTGCCGGTGGCGTGATCACCTGTTTTTTTCCAACATGCTCCGGTATAATAAATCTTTTTTCCTGTATCACCATGCTGTCTTCAAGAATGGCAGCTCTTTCTATCGTATTGGCAAGCTGGCGAATATTACCGGGCCAGGAATATGTTTTTATATAATTGATAACCGAAGGGCTGAAGCCTGTAATTTTTTTCTTCAAGGAGCGGCTTGTTTTTTTAAGAAGCTGATGGGCCAGGGGCTCTATGCACTGTTCCCTGAGTCGAAGAGGGGGCAGTTCCACCAGCAGGACGCTGATCCTGTAAAAAAGATCCTCCCGAAATTTTTTTTCGGCAATGAGCATTTCAAGATTCCTGTTTGTTGCTGCAATAACGCGTACATCTGAATGGATTGTTTTGTTTCCACCAATACGTTCAAATGCTTTTTCTTCTGTAACACGCAGTAGTTTTGCCTGCAGCCCCATACTTAATTCACCGATTTCATCCAGAAAGACGGTACCTCCCTGCGCCTGCTCAAATCTTCCAATCCGTGTTTTATCTGCTCCTGAAAATGCACCTTTTTCGTGGCCGAACAGCTCACTTTCCAGGAGGGTTTCCGGAATATTCGCACAGTTTATTTTAATAAAAGGTTTGTTTTTTCTCGGGCTGTTATAATGGAGGGTTCCGGATAAAAAACTCTTGCCAGTTCCTGTTTCACCAATAATCGTTATCGTGGAATCGGTTTGTGAAAACTTTTTAAGTGTCTGAACAACATCCTGCATGACAGGACTGCGGACGACAATTTTGTCAAAATTATATATGATATCCTGCTCATGCCTTAAATAATCAATTTCGTTTATCATACCCCGGGTTTCAAGCGCATGGGTCAGTGTATGGACAATTTGTGCAGATGAAGACGGCTTTGTAATAAAATCAAAGGCGCCCTGTTTTATCGCTTTTACTGCCAGTTCAGTTGTTTCCGACTTGCTTGTCAGGATGACCACAGGAATATTGGGCATTGACGATTTCAGCCAGTTGAGGAGGTTAAACGCCTCTTCCCATTCCATAAACACATTCATTATGACTGCATCATAGTGGGATGAATTCAGTTCCTGATAAACATCATCACCTTCATGCAGGACACTTGTATCATATTTTGCCGCAAGGACTTCTTCGAAAAAGCTACCGACATTTTTTTCCCTGTCAACAATAAGTAATTTATGCATATTTATAAGTATATACTTTTATAGAATATTTTCAAGAAAAAGATATAATGGCATCTTAAAATGGCAACTTCAATCTAAATAAAATTTCATGGAAAATTTAAAAAATCTAAAAAACACTTGACAAAAAAAAATAATATCGTAAAATAAGGGTTTGTCTAAGTTGTTCATGACATGAACGCATCTATATGTATTGTGCGATCGGCGTATCGCGAGCGTGGCCCTCGACGGTCTACATATTTCCTGCCGGATAAGGTAAAAATATTTTTCAGGCTATTTTAAAACACATTTTCTATCTTCAGCAGAAAAGCGCAGTTGTTTTATATCGATATAAATTTTCTGATAGTATTTGTTTGTCGGTACCATAATATAGTTGACTGCGTATGGATGTATGTTCATCGCTAAAAATATTAATAAAAATAATAAGATATAGGAGGTTCAACAATGAAAGGTTTCGTTCTTTTTCTTCTTGCGGCAACGTTTGTAGCGCAGATATTGCGTGATGTTGTAATGATTTTTGTATAGCTGATTGGAAACAAATAATATCTGAGTAGTATATCATTCAAGCTGGCGATTTAACTGAGCAGAGCCTTATGGCTTTGCTTTTTTTATGCGCTTATTTCAGTTTTTTCCGAAAAACATGATTTGCCCGGAAAATCGTGTTTTCGCAAATTTAACTAAGGTGCGAATTTGATACTTTGTACAGCCTCACCCGGATTAATGAAATCCACACATTCATTTTTATCCTTTACGTTTTGATCCAGCCTGAATTCACATAGTCGATTGCCCATCAGTGAAAATTTTTCGGATGTTTCAATAGAAAATATAATTTCAATTAATCTACTATTATGATCATCATTCCACTAATATTTTCTATTATAACACTATAAGAAAACCCGCGGTTTTTTATCTCGCATGATTGACGATATTTTCTTAGAAATGAATAATTCCGGTCGCTGCATGTAATTTTTTTTCTGATTATTTTTATTCTCGGAACTGATCAGGAATGTTGAGCAACCGTTTATCAATTAAAGGTATCAGCAATATTAGAAAGCCTTGATTATTGCATTTTTGGTAAATAATCTGAACCCGCTATCTTTCAAAAAATAGTTAAACTCCCTCCCGGACTGTATATTTCAACCTTTTAAGTCCAAGTGGAGTTGCTAATTTTATTTTTTATAGAAGTGCCAGCCGGTAGGTTCCTCACAGGGGTGGGGCAAAAGATTCCCGCCCCTTATGTTTTTATTTTCTTACTGTAAAAGTTAATCATATTTCTGCTGTTGCCGCAGCCACAACATCATGTGTTAAAATCAAATTGACATACATCTCAATTTTCTATATACATTCTCGATAAAAAAGCGAGTTCTTATCCTTGAACAAAAAGAAGAGTCTGTTCACTATCAAAGTTATGCCTCTAACCAAAAGGGAGAGAAAGATGGGGAAAAAATTATTTATCGTTACGTTTTTATTTGTTTTTCTTTTTTGCGGCTCTTCTTTGCTGTTGGCAAAAGAAAAGCGGCCAAACATTTTATTGATTGTGGTTGATGATATGGGCTATTCGGATATTGGTCCTTTCGGCGGGGAAGTACAAACTCCAGCTCTCGATTCTCTTGCTAAATCAGGAATTAGGTTCACTGATTTTCATACATCTATATCCTGTTCACCGACGCGCTCAATGCTTCTTTCCGGCACAGACAATCACCTCGCAGGACTCGGAAACATGTCTGAAATGATGACTCCTAATCAAGTAGGGAAACCCGGGTATGAGGGGCATTTAAACGATCGAGTTATTTCAATTGCAACACTTCTACGTGATGCAGGATACGCCACTTCTATGAGTGGTAAATGGCACCTGGGTGAGGAACTCAAGCATGATCCATACAATAGGGGTTTTCAAAAAGCCTACACAATGCTCCAGGGAGGGACCAGTCATTTCGATGATGAGTCGATGATGTATTCCAACTATACACCTGTTTATCGTGAAAACGGAGTTAGAGTTCATGTCCCCAAAGGCTTCTATTCATCTGAGTTTTACACCGATAAGATGATGGAGTATATTGATGGTCGCAAAACTGGCAAACCATTTTTTGCCTACCTTTCTTATACTGCGCCTCATGATCCTCTCCATGTTCCCGATGAATGGTTGGAGAAATATAAAGGAAGGTATGATCAGGGCTACGAAGCTCTGCGAAAGAATCGTTTGGACAACTTGAAAAAACTTGGTTTTGTTTCTGATGACGTGGTGCCCTTTCCTCATTTTCCGTTATCACCAGAGTGGGAGTTATTGACAGATGAAGAAAAAAAGCAGGAAACTCGTAAGATGGAGCTCTATTCAGCGATGATAGATAATATTGATTATCATCTTGCCAGGCTATTTAAACATCTTAAAAAATCAGGTGATTATAACAATACTCTGATTATTTTCTTTTCTGATAACGGAGCCAATGGCGCACTAATGAATCAGTATCCGGACACTGATCAAGCGTGGATCGACAGAAATTCCGATAACAGGTATGAGAATTTGGGGCGTCGTTTCTCCCGGATAGAACAGGGTCCGGCTTGGGCGCAAGTCAGTATGACACCGTACCGTCTTTTCAAAGGGTTTACCACTGAGGGTGGAATTCGGGCTCCGCTGATTGTAAGCGGTCCTGGTGTGACTAATAAGGGGAGTCATAACGATTCATTTTGTCATGTAATGGACATCGCGGCAACCATTTTAGAGACGGCTGGGGTTCAGCATCCGGGATCT
>JAUXDD010000037.1 GCA_030618465.1 Desulfobacteraceae bacterium
GGTATTATTTTTACGGCTGGAACTTCATTTATATAAGAAAATGCGGGATATGTCAATACTATTGCTTACCGGTATCAGGGTAACCGCATTTATAATTATTTTGATAAGGCCTTAAGCAGGTAATCATTTGCCAATAAAATGGATTGTGCTAAATCTGTAGGGGCAGATCCGTGTGTCTGCCCTGGTCGTTCTGCGTTAACGTCTGTGTATGCGGAATAATTTTCTCATCAGGATAACCACCCGGGCGAACACGCGGGTTCGCCCCTACAAATAGCCGGCATGTCGGATATTAATTGAAATTATGAGCATTAAACAAAGCTCCCGGCAATCCCCTGTAATTTCTCTGAAAATCTAAATGCGGTTACCCTGACTTATGCCCGGGTGAATGTTGACAGATATTTTTTTTATGTTATAAATATCAATTATTAAATAAATTAGTGAATACATATAGTAAGGAGGCATTTATGCGCATCACACATAGTTTTATTCTGGCTGTTATTCTGATTTTTGGTGTTACAACACTTATAGGTTCCGGAGGCAGCAGTGGTGGTGGTGGTGGTGACAATAGTGATAATAGTGTAACGGATTTTTCTATGGATTATTATTTGGAAAAACCGGGTGACGTGTTTACCTGGCAATATAAGATGGATGCAAGATACTCCGATGATAATACAGTATCATTCGAATTTTATGAGACAGATACATTCAGTCAGGCAGATACTATACCATCCATTTATTCATATTCCGGTGACATCAGTGGACCGTATACATTAAACACATCCACTGAAGACGGGAAGTTGGCTGGATATCAGTATCTTTCAGCAGATGGTGAAGAAATTATTGATGACAATCTTGAAACATTCACAATTGTTGATGCCAGAACAACAAGCGGTGATGATGAACCGGATAATGTTTCAACCGGTGATACGTTTACCTATCATGAAAGCGCAACGCTTTTTGACTCAACCACCGGATCTGAAGTTGGAAATGAAGTTGATGATGATACCTTTACGGTTGGAGAAATTGAAGATATTTCTATTTCGTCAGGCACGGTTCGGGCTTTGAAGATAAATGCTGAAAGTAATACAACTACTACATTGAGCGGTATAACAGATACAGCCCGATTTTCCGGGGCCATGTGGTATGATATTGAAAAAAGAGTGATTGTTAAGGCGATAACTTCATTTGAAATGACGCTTAATAAATATGGGGTGTCCGCTACAGGGAATAGTGAAATTGTATTGCATGAGTACCATATCGCTGATGATGGCAGAAGCAGGTCTCTGGGGGAAACAGGAATATCTTCATTAAATCAAAGCTCCATCATCAAAATGTTCAGAAATTTGAATAAAGGGATTTTGAGTAATTTATAGAATACTTATCTTTCCTTGTTGGATCTAAACGCAAATTACGCGGAGCGCACAAAGGAAAAGGATTATTGAACATGAAGATATTAAATCTCTGCGAATCTCGGCGGCGGTACGTTTAAACAACAGCCCGGCGAAGGGACTATGGGAATGAAGATTCGATGTACATGGGCTGAGGGGCATCCATTGCTTATTGATTATCATGACCGTGAGTGGGGGGTGCCTGTTCATGACGACCGGCTCCTTTTCGAATTCCTTTTGCTGGAAGGTGTGCAGGCCGGGTTAAACTGGCTCACGATTCTAAAGAAACGAGAGGGATACCGAATCGCTTATGATAATTTTGATCCCGCAAAAATAGTTAAATATTCTGAGCGTAAAATCATCAGGCTTCTAAGTAATTCCGAAATTATCAGGAATAAGCTGAAAGTTGCTGCTTCTGTTGCCAATGCCCGGGCATTCCTTAATGTACAGGATGAATTCGGCAGTTTCAACGACTATATCTGGCAATTTGTGGAAGGTATCCCTGTCCAGAACTCATGGAAAAACCTGTCCGAAATTCCCGCAAGCACACGTGAATCCGAGGTCATGAGTAAGGATTTAAAAAAACGCGGCTTCAAGTTCGTGGGCAAAACGATCTGTTATGCCTTCATGCAGGCAGTGGGTATGGTGAATGATCATACGGTTGACTGTTTTCGTTATCGCGTAATAAGATACACTGCTTACAATAGCGGATGTGCTTGAAGTTGATTTGGAATACCTGTTCAGGGATTTTAAAAAAGATAAAAAGGTTTCCATTGTGCGGGCTGAAGAACGAGACAGTATCATCCAGCAGAACGTTACCTATCATCAGCTTTCGCTCATGGCAGACCCTACGGAAAAGCATGCCATTGAGGCATTTGTGATTGAGATTACTCCCGGTGGTGAAAAAGGGGACATTGAATACGGTCATACCGGGATGGAGCTGGGCGTTATTCTTGAAGGGGAGGGGGCATTGAATTATGGTACCCGCACATACGAACTGAAACAGGGTGACAGTGTTTCCTTTCCGTCTGACATTCCTCATATATTGAAAAATACGGGGAAGGGTGTACTCAAATCAATCTGGGTGATTACGCCGCCCCGGATGTTTTTTAAAAAAAAGTGGTAAAATTAAGAAAGGAGAAAACCATGGGAAAAACAATTGCGGAAAAGATTTTTGATTCCCATAGTGTGGATAATCCGTCCGGAGACATTCATGTCATCAGTCTGGATGCTGTTTTCTGTCATGAAATTACAACACCTATTGCAATTAATGACCTGGTCAGCCGTGGAAAGGACAGGGTATTTGATCCGGAAAAAATAAAAGTGGTCATTGATCATGTGACACCGGCCAAAGATTCAAAAACAGCCATGCAGGGAAAAATTTTAAGGGACTGGGCAGTTAGAAATAACATTAAAGATTTTTTTGATGTTGGAAGAAATGGTGTCTGTCACGCCATTTTTCCGGAAAAAGGATTTGTGAGACCCGGGTATACAGTGATTATGGGAGATTCGCATACCTGTACGCACGGCGCATTTGGCGCATTTGCCGCAGGTGTGGGCACAACGGATCTGGAGGTGGGTATTCTCAAAGGGGTTTGCGCGTTTCATTATCCGGAGACGATGAAAATTAACATCACCGGAAATTTAAAAGAAGGTGTTTTTGCAAAAGATGTGATTCTCGGCATCATCGGAAAAATTGGTGTAAACGGCGCTACCGGAAAAGTCATTGAGTATGTGGGGCCTGTCGTGGATACCATGAGCATGGAAGCCAGGATGACCCTGTGCAATATGGCAATTGAAGCGGGCGCGACAAGTGGTATCTGTTATCCCGATATCACTACGGTTGAATACCTGTGGAAATTTATAAAGGATGATTACGTTTCAAAGGAATCTGCATTAATTGAATTTCAAAAACTTATCTCTGACACGGATGCAGAGTATGAGGATGTGATTGAATTTGATGTGGACACTCTGGAACCGTGTGTTACATACGGCTATAAACCGGACGAGGTAAAACCGGTTAAAAATATGGACGGGACGCGGGTCGACCAGGTGTATATCGGCTCCTGTACAAATGGAAGAATTGAAGACCTGCGTGTCGCTGCAAATGTCCTTAAAGGAAAGAAAATCAAGGAGCATGTCCGGGGAATTGTTTCTCCGGCAACGCCCGGTGTATACAGCCAGGCAATGGAAGAAGGAATCATTAAGATTTTTATGGATGCGGGCTTTTGCGTAACAAATCCTACCTGTGGCGCATGCCTGGGAATGAGCAACGGAGTTCTGGCAGATGGTGAAGTATGCGCGTCCACAACAAACCGGAATTTTAACGGCAGAATGGGTAAAGGCGGAATGGTTCACCTGATGAGTCCGGCAACAGCAGCTGCAAGCGCAGTCGCCGGTTATATTACCAATTCCGGGATGTTTAAAAAATAAGGGGCAAACATGAAAAATTTCAGTGGAAACGTATTGTTTCTGGATAGATCCGATATAAATACAGATGAAATTATTCCGGCTAAATATCTCACGGAGAATACAAAAGGGGCACTTAAGCCCTATCTGCTGGAAGACCTGAAACTCGATGACCGTAATCCGTCCGGGGATATTCAAGGAAAAGGAGTTGTCATTACACGGGCAAATTTCGGATGCGGTTCATCCAGGGAACATGCCCCGTGGGCATTGGAAGTAAACGGCATCAATCTGGTTATTGCTGAAAGCTTTGCCAGAATTTTCAGGCAGAACATGTATAACTGCGGACTGCTTGCGGTTGAGCTGCCTGCTGAAAAAATTGATCAACTTTTTAGCACGTTTGCAGGTAAAAATACTTTTGTTGAAACAGATTTTGGAAAAAATCTGTTTATTATAAAAGGAGACGGCCAGGAAATAAAAATATCTTTTACGGTTTCAGATTTTGACCGTTCATTGGTTGAGGCCGGTGGCTGGGTTGATTATGCGGACAGGAAGTATCAGTGAAATTCAGTTCAGAAAGATCGTTTACTGATCACTTATAACGGGTCACTTTTTTTCATTCAATATGCTGCCTTTTCTCCTCAAGGCGGATATCCAGGGACTTGAGCTCTTCGATAATCCCTTTCATTTTTTGGTTTTCTTTTGACAGATCGTTGTTCTCATTTTTCAATTTTGCATTTTCTTTCTGCAGTATTTCATTGCAGTCCTGTTTTGTTTTGTTGATTTCCTGTAAAAGAGACAGCAGGTAGGTTGCGTCGTCTAACCGCCGGTCATCCGGATTCAGTTTGATGTATTCCTTGATCAGGTTTTCAGCCCGTGCAAAGTCAGGTGCTGGATTTTTATGGTGTGAATATAAAAGTGCAAGCCTGAAACGATCATTTGATGTTGCTGCCGGTGATGTCACTGCCGGATCTTTTTGGTTTTTAAGTTTCTTTTCCAGGCGCAGTATCTCTTTATTTGACGGGATGTCGGGAGATACAAGCCCTCCTGTTCCTGATTTTAAAGCACATGATGAGGTGAGGCACCATATAAAAATCAATATAATATATAAGGGTTTTTTATAATATGATTCCAGAATAGAACCTGGATTGATTTTAGTGCCGGATGATTGCATTTTTTAAAAGTTTTCCTCCAGTAAATATCCATCTGATATTGCAATGATTCTTTACCACAGCGGCGATATGGTCGTCAAAATAATAATGCTCAATCAGCCATTCTTTTTTTAAATAGTTTAATATGAGCTCAGTTTTACTTATTATATTTATAACTTTGCATTTAGACAGGTCTTTCAAACCCCTTCCTCCGGTCTTTAAAACCGCCTCCTTTGCCGTCCAGTAACGAAAAAAAAGTTCTTCCGACCTGCCCTGTCCGGAAAGCTTCCATTCGGCCATATCTGCAATTTTTTTGAAAAGAGCATCTGAGCAGGGACGAAATTTTTCAATATCTATTCCTGTTTCATCTGCCGCTACAACGCCGGCGACATATTCATGCTTGTGGGCAACCGACCACCTGTACCCGGCTACAGGTAAAGGAACGTTGTCATCATCCTTGGTGAAATCATTCAGTTTCAGGTCAATACCCTTTTCTTTTCCAGATAGCAGAAGTGCCTGTCTGGCGAGCCTGCTCAGGTTTTTTACTCTGTCTCTACCGGTCAGTTGCTGATCATTTCCAGGAACCGGGAGTATTACAGGGAAAAGGGTTTCCATATTATTACTTTTTCCCCTTTATTTTCAGTATTTCAGTATAAACGATTTTTTTAGGAAGACCTAATTTTAACGCAATGTCTTTTGCAAAATGTGACGACCGGACATCTTTTTTCTCCAAAGCGTTCATGATTTCTTCCCTTAACGTATTTTCAGATACGTCAGCACCGTTTCCTTTGTTTCCGGAAATAATAAGCGTACACTCTCCCTTAACAGCAGGGCGCTTTTTTATCGTATGGAGAATTTCAGATATACTGCCGCGAATAAACTCTTCGTATGTTTTAGTCATTTCCCTTGCAAGAACGCCGTTTCTGTCACCCAGTATTTCCAGAAGTTCTTCAAGCCGTTTGGCGATGCGTTTAGGGGATTCATAAAATATTATAGTCCTGTTTTCTTTAGCCAGATTTTTTAACTGTTCCGTACGCTTGCCTTTTTTTTTGGGTAGAAAACCGACAAATATGAAAGTGTCGGTTGGCAGGCCGGATACTGACAGTGCTGTAATTGCGGCGGAAACGCCCGGAACTGGAATGATCTGTATGTTGTTTGCAATAGCTTCTATCAGAAGGCGATATCCGGGATCAGATACAGATGGTGTACCTGCATCCGAAACAAGGGCAACCGATAGCCCTGCTTTCATTTTATTAACCAGATCCGGTGTTTTTTCTTTTTCATTATGTTCGTGGTAAGAGATTATCTGTTGTTTTTTTATGTTGTGGAAGGCAAGCAGCTTTCCGGTAGTTCGTGTATCTTCTGCTGCAATGATATCAGCCTGGCTGAGGATTTGCCGTGCTCTTATGGTAATATCATCCATATTGCCTATAGGGGTGGCGACAATATAAAGTCTGCCTGTCTGTTTTATGATGTCAGTATTATTTGTATGCGAGTTCAAAGGCATTTTTGACAATTTCAACTTCAGGCTTACCGTATTTAGTATTAATTGACACCACGTCAAACCTGGCTTTTATATTATCCTGTTTTTGAGATTTCAGATAGAGCAGGGCAACCATTGAAATTTTTTTCTGCTTTGACGGGGTTACACCCCATTTAGCATTTCCGTAACGGCTGGATTTCCTGGCCTTTACTTCCACAAAAACAAGTGTGTTTTTATCTTTTGCGATGATGTCTATTTCACCCAGTTCGTTTTTGTAGTTTTTTTCAACTATTTTATATCCCTGTTTTTTCAAGTGGATGGCAGCAAGTTTTTCGCTTTCTTTTCCAAAAATCTGTTGTTTGTTCAGCATCGTTTAGTTAAAAAATTCCTTAACTCCCTTAAACGTTTTCCTGTGAATGGGACAGCAGCCAAATTTTTGTATGGCCTCCTTATGCGCTTTTGTCGGGTAACCCTTATGCCGGGCAAAATTATATTGGGGATAGGTTTCATGGTATTGTACCATAATTCTATCCCGTGTAACTTTTGCCACGATTGATGCTGCTGCAATGGAAATGCTTAAGGAATCACCCTTGATGATGGGTCGCTGGGGTAAATCGGAGGGGATCTGAAATGTTCCGTCAATTAAAAGAAAATCAGGCTGCGGATTGAGGTTTTGAACAGCTATTGCCATGGATTGAAGGGATGCCTGCAGGATATTGATTCTGTCAATTTCAACAGGCTCAATAATACCGATACCAACGGCTATAACGGATTCATGAATTTTTATGTAAAGGTTATCCCGTTTTTTTGGGGTGAGCTTTTTTGAATCGGTAATTCCAGGGATATCAAAAGAATCAGGTAGAATAACTGCCGCAGAAACAACCGGACCGGCCAATGGTCCCCGGCCGGCCTCATCAATCCCTGCAATGGCGGAATAGCCTTTTCCCATGGTTTCTTTTTCAAATGCCCACATATATGGCTCCATGGAAATATGTTTGTTATAAGTCAGCGCTATAAAAAAACAGTTACCAGAAGAAAAAAAAATTAATTGATACGTCTCTCTTTAATTCTTGCTGCTTTACCTCTAAGTTGGCGCAGGTAATAAATTTTTGAACGCCTGACCAGGCCACGGGTAACAACTTCAATTTTATCAATTATCGGTGAATGAAGCGGAAAGATACGTTCAACACCGATACCGTAAGAGATTTTTCGCACAGTAAATGAAGCATTTGCCAATCCCTTTTTTTTACTTATGACAACACCCTGAAAGACCTGAATTCGTTCTTTTTCACCTTCCCTGATTTTGACGTGTACTTTTACAGTGTCTCCGGCGGCAAAATCAGGCAGGTCGAGCCTGATATGTTCCCTTTCCATTTTTTCAATTGCATTCATCGTTTTTTATCCTCCATAAAATATGTTTGCCTGCTGTTATATTTCAGCAAGTGTTTTTTATATGTCTCGTCTAATGATCCTCATATCCTATAATTCTATCCAGAATTATAGCTACTGCAGATCGAACTGACAGGTGATTATAATCTGCATTCCCCATAATTGGACTAAGTGTGTAATCCGCCTGTGCAATAATTTCTCTGGCAAGTCCCCAGGCTGTACCAAAAAGGAGAAGGTGGGGGGCACCTTCTTTCAGTTTTTTACGAAAACCGGAGAAATCAATGCTGTTCAGTCTTTTTTTCGCACTTGTAACAACAATTTTCGGGGAAATCCCCTCAATTTTTTCAATTTCAGAAAGAACGTTATTAAATGACTCCTTCACACTGATAAGCTTCAGGGCCTCTTTTCTGACAGGATTGTATGTTGCACCTGTTCCCTTTGTCCAGTGCTCGACAATCCTCTCAACAAGTTCTTTCTGGTCTTTTAACGGTGTGGCAACATAAAAAGCCTTCACACCATATGTTTTTCCAGCTCTTGATATATCATGTAAATCAAGATTGGTTACAGCTGATGCAATTGTTTCACCGTTCTTGTTTATAACAGGATGATGTATCAAAGCAAGGTATATATTAGGAAAAAATAATTTTTTCAATATCCTGATGCCACTTTTTTAAAATATTTTTTTCCTGATTGCTGAGAGCCCTGTTTTTAAACAGATCCGGCCTTTTCAGGAAGGTGCGTTTCAGTGATGCCTCAAGCCTCCAGTTTTCGATCTCTTTGTGATTGCCTGAAAGAAGTACATCAGGAACATCATCACCTTCAAAAGACCGCGGTCTGGTATAATGCCCATGTTCGAGAAGTCCATCTTCAAATGAATCCTTCTCAGATGATTTCTCACCGCCGAGTACCCCCGGAATAAGCCTGGTCACAGCATCGATGACAATCATGGCGGCAATCTCTCCGCCTGTCAGCACATAATCTCCGATAGAGATCTCATCATCAATAAAACGGGTGCAGATTCGTTCATCCACACCCTCATAGCGGCCGCAGATAAGGATGAGTCCCTCATACTCAGCGAGTTCATGGGCTATTTTTTGATTGAAGGTGCGTCCCTGCGGAGTCAGATGTAGTGTTTTTGACAAAGGCGATTTTTTTTTTGCAGCCCTTATTGCATCTGCCAGCGGCTCAGGCTTCATGACCATTCCGCATCCTCCGCCATAAGGCCGGTCATCCGTAACCATGTGCTTTCCTTTGGCAAAATCTCTGATATTGATACTTGAAGCAACAATCCGCCTGCTTTCGACAGCACGCCGAATAATTCCATAACCGAAAAATGATTCAAACATTTCAGGGAAAATCGACAGGACAGTAAAATCCATTTGTTCACATACCATAGCAGGAAACAGGGTAAAACAACCTCGGTGACTACGCCATCAAAATAAGCCCTCACAATCCTTCAGGCAGGTCAACCGTTATTTTATTTTGAGCCAGATCAATCGACAGGACAATTGATTTTAAAGCCGGAATCAACGTTTCCGTGTCAATTTTCTCATCCGGATTTTTTACAACATACACGTCATTGCTTCCCGTGGGGATGATCGATTCAACCCGTCCAATGTAAATGTCATCGGTGGTAAAAACATCAAGTCCGATTAATTCAAACCAGTAATAAGTCCCGTCTTCAAGCTCAGGAAGATTTGCCCGGGAAATAATAATCTCCGCGCCGACCAGTGATTGGGCCATATTACGGTTTGTTATCTCTTTGAGGGACAAAAGGATTTTCTGCTGATGGGGTTTGACCCGAATAGCTGTAAAGTGACTTTCAAATCCGGTTGAATCTCTTAAAAGAATCGGTCCATCAATAGCAATTACAGATTCGAAGCTGGTCAGGGATTCAGCATAGGAATAGACCTTGATGTCTCCCTTAATTCCATGAACCCCGGTGATCTTCCCAATAGGGAGGAGATCCTTTTCTTCATTGCAATCATTCAATAATTTCAAGGACCGTACGCTTTTTAACCTTGGCGGATGCCGCGCTTAAGATCGTCCTCATTGCCCGGGCGGTCCTGCCCTGCTTCCCAATTACCTTGCCCAGATCTTCTTTAGCCACTTTTAGTTCCAATACTGAGGTCTGGTTCCCTGTCACTTCTAAAACGGCTACCTGCTCAGGATTATCAACAAGGGCTTCCGCGATGTACTTGATCAGATCTTTCATAGCTCCATCTCCTTTGTAGACTTTTGAGAATTAGGGATTGATAATACTACCCGCCTGTTTCTGCGTAAACGTTTTCTTTTTTTAGAATACTTCTAACCGTATCCGTAGGGATAGCACCCTGGTCCAGCCAGAAGTTAATCCGTTCCGATTTAACGGTTACTTCAACCGGGTCCTGCAGGGGGTTGTACGTTCCGACTATTTCCAGAAACCTGCCATCCCTGCTGAACTGACTGTCTGCAACTACAATTCGATAAAATGGTTTTTTCTTTGAGCCTTTACGGGCCAATCTGATTCTTACTGCCATATGTTCTTCTCCTTCAGAAAGGAAGCATATCCCGTGGTATCCCACGCATGCCGCCTTTATTAAATTTTTTGAGCATTTTCTGGACCTGTATGTAATTTTTTAACAATTTGTTCACATCCTGTACCCTGGTCCCGCTTCCTCTTGCAATTCTTTTTCGACGATTCCCGTTAATAATTGTGTGTTTGTTTCTTTCCTGAGGCGTCATAGAATTTATTATTGCCTCAACCCTGACCAGTTCCTTTTCGTCAACATCAAGATTTTTTATCTGTTTGCTGTTACCGATTCCCGGGATCATCTTCAGAAGATCTTTGATTGATCCCATTTTTCGGACCTGAACCATCTGATCACGGAAATCTTCAAGCGTGAACTGGCTCTTTCTGATTTTTTTTCCAAGTTCAGCCGCTTTTTTTTCATCAACGACGGTTTGTGCCTTTTCAATAAAGGAGAGCATGTCTCCCATGCCCAGGATTCGTGAAGACATCCTGTCCGGATGAAAAGGTTCCAGGGCGCTGAGTTTTTCACCCACACCAATAAATTTGACCGGTTTGCCTGTTACCGCCTTGATTGAAAGAGCTGCACCACCGCGGGCATCACCATCCATCTTGGTGAGTACAATGCCGCCGATATCAAGAGCGCTGTCAAAAGACTGGGCAATATTTACAGCATCCTGACCTGTCATGGCGTCTGCCACAAGAAGTATGTCGGAAGGCTGTACGGCATCCCTGATGTTGACAAGCTCGGCCATGAGTTCTTCATCGATATGAAGACGACCGGCAGTATCTAAAAGCAGGGTGTCACACCCTGCCTGCTGGGCGGCAATCCGGGCATCTTTGCAAATGTCAACCGGGTTCATGTCTGTGGTGGATGAAAAAACAGGCACATCCAGTTGTGTACCCAGTTTTTTCAGCTGATCGATAGCAGCAGGCCGGTAAACATCAGCCGGCACAAGATAGGGCTTCTTGCCATTTTTTCTTAAAAATACCGAAAGCTTACCTGCAGTGGTCGTTTTGCCGGAACCCTGCAGACCCACCAGCATGATTGAGACCGGTTTTTCACCGGATATATTCAGGTCTTCATGGTGCGCGCCCATGAGTTCCGTAAGTTCATCATTAACGATCTTGATGACCTGGTGACCCGGGGTCATGCTTTCCATAACTTCGGCGCCCAGTGACCTTGCCTTGATATCTGCTATAAACTTTTTAACAACCCTGTAATGGACATCCGCTTCAAGGAGAGCCATCCGGACTTCCTTTAAGCCGGCCTCAATGTTTTTCTCTGTTAATTTTCCGTGGCCTTTAAGCCTTTTAAATACAGAGTTCAGTTTGTCGCTTAAATTATCAAACATACCCATCAAATATATACGTTATTTGTATCTTGTCTTGTTTAAATTCTTAAATTCCTTAAAAAAAACTCTTGAATTTAATATTTTACCAGTGTTATGTCAAGCAAAATATAAATATCAAAATTTAATTTTTACACTATAACGGGTTAATTCTCAAAGAACAATAATGACATCTTTAACAACAAAAATCGATATAAAAGAACTGACAAGAGACCAGCTTGTTATGTGGCTGAATGAACACGATATACGACCTTTTCGAGCCGGTCAGGTATTTAAATGGATCTATATGCGTCAGGCTGATTCATTTGATACAATGACTGATATTTCCAAAGGCGTCAGAGATCTTTTTAAGTCTCATTTTACAATTAACCGTCTTGAAAGAGTGCGTCTTGAACATTCAGAAGACGGTACACGAAAATATCTTTTCAGGCTCCATGACGGCAAATATATCGAAAGTGTTCTTATTCCTGAAAAAAAACGCCTCACCCTTTGCATATCAAGCCAGGTGGGCTGTTCCCAGGGATGCAAATTCTGCCTGACTGCAAAAGGAGGCTATAAACGTAACCTTTCAACCGGTGAAATAAATGCCCAGATCATAGATGTTCAAAATGAACTGGGGGCGTCCCGGAATATTACAAGTATAGTCCTGATGGGTATGGGCGAACCCCTGGCAAACTATAAGAATGTTCTGTCGGCTGTAAACATTATGACAGACACTGATTTTGGATTAAAGTTTTCAACCCGAAGAGTAACCATTTCCACTTCCGGTCTTGTTCCCAGGCTTTCCGACCTGGGCAGGGACACAAAAATTAATTTGGCTATATCATTAAATGCATCAGATAACAAGACAAGAAATGAACTTATGCCGATAAATAGAAAATATTCTCTGGAGAGCCTGATTGAAGCATGTTCCAGGTACCCGCTTTTACCCAGGCAGAAAGTTACCTTTGAGTATATCCTCATAAAGGGCGTTAATGATTCTACTGATGATGCACGGCGACTGGCAAAACTGTTAAAACCGGTTAAATCAAAAATTAATCTCATTCCATTGAATGAGTTTGCAGGGTGTGAATTCAAAAGATCTGATGATTCAGCAATTCATGAGTTTCAGGATATCCTGTACAAAAGCGGGTATCCAGCTATTATACGCCATAGCCGGGGAAATGATATCTCAGCAGCCTGCGGGCAATTGAGCGCAAATGCCATGCCTTTATAATTCAGCCGATTACCATATTCCGGGCGGTGCAAATAAATGATAGCCAAAAAAAGCATATTGTGTTAAAATTTAAATAAGTTATAATTTGATTCGGTGTATTGATTTTTTACGGTTATAAATATGATTTGGGATCAGCTCAACAGTTATATATGTTGAAATATGACAGCTCGTCCTGATCACATAAAGGTTTACAGATGCAGTTTTACAAGTATCATGGACTCGGAAATGACTACATTGTTCTTGATCCGCAGGAAGTTGGAGAAAACCTGGATGAATCCATGATCCGATTGATTTGTCACCGTAATTATGGAGTTGGATCAGACGGTATCCTGTTCGGTCCCTTTGAATCAAAAGAATGTGATTTTGCTTTGCGAATTTTTAATCCGGACGGAAGTGAGGCTGAGAAGAGCGGTAATGGTTTGCGTATTTTTTCGAGATATCTCTGGGATAAGGGATTGGTAAGGGATGAGCCTTTTTATATTATGACTGAAGGCGGTAAAGTTTTGTCCCGGGTGCTTGAAGAGGGGGAATCCGTTTCGGTAGAAATGGGCAGGGTGAGTTTTATAAGTAATGAAATACCTGTAGCGGGTCCATCAAGAGAGGTTTTGAATGAAAAGGTCATTATTGACGGACAGGAGCTGGATTTCTGCGCAGCAGGTATTGGAAACCCCCATTGTGTCGTCCTCCGTGAAAAAGCCCTGCCGGAAGAGGTAAAAAAGTGGGGTCCTGCCTTAGAAACACATGCCAGTTTTCCAAATAAAATCAATGTTCAATTTATGGAAATTCTGGATCGAAACAATATAAAAATTGAAATATGGGAACGCGGTGCCGGCTATACCCTGGCATCCGGCAGCAGCAGCAGCGCGGCCGCGGCTGTTGCCTTCAAACTTGACCTGTGTGATCCACAGATAACTGTTCACATGCCGGGTGGTAAAATTGAAATTGATATTTCTGAAGACTTTTCAATTTTAATGACCGGATCTGTAATAAAAGTTGCAGAAGGAATCATGTCTCTGGAAATGTTTGGCCAGTCTATATATTAAAATCCATCGATTATATTTTTTACGAGGTCATCCTGTATTGATGACAATATATTCTGAGTGGAATCAGGAGGTGATGCTATGAAACGAAATGATGGACAGTTGTTCCTGTACGGTGATAAGTATATTTCTGATTTATTTGAAACAGATGTTACCGACCTTGAAAAAGCAAAACGTAAAATTGTCCAGCTTTATAAAAAAAATCGGTCTCAGTCCCGGAAATTAGATGCTGCGGAAAAAGAACTTTCCAGCCTGAGGGTAAAAGTTGAAAAATTCATGAAGAATTATCCGGATCAACAGACAAGTCCGGATCAGAGTCTTGAAAGTATCATTGATGCTATATGCCTGATTGCCACCCGGGCAGAATCTGCCGGTGTTGCAAAGAGTGAATTTCTTGCAAGTATGAGCCACGAGATTCGAACGCCCATGAATGGTATTATCGGAATGACCGGGCTGATTCTTGACACGGAATTAAACCAGGAACAAACTGAATATGCAGAAACAATTAATAACAGTGCCGATGCATTACTGACGATAATTAATGATATTCTTGATTATTCAAAAATCGAGGCCGGCAGTCTGGCCCTTGAAAAAATTAACTTTGACATAAGAACAACGATCGAAGATGTAGAAGAACTCCTGTCTATAAAAGTCCGTGAAAAAGGGTTGAAATTCGCGTGTCCGATTCACCCGTCTGTTCCGTCACTCCTTTGTGGTGATCCCGGACGATTAAGGCAGATTCTTTTCAATCTTGCGGGCAATGCGGTTAAATTTACCGAACAGGGTGAAGTTATAATTAATGTTGCACTGGATAAGGAGACAGATAGCGAGGCTGTTATACGGTTTACTGTATCGGATACAGGCATAGGCATACATCGGGATTGCATGGATAGCCTTTTTTCTCTGTTTACCCAGGCAAATGTTTCAATATCGCGAAGATATGGCGGAACCGGTCTGGGGCTCGCCATATCAAAACAAATTGCTGAATTAATGGGCGGTGAAATCGGTGTTGAAAGTCAAGTGGGAAAAGGAACAACATTCTGGTTTACCGTAAGGGTCGGGAAACAGCTGGAAGACAGGGAAATAAAGCCTGTTCTGTCCGGTGATATTTGTGGGAAGCGTGTGCTGGCAGTAGACGATAACCAGGTAAACCTGAATGTTCTTCGTGGTTACTTGCATTCATGGGGTTGCCGATACGACGAAGCGTTGAGTGCTGAGCAGGCACTGAACATGCTTACCCTGGCAGTAGAAGAAAATGATCCGTTTCATTTTGCCGTTATTGATTATCTAATGCCGGAAATGGATGGTGAAACATTAGGGAAGATAATTAAAGCAGAACCATCCCTGATGGATACCGTTCTGGTCATGCATGCATCCTGCGGATTACGCGGTGATGCCGCACGGTCAAAAGAAATTGGATTTGCCGCTTATCTGACAAAACCGGTTAAACGTTCCCAGCTTTTTGAATGCCTTATTACTGCACTGGGTAATACCTGTGAAAAGATGGGTCAGAAAAAAAAGAAACCGTTTATTACCCGGTATACATTACAGGAGTTCCAGAAGAAAAAAATAAAAATCCTCCTTGCAGAAGACAATACTGTGAATCAGAAACTTGTGCTGCGCCTGGTTGATAAAATGGGATTTGCTGCAGATGCGGTTGCCAATGGGAGAGAGGCGGTAGAAGCCCTTGAAGTGGATGCTTATGATCTGGTGTTGATGGATGTCCAGATGCCGGAGATGGATGGGTTCGAAGCCACCAGAATTATCCGGAATCCTGATTCGGGAGTGGGACAACATGATATCCCTATTGTCGCCCTGACAGCCCATGCAATGGAAGGGTTCCGGGAAAAATGTTTTAAAGCCGGTATGGATGGCTATATTTCAAAACCAATAAAACCGGAAGATCTTTCAGGGGCAATTGAAAAACAGTTGAAAATAACGGAAAAAAGGACTGAGTGAGAAGGATTTATATAATTAGTGTCCATCCAGTTATTGTCATGTTGCCGAATATGTTTTATATACTGATCCAGTTCAATATCTGATATTAAATTAGGCAGGAAGCATCTAATGAACAATATTCTTGACGGAAACTGGATTGAATTTGATAGAAACCATATCTGGCATCCATACACTTCCATGAAAGCCCCTCTTCATGTTTATCCTGTCGTATCTGCAGAGGGCGTCCGGTTAATACTGGAAGACGGGCGCGAACTTGTTGACGGGATGTCTTCATGGTGGGCAGCTATTCATGGCTATAACCATCATGAACTGAACCGTGCCGTTGAACAGCAAATCAAAAATATGTCCCATGTCATGTTCGGGGGTATCACCCACCGACCTGCTGTTGAACTGGCGTCTGTTCTTGTTGATTTGACGCCTGATTCCCTTGAAAAGGTTTTTTTCAGTGATTCCGGTTCCGTTTCCGTTGAAGTTGCCATAAAGATGGTCATTCAATACTGGTATGCCCGGGGTTGCAGGGAAAAACACAAACTTTTGACAATCCGCTCCGGATATCATGGCGATACCTTCGGCGCCATGGCTGTGTGTGACCCTGTGACCGGCATGCATGAGATGTTTGCCGGTAATTTAAAGGAACACTATTTTGCAGATGCACCGGCGTGTGGGTTTAATGAAGGCTGGGATGAGAAAGATATTGAGAGTCTTAAACATATCCTCGAAAAACACAGCAAAGAGATTGCAGCCGTCATTCTTGAACCCATTGTTCAGGGGGCAGGGGGGATGCGTTTTTATTCTCCCGAATATTTACGAAGGACACGTGAACTTTGCAATGAATATAATGTGCTGCTGATTGCTGATGAGATTGCAACCGGGTTTGGCCGGACCGGAAAGCTTTTTGCCTGCGAGCATGCAGGCATTTCTCCTGATATCATGTGTGTAGGGAAGGCACTGACAGGCGGCTATATGAGTCTGGCGGCTACCCTGGCAACGGAGCATGTGAGCAGCACGATTTCGTCATATGGTTCCGGCAATTTTATGCACGGCCCCACTTTTATGGGAAATCCCCTTGCCTGCGCAACGGCAGCAGCAAGCATCCGGCTGTTATTATCCTTTTCCTGGCAGAAAAAGATCGTGGAAATTGAAGGCCAGATGAAAAAAGAACTTCAGATCTGCTCGGATAATCCACTTGTTCATGACGTGAGAGTGCTGGGTGCCATCGGTGTGGTTGAAATGATACGGCCGGTCAATATGGCTGTTATTCAGAAAAGATTTGTGGAAAAAGGTGTGTGGATACGACCGTTCGGAAAGCTGGTTTATATTATGCCGCCTTATATAATTGAATCAAAAGACCTGTCATTGCTGACCGGTGCCATATGTGAAACAGTCAAAGATGAAACCGTGCTGATGGAGGGGTGAATTATGGGACAAAACACCCGGTCATGTACAAAGCGCGGGTGTTTTGAAAATTAATCTCTGATGAACTCGTAAAAAGCTTTTTACGGAAGCGTTCTTCCGCTGTATAGGTAACGAAATTATATTTAACTTCGTTGTAAGTTTGATTTCCCCACCCCCGGCGGGAGGGGATTAAGGGGAGGGGGATATAATAGACTGAAATTCCATCTTATTCACCCTCACCCCGACCCTCAATGTTGTTGACTTAAGAAAAAGTCTTATTTGAATCATTTTGTGATCATTATTTTGAAGGCCGCAAAATCCCCCCCGGCCCCCCTTTTCAAAGGGGGGAGCAATACTTCCCCCTTT
>JAUXDD010000276.1 GCA_030618465.1 Desulfobacteraceae bacterium
ATTAACTATTTAATTTATGTAGATATGATATTTATATTTATAGCAAAAGGGGCGTATAATATCAACAATTTGTTTTTTAAGTTGGCCGGTTAGCCGGCTGGTTTCGCGGGAAAGGCTAACGGGCCAACGGTATTAGATTCTACGAAGGCGCCAGCACATCCTTTTCAAAATTCAGTGTGGCAAAGTAATCTGAGATGGTTTCTTCCCTTCGTATCAGCTCAACTGATCCATCTGTACGGAAAAGAAGTTCCCTGGGGCGAAGCCGGCCGTTGTAGTTGAAACCCATGGCATGTCCGTGAGCGCCGGTGTCCTGGATAAGCAATATATCGCCTTCATTAATTTCAGGCAGGGGCCGCTGAATGGCGAACTTATCATTATTTTCACAGAGTGACCCCACCACATCAGCAACGGTTGTGTTCTTATCGTTGTTTTTTCCGAGAACGGTTATATGGTGGTAGGCTCCGTAAATCCCGGGACGCATAAGAGCCGCCATACAAGTATCCACACCTATATATTTGCGGTAAATATCTTTCCTGTTAATTGCTTTTGTTACCAGTACACCATGGGGACCTGTCATGTAGCGCCCGCTTTCCATGTAAAATTTCGGCACATAACCGTTTGCTTTTTCAAACTGAGTGTAAAGATCTGTAATTTCTTCGGCCATGGCGCGGATATCAAGGGGTTTATCTTCGGGTTTATAGGGGATGCCAAGACCGCCGCCAATATTTATAAATTCAAATTGAATGCCGAGGTCACCGGTAATGAATTTTACCAGGTCCAGAAGCATCCGGGTTGTTTCTACCATGTATTCATGGTTCAGCTCATTAGAAGCCAGCATGGCATGCAGACCAAAATGCCGGGCACCCCTGTCAATGGCCGCGCGATACGTATCAAGCAACTGATCATGGCTGATACCGTACTTTGACTCTGCCGGGTTTCCGATAATGGAGTTTCCCGTTCGTCTTGAGCCGGGATTGTACCGGAAACAGATCCGTTCGGGCATTTTCGGAATTTTCGATATAAGGGTAATATCATCAATGTTCAGGATACAGCCTCCGTTTCCAACAGCCGCTGTAAATTCATCCATACTGGTGTTGTTGGATGTGAACATGATATCATCCCCCCGGCCGCCGGCCTGACGGCTGAGAACAAGCTCCGGAATCGAGCTGCAGTCAAATCCAAACCCCATGGTTTTCATTATCTCCAGTATTTTCGGGTTGGGCAGAGCTTTAACTGCATAAAACTCACGGAAACCGTTTACGCGTGAAAATGCATCAATAAGCTGTTGCCCGGTTTCGCGAATACCGGTTTCATCATAAATATGAAACGGTGTACCAAAATGGTCAACGACCTTTTTTAAAACCGGTGAAAGACGGTCATAATAAGATTCTGACATTGGCATGGAACCACACTCCTTATTTTACAGAAGTTTTAAACGTTAAACGCGCATTATATAGTTTCCATCTTCCTTGAACTCAAAAAAATATCTAATCGTGGACAGGAACTATCTATCATTATTCTCTTTATAATCAAGTAAATCCGTTTCATTCAGCGAAATTCCTGCATTTTCTTTCATGGTTGAAAGGACAATGGACGATTTTGTGGAACTGACGGATTCAATGGTTGATATTTTTTCCTGCAGGATATGGCCAAGCTCTTTTGTACCTGAAACCCGCAGCTTGACAAACCAGCAATCCTCACCGGCAATATAATGGACTTCCTGGACTTCAGGAATTTCAACCAGTGCATTTCCTGTATCTATTTCCCGGAGTTTTTTTTCTGTCCTGACAAACACAAAGGCCACCAGATTCCTGTTAAACCGTTCCGGATTCAGTCTGACTTCATATCCGTCAATAATTCCCTGCTTTTCAAGCTTTCGGATACGTTCTAAAACAGCAGAAGGCGCCATTCCAACCTGCCTGGCAACCTCTACGTTGGGAATCCTGGCCTTTTCCTGCAGAATTTTTAGTATCTTCAAACTGATTTCATCGATCATTTTATTAAATTCCTTTTGATGCCTATAATAATTCAATAATATGTTTAATGTCAAGAATAAAATTCTTAAAATTTAAATAAAATATGTATAAAATTCTGAATGAATGGCAATTTAGAGAATCGGTCGCGTTATTTTACGGTTTAAATCTGTAGGTTGGGTGAAGCCATCGGCTATTGTTGGGTTACGCAAAAAAAATAATGGCGGCTTTTATCACCAGATACGCTGAATAAGCGCAACCCAACATTCAACGGTGGTATTTCCCAACCTACTATGTTTTTATAGCTATAAGTTGATCTGTTTTCCAACATGTTAAATTACATTGGTTCACAGCCGAACCGGTTGAATTTTTTCACATAGTATGGGATGTGTAAAGACAGCTACTGGTTTATAATTTTTATAATGATCGGCAGGAGTATCAGTGAAAAGATGATGATGATACCCGGGATGGTTGAATATACTTTATACATGGGCTCCCCTTTTGCCTGAATTTTTTTCAGTTCGGCACGGAACCAGGTGCCGAGCACAATTGCCGCAACAAGTATGGCAATTAATTTCAGAATAGTTGGCATAAGTGGATCTCCATTATAATTGATGTTTCAAAATTTTGAAGTATGAATATATATAATAGTTAATGTTTTGTCAAAAGGGTATACAGTTTTTCGGTAATTTTCAGGGAAACGATCATGATAAAAATACTGATCAGTGCCTGCCTGCTGGGTTATACCGTGCGTTATGACGGCAGACGTATACAGACGATTGATAACATGCTGAACCAGTGGCATAAAAACAAAATGCTGCTGCCGTTCTGTCCGGAAGTTGCCGGTGGATTGCCTGTTCCAAGGTTGCCTGCAGAAATTGAAAAAGGAGATGGCAATTCAGTATTAAAAAGAGATGCAAGGGTTATAAACAACAGCGGTCTGGATGTGACTGACTGTTTTATTAAAGGCGCGCAAAAAGCATTGGAAGAGATACAAACAAATGGAATAATAATAGCCATATTGAAAGATGGCAGTCCCTCATGCGGCAGCTCATATATCTATGACGGAAGTTTTTCCGGCGTACGAAAGACAGGAAGCGGTGTTGCCGCCGCTCTTTTGGAAAATAACGGTATTAACGTGTTCGGGGAGCATGAAATTCAGAAGGCCGTTGACTGCCTGGATTCATTTCTCAAAAAGAATAAGGAGATTTATATATGAAATTACGGACATGTGTGGCGCCGTCCGGCCGGTTTCTTTACGGCATCCACAGACCCCGGTTTAAGGTCGAAAATCTTCGTGAAAAGGATTGGATTGAATCCATGGGATCATTTACTGACGGGCAGCCCTGTGAAAATCACATAAATTTTCCTGCCGGTCCGGTCGAAGAAACAAATGCGGATATTATTTA
>JAUXDD010000119.1 GCA_030618465.1 Desulfobacteraceae bacterium
CTTGTTGTAGGTGTAGTTAGGTTCATAAAGGACGTTCGTGTTTCTTCAAATTGCGCCGTTGATATGAATACATCAGTACCTATAGATTTTGCGTAGCCTTTCGCTTGCTTGGGACTCTCGTATGGCCCATTAAAGCTAGACCTGCCTATGATTAGTAGGTCTGAAAATAAAAGCTCGTATATCTCATTGAGATCAACATTGCTATATTCGAAAATCATTACATCTGATGTCGCTAGATACTTCTTTGGCGCTGCCTGATTATAAAATTGTTTATGCCCAAGCTGAATACAGCCAGTAATCGCAAGTAATGTGAGTATGATTAATATTCTCTTCATAGTATCCCTTGGTTCGCTCTCTCTTGGAGCCCTAACGTTTGAATTCAGGGGCAGCAGGGTTTCCACTAAAATTTGGTAGAAAGTACCACTGTTCAAATTTTGATTCAATGTTAAAAAAAGTCGCTCCCTGCTGTCCGCTGCAACGACAGGCTATGCCTGGCCCTATTTATTTTGTTAATACGTCGTAAATGTAAGAGCCTATGGTTGATCCAATTGCGCCCAGAAATATTGCCGATAAACTTGATATGATCAAAACCCAAATAGGGTACTCTTTCACAAAGTCTGATATTCTGTAGAATAAAGTTTTTTTAATTTTACTTATTTCTTGTTGAGTTTTGGAAATTGATTCTTTAGATATTTTGCCTTTATTTAGACGATCAATACAATCTGGGCAGATAATAGGGTTGTGACAGGAATTAACAACATCTGTTTTTAAACCATTCATATCGAATAAACATCCGCGTGTTTCATCATGGGTAAAGTTCGAAATTTCACTATCGTCTGGTATTTGATTATTATGACATTTATACACAAGTGAATAGGCATATAAAATTCGATATATAATATTTTCTATCGGAATATTTGAAAACTGTAAAATTTCGTTTATTTCGTGAAATGTAAAAACTATTTTGTTTTCCCCGAGCCTTCGAGAATACCAATTTAGTTCCAATGGCACATTCACAAGTGCAATAATAAAGTCACCATCAAAATTATTAGGAATTTCATTTAAAAGAGTTTCGTCTAGAAATTCCCAGTTTGGACCGTCAGAGTTATTGTTTAGGGTATAGCTTTCAATTTTTCCCTGAATTGCGAAAAGCGCAGAATTCCATTTTTCGATTTTGCTTTTATCGAAATTTGTTGGTAGATGCCCAATACTCACTATTTTGATTTTTAGTTTTGGCATACGATTTCCTTTGGAGGCATAACGTATAGTATTTTATCCGTCGTCCCGCCCTTCATAAATACAATGAGGCCCCGCCTTATTTTTTGGTGATAATTCTTAAAAAGTTTGTTTCCCTCAGCGGGATGATGGATAAAATGGCGTTGAACGGAGCCGTGGCAACGCTGATTTGTTACGTATCAATATATATGGGGATTGTAAAGATCTGATTCTTTCATTTTTTTCTTATCTAAATCGCCTGGCTGTTTAAAAAAGTACAGTTATTTTCTTTAAATAATGTTTTCTGTCTAAATTTTTCATACCATTTAAGAACAAATGGGTCAACTCTTCATTCTTGACAAGCAGAACAAAGGGGTCAAGAATGAAGTGCCAGTACTGTTTAATAAGTGCGGCTGCCTCATGTCGAAAGTTTTCAGGATATTTATCCAGCCTTTTAAATGCAATATTGAATTTTTCTTCAATAACGCCGGCATCCTTTAGCTCGTCAATTTCCCGTCCTTCAGGGCTCATGGAAAGCAGCGAAAAAATTTCAACCCATACAAAACAGCTTCTTGAAATTTTCAGGGATTATTTTAGACTGAAAGAAGATTGACTATTGATGATTGATTATATATGGAATCTCTAAATTTTATATGTTTTCCAGTTAGAGGTCAATCGGAACGTTTATGATGTTTTACATATGTATGGAAGGCTGATTGAAGAATCAGGCCTGAATTTTTAATAACAGGAGATTTAAATGCAAATACCGTTTTTTTCAAAATCTGTTGCCATACCATTTGACATGCTCCAGGAGCATGCGGAAAAGGTCAAGGAGTGTGCGTGGATGTTCCAGCAGGCAATGGAATGTTATGCTTCAGGCAAATGCGCACGGTTTGACGAATACAGGATAGATGTGGATAAGCTTGAAAGTGAAGCAGATACCATAAAACGGAACATCCGTTCCGCCATACCCAAAAAAGCCAGTATGCCGGTTTTGAAATTCCAGTTGTTCATGTATATAAGAGAACAGGACAAAGTCATTGACAGTGTGGAGGATTGTCTGAACTGGATTTCTTATCGCCCGGGGTCAGGTATACCCGAAGACCTGAAAAGAAATTTTTTTGATCTTTTTGATGCTGTTGTGACACCCATTGAAGAACTGAGCAACATGGTTGCTGAGGCAAGGAAATATTTTGACGGCTATTCCGAGCACCAGCGTCAAATCGTTATGAATATAATCAAAAATCTGGGAAAAAGTGAGCATGTGGCAGACAAGCGGGAAGATGTATTGAAACTGGATATTTTTACCAAAGAATCTGATCCGGCAGCGATTTTTCACATGGTCAAACTTGCGGATCTTGTGGGCGCCATAGCCGATCATGCTGAAAATGCAGGGGACATGATGCGGGCCATGATAGCAAAATAAGGCTACCCTTCCAACACCAGTTTTTTCGGCAGATAAATACTGAATGCACTTCCCATGCCCGGCGTACTGTCCACTGAGACCCGGCCTGAATGCGCAAGAATGATGTGTTTGACGATGGCAAGGCCCAGGCCCGTGCCCCCAAGATTTCGGCTTCTGGCCTTGTCCACCCGGTAAAACCGTTCAAAAAGTCTTGGCAGATGTTCTTTGGGGATGCCCATGCCCTCATCGGAAATACAAATATGCACGTCAGATTCAGTCAAATCCGTTTGAACCCTGATATGGCTGTTTTCCGGACTGTATTTTATTGCATTGTCCAGGAGGTTTACCAGGGCCTGTTCAATCAAGGGGACATCAATGTTGAGCATTGCGTCTGTATTGCACGACAGATCAATTTGAATTGATTTTTCCATTGCTTTTGACGTAATCACCTGGATGGCTGTTTCGATCACATTGCCAATTTTGATTTGAGAAAGGTTTATCTCTTTTTTTTCATCTTTCTGTTCAATTTCTGAGAGGATCAACAGGTCGCAAATAATTGCATTCAAGCGATCCACATGCTTAAGGGTTATGCTTAAAAATCGTTGAGTCTCCTCACGATCCTCATCAAAATTGTTAATAATGGTTTCCACAAATCCTTTAATGGTTGTCAGGGGGGTTTTAATCTCATGGGACACATTGGCGACAAAATCCTGCCTCACTTCTTCCAGGTGCCGTATTTTTGTCACATCGTTTAAAACGGCCAGCATGCCAATACGATTTTCTCCGGGATCATACAGGGGAATGCTATGGATATTGATAATCCTGTCCTTTCCACCGTGAATGATAAAATCGCCTTCAATATGTGATCCTCTGGAAAGAGTTTCAGTCACAAATTCATGCAGGTCCCGGTTTCTAATAACTTCCTGAATGCTGCGCCCCTTTATCGCAATCGGGTCAACATCAAGTATCCGTGCGGCTGAGCGATTAACGCTTATTACATGTTCATTTTCATCAATGGCGATGACCCCCTCTATCATGCTTGATAAAACAGCTTCATATTCATTCCGCTGGCTGATAACTGTTTTCATACGCTCTTCAAGTTCTTTGGCCATTTGATTCATGGCATCGGCAAGGCCGGCCAGTTCCAGTGTCCGCGGCTGAAACAACCTGTGGCCCAGGGCTCCTTTGGCAAACTTATCCGCCCCCTTACGCATCTCTTCAATGGGCCGGACAATTCGTCTGGATACATATAGACACAGTAAAGATGACAGTATGGCCGCAAGTACGCCGCCTATCATAATCCGCCGGCGGATGGCCTTTGTTACTGTGTCAACAGCCGTTACAGGAATGGATATCCGTATAATTGCAAGGATATTTTTGTTTTGTTTAACGGGTTTGGCCAGGTACATCATCCGTTGATTCAGGGTGGCGCTGTATCGTATGGAAGAACCGGTATGCCCGGACATTGCTTTCATAATTTCCGGTCTGTCCCGGTGATTATCCATTTTTGCAGGATGCTCTAAAGAATCCCCCACAACTTTTCCACTGGTTAGAATAACGGTAAAACGGGTGTCAATACTTTCTCCTGCATTATTGCATACCTGTTGAATCCGACGGGAATTCAACGGCGAGAGATGGGGCAATATCTGTTTTTCAAGCAGCAGTGCCTGGGTTGCCATGCCTTTTTCCGTCTGCTCAAGATAAAAATGGCGGAGATGCCCTGATGTGTAAATACTGACAGCAATCAGCGGGATAAGGATAATAGCCAGATAGGATGGATAAATCTGCCAGATAAGTCGTGTTTTTCGTTTCATGGCTTTTCCTTGAATCGGTATCCCACACCCCGAACCGTCTGAATATAGTCGGCACAGAGGCCAAGTTTTTTCCTTAATCCGACAATCTGTACATCCACGCTTCTGTCGGTCACAGCATACCCTTCACCCCTGACCGCATCGACTATTTGAGTGCGCGTGGATACCCAGCCGGGCCGACGGGCCAAATAATAGAGCACCTGGAATTCCGTATACGTCAATTCAACTGTCCGGCCGTTTATCAACACTTCATGTCTTCCCGGATGGATCGTAAGTTCATGAATACGGATCATGCCTTCCGTGTCTTCAGATTTTGATTCCCGGGACGAAACCTCTTTTATCCGCAAAACAGCCCTGATTCTTGCAATAAGCACTTTGGGCGAAAAGGGTTTGGTAATATAATCATCCGCACCCAGTTCAAGTCCGATGACAATGTCTGTCTCTTCACCTTTGGCTGTCAGCATAATGATGGAGATAGCATCGGTTTTTGGATTGTTTTTCAGCCGGCGCGCTACGGTGAGGCCGTCTATTCCGGGAAGCATCAAATCCAGGACAATCAAATCCGGCAGGTGGTTCCGTGCCATTTCCAGCGCGTCTTCACCGCTGCCTGCGCATTCAACAAGATATCCTTCCCGGGTCAGATTATATCGAACCAGCTCCCGGATATCTTCCTCATCATCCACTACGAGTATATGGCTTTCACTATTCATTGGTATTTCACTTTGTTTTAGAAATTCCCATGCCGAACGATTTCTCCTTCTATCATATAAATGACCTCTTCTGCAATATTGGTGACATGATCGGCCAGACGTTCCAGATGACGGGAAATCAACAGCAGGTTAATTAAAAATCCAAACTTATCCGTGTAGTTTCCCATTGTCTTTTTAATCCTGTCATATGCATCATTTTTGATCTGGTCAACCTCATCGTCTAAAATCAGTACTTTAAAGGCAAGATCCAAATCCATGTTGACCAGGGCATCAATACTCATGTTCAGCATATTTTCAGCCTTTTCCGCCATGAGTGAGTAATCAAATACAACATCCAGATCATCATGTTTTGAAATAACTTCCACCCGCTCTGCGATATTGACGGCCTGGTCGCCTATGCTTTCCAGTTCATTGTTGATTTTAATAACTGCAATAATAAATCGAAGATCCACGGCGACGGGTTGATATAGCGCTAATATTTTCAGGCATTCCTCTTCAATTTCAACTTCTGCTTCATCAATCTCATAATCGGACTGAATAATGTTTGTTGCAATTTTCGCATCCCTGGTTTCAATGGCCTTAATCGCCATCCGCACCCTTTCTTCCACCAGTGCCCCCAGTGAGAGGATTGATTTTTTTATTCTATCCAGCTCTCTCTGAAAATGATTGACCATTGTTCCTCGCTTTCTACCCGAATCGTCCGGTAATATAATCTTCGGTCTGTTTGAATGTCGGCCGTGTAAATATAGTATCGGTATCCCCCACTTCGACCAGTTTTCCCATATAAAAGAATGCCGTTATATCTGATACACGAGCTGCCTGCTGCATGTTATGGGTCACAATGATAATGGTATAGACTTCTTTTAACTGGTGAATCAGTTCTTCAATTTTCTGTGTGGCGATGGGGTCAAGTGCGGAACACGGCTCATCCATGAGAAGCACCTCGGGTTCCACGGCAAGCGCCCTGGCGATGCAGAGACGCTGCTGCTGGCCACCTGACAAACCCAGCGCTGAATCCTGCAACCGGTCTTTAACTTCATCCCATAATGCGCTCCGAACCAGGCTTTTTTCCACACGTTCGGCAATTAATGCTTTATCCCTTACTCCGTTTACTCTCAAGCCATAGGCAATGTTGTCAAATATACTTTTGGGAAACGGATTGGGTTTCTGAAACACCATGCCAATCCGGCTCCGAAGATTCACCACATCGACCGATGGAGCATAAATGTTTTCACCATCAAGTAATACTTCCCCTTCAACCAGTGAAATTGAAATCAGATCATTCATTCGATTCAGGCATCTTAAAAATGTACTTTTCCCGCATCCCGAAGGACCGATCAGGGCTGCCACCCGGGTTTCATAAAAATCCAGACAAATAGCATCCAGCGCTTTAAAGTCCCCGTAGAAAAAACCTAATCCCTTTGTTTGCATTTTTAATGTACTGTCCATTATCGGTCTTCCGTTCACATCATCTTTTTAAAAAGTTACATTTTTTTTCTTAGTTTGGACCGGTAGAGAATCGCTATGAGATTCATTCCCAGCACCAGGCAAATTAACACCAGTGCGGTACCGTACTGTAAATGACGGGTAGCCTCTATCTCCGTTCCCGCTGTTGCCAGCACATAAATGTGATAGGGCAATGCCATGATCTCATCAAATATGGAAGAAGGCAAATCCGGTGTATAAAAAACAGCCGCCGTAAACATAATCGGCGCTGTTTCACCGGCTGCCCGGCTGATACCCAGGATACCGCCCGTAAGAATCCCAGGCAAAGCTGCCGGAAGCACAACCCAAAAAATTGTCTGCAGTTTTGTGGCGCCAAGACCGAGAGAGGCTTCTCTGTAGGTATCCGGAACTGCTTTTAACGCTTCTTCTGTTGAACCGATAATCACAGGGAGCGTCATGACCCCCAACGTCAGAGCGCCGGCAAGAATACTGACACCCATTTTCATCCAGATCACAAAGAATGCCAGACCAAAAAGTCCGAAAACCACTGATGGAACACCTGCCAGATTGCTAATCCCGAGCCGAATAATCCTTAATATTCGACCCGGACGGGCATACTCATTCAGATAGATGGCAGACGCCACCCCAATGGGAAATGAAACTACAATCGCTCCCAGACTGAGACACAGGGTACCCACGATACAGGGCAGGATGCCACCTTTTGTCATTGAGTCCACAGGTGGTGTTGACAAAAATGTCCAGTTTATTGCCTTCAATCCATTGGCGACAATAAAGAACACAATGATAAACAATGCAATTCCATTAATCATTGCCGCGATTCGAAACAGGATAAACATAATTTGCTGGATGATGATTCGGCGACGCCTTTTCGCCATAAACAATTTCGCACATCCGGCATCCGCTTTTTTATCTGTAGTTTCACAAACCGGTTGAATTTTTATCCCTTGCTGAATCGTGCCTGAATTTGTCATGATTATCATTTTATCATAAAAAAATTAAATTCTACAACGATGCCTCTCCCACCTGACGATACTTGTGAGCGATCATATCGGCCACCAGGTTAAACGTAAACGTAAACAGGAAAAGCACAATGCCGGTAGCAAACAACGCATGATAATGATCACCCCGAAAGGGTGCTTCCGCCATTTCTGCCGCAATACTCGCCGGCATGGGCCTCACCGGATCAAATATTGATCCGGGCACCATGGCTGCCCCCCCTGCCACCATCAGCACAACCATGGTTTCACCGATGGCCCTGGACATGCCCAGTATAATCGCCGTGCTGATCCCGGAAATGGATGCGGGAAGCACCACGCGAATAATCGTCTGCCAGTGGGTGGCCCCCAATGCCAGAGAGCCTTCTCTCAAGGCATCGGGAGCACTGTAAATGGCGTCTTCAGACAAACTGCAAATTGTCGGTATGGACATGAATGCCAGCATCAAAGCCGCGTTAAAGAGGTTCAGTCCCGTGGGGACATCCAACCAGTCCTGCAGGAACGGTGCGACCACCACCATCCCGAAAAAACCTATAACAACCGAGGGAATGGCCGCTAATAGTTCTACAATGGGTTTTACAATTTCACGCAGCCTGGCAGCGGCAATTTCCGCCAGATATACTGCCGTCATAACCCCAAGAGGGATTGATATGGCGGCAGATAAAACCGTAACAAATACGGAGCCGCAAATCAGTGGAAAGATGCCGAAATCAGCGGGATCTGAAGTGGGATACCAGTATTCCCCAAAAATAAAGTCCTTCACACTGACTTTTTTTAATATGGGCAATCCTTCGGTAAAAAGAAACAGGGTAATCAGTACCAGAATGGTGATTGATGCCGTAGCAATCCATAAGAATAAATAGTTCATCAACTTATCTTTAACCATTCTGTTTTTGAATAACATCATCTTTTCCTTTTTTAATACAAATTTCTAATACAAAGGAACATATCCGGAATCCTTTACCAGCTTCTGCCCCTTATCCGGATGGAGCACATAATTGATAAATTTAACCGTATCTCCGGTCGGCCATCCTTTTGTGAACATAAACAGCGGCCGGCTGACGGGAAATGTCCCATTTAAGGTTGTTTCCTCTGAACCGACCATTCCGTTTACCCTGACCGGTTTCACATGGGCATTGATATACCCGATACCAATATACCCGATGGCATTTTTATTTTTGGAAACGGCCTGGGCCACTGCACCATTGGAAGCCTGGAGCAACGCACCCGGATATACCCTGTTTTTCTTCATTACTTTCTTTTCCCACACTTCATAAGTGCCTGAAGATGTGTCCCGGGAGATCACAACAATTATTCGGTCCGGACCGCCAACCTCTTTCCAGTTTTTTATTTTTCCTTCATAAATAGCTTTCAACTGGACCAGTTTAAGATTGGTTACAGAGTTGCTCGGATGAACCACCGGAACAATGCAGTCATATGCAACCCTGAAAGGAACGGGATATGTCCCTTTTTCAACGGCCAGCTTGACTTCCTTATCTCTTATGAAGCGTGAACTGTCGGCAATGTCCGTCGTACCATCAATGATGGCTTTAATACCATTACCGGACCCTCCCCCGGAAATGGATATTTTCACATCCGGGTTTCCCTTCATGTAGGCTTCAGCCACTTT
>JAUXDD010000181.1 GCA_030618465.1 Desulfobacteraceae bacterium
TGGCGGGAGCGACGGGACTCGAACCCGCGACCTCCGGCGTGACAGGCCGGCGTTCTGAACCAACTGAACTACGCCCCCGCAAATACTATTTGTGTTACTTTCCTACATATTATAACCTGAAAAAATGGTAGGCGGAACAGGGCTTGAACCTGTGACCCCCGGCTTGTAAGGCCGGTGCTCTCCCAACTGAGCTACCCGCCCATGCAGGTTAAAAAATTGAACGTTTTTTCCAATCCGTATCAACCTTAAGGCGGAACAATTACCAACTATAGAAATTCTTGTCAAGCCCAAAAACCACTTTAATTAACATTTTAGAAAATATAAAAAAATTGCTTATTCAACCACCTCCGGCACAACTTCCCCGGTGGCTTCTTCATCGAACAGGCATTCCCCTTCCTTTAACACCAGCCCCTGGGTTAATACATCATCCATGTGGTCCACAAGTACCAGTTCCACCTGATTTGATATACTGGCGGGTATCTCCTTTAAATCTTTTTCATTTTCCAGGGGAACAAGAATCTTTTTAATGCCCCCCCGATGTGCCGCCAGAACCTTTTCCCTGAGCCCGCCAATGGGGAGGATACGACCCCGTAAAGTAATTTCACCTGTCATGGCGACATCCCGGTAGACATTTCTTTTCGTCAATGTGGAAACGATGGAGGTACAAATGGCAATCCCGGCTGAAGGACCGTCTTTTGGGATAGCGCCTTCAGGTACATGGACGTGAATATCATAATTCTTGTAAAACGTATTGTCGATCCTGAGACGGTCGGAACGTGACCGGACATAGCTTACTGCCGCCCTGACAGACTCCTTCATCACATCCCCAAGCTTACCGGTAATAATCAACTCCCCCTTGCCGGGCATAATGACGGTTTCAACACAGAGAAGTTCCCCCCCGACATTTGTCCATGCAAGCCCGGTAACGATGCCAATCTGGTTCTCCTCTTCAATTTGACCATGCCGGAAACGAGGTATTCCCAGAAATTTCTGCACTGACCTTGCAGTAAGCTTTATGATCTTCCTGTCATTATTTTTAACCACTTCCCGGGCAATCTTCCTGCATACCGAAGCAATTTCACGTTCCAGGTTTCTGACACCTGCTTCCCGGGTATATTTCTGAATAATTGTAAGAACAGCATTTTTCGAAAACTGAACCTTCTCTTCACTAAGTCCATTCAATTTAATCTGTTTGGGCAACAGGAAATCCCTGGCAATATAGTATTTTTCATACTCCGTATAGCCGGGTATGCGTATAACCTCCATTCTGTCCTGCAACGGAAGCGGTATATCCGGAAGGGTATTGGCCGTCGTGATAAAAAGGATGTCCGAAAGATCGTAGTCCACATCAAGATAGTGATCATTGAAATTATTGTTCTGTTCAGGATCAAGTACTTCCAGAAGAGCCGCCGATGGATCACCCCTGAAATCCATGCTCATCTTATCCACTTCATCGAGGCAGAAAACAGGATTGTTGACCCCGGTCTTTTTCAGGGATTGAATAATTTTCCCGGGCATGGCGCCAATGTATGTCCGCCTGTGACCGCGAATTTCCGCTTCATCCCGGACCCCCCCCAATGAAAGACGGATGAATTTCCTGCCTGTAGCTCGTGCTACGGATTTGGCCAGGGATGTTTTACCTACACCCGGCGGACCTACCAGGCAAAGTATAGGCCCCCTTACTTTTTTCACAAGTATCTGAACGGCAAGGTACTCCAGGATTCGTTCCTTTGGCTTTTCCAGACCGAAATGGTCTTCATCAAGAATGGTTTCGGCCTTTTCAATGTCCTGGTGCACTTTCCCCCTGTCAAACCATGGCAGGGAAACCAGCCAGTCAATATAATTTCGGACAACCGTTGCTTCAGCCGACATTGGTGTCATCATTTTCAGTTTTTTGAACTCCTGTCTGACCTTCCGTGAGCTCTCTTTTGACATGCGTTTTCTTTTTATTCGCTTTTCAAGCTCTTTGATCTCATCACTGCCGGAGAGGTCCTCCCCCATCTCCTTTTTTATTGCCCGCATCTGTTCATTCAGATAGTAATTTTTCTGCGTCTTTTCCATCTGATCTTTCACACGGCCCCGTATTCTCTTCTCCATATTGTAAATTTCAATTTCTGCCTTTATTAACTGAAGGAGAAATGAAAGTCGTTCACTTACGGATGAGGTTTCCAGCAACCGCTGTTTGTCATGAATTTTGAATGAAAAATGCGCTGCCACTGTGTCTGCAAGCTGAGAAAAATCAGAAATTGCAGAAATATTTCCCACAATATCTTTTGATATATCTTTGTTAACCCTGGTATAATCTCCAAAACATTCAATGATAGCCCTGCTGAGAGCCTCAACTTCAGGAGATTCAACTCTCTCTTCAGCCAGGGGCTCCAATTCAACATTGAAGAAATCGTCCCCGGGAATAAATTTTGAAATTCTTGCCCTTGCCTTCCCCTCAACAAGTGCCTTTACCGTACCATCGGGAAGCTTGAGCAGTTGCAGTACATTACCGATGGTTCCAACTTTATAAATATCCCCCTCCCCTGGATTATCAATCCCTGCTCTGTTTTGCGTTGAAAGGAATACAAATTTATCCTTACTCATGGCATCGGTAAGTGCATTCACAGATTTTTTTCGTCCAACAAAAAGGGGCGCCACCATATAAGGAAAAACAACAATATCGCGTAAAGGCAAAAGAGGAAGGAGCAGGTGTGGCTCGCCCGAGTCATTCTGCTTAAAATATTTCGGTATATTAATCATAGTTATTCAATTAAAGGGAATTATTAGATTGCGCGTAAGGATTGCAGCATGTTTATATTGCACTGAAACATTGATACAGATAACCGCTGAAACGGATAGGGACAACTGCTTCAGAAACAAATCTCAAATCATTAAATCATCAGGCCTGTTTTTTTTTCTGTTCGAACAGCAGAATCGGTTCTTCATTATTCAAAACGACTTCTTTATTAATAACACATTCCTTGACACTCTCAGCTGAAGGTATCTCGTACATAATGTCAAGCATGGTGTTTTCCATTATTGAACGCAGCCCCCTTGCGCCGGATTTTCGCTTCATGGCCTCTTTTGCTATGGATGAAAGCGCATTGTCAGTCAGCCTCAGGCTCACGCCCTCAAACTCAAAAAGCTTCCGAAACTGTTTAACCAGTGCATTTTTGGGTTCTGTTAATATCCTGATTAAAGAGGATTCTTTTAATTCATCAAGGGTTGTAACTATAGGCAGCCGGCCTAAAAATTCAGGAATCAATCCAAACCGGACCAGGTCCTCGGGCTGAAGCATGCGTAAGGTCTCTCCGATACTCTTATCTCCCTGCTTTGTTATTTTTGCTCCAAAACCAAGTGATTTTTCACCACTCCGTCTCTCGATGATCCTTTCAAGCCCTGTAAAAGTTCCGCCGCAGATAAATAATATATTGGAGGTGTCAACTTTTACAAAGTCCTGCTGGGGATGCTTTCTCCCTCCTTTCGGCGGGACACTGGCAGTTGTGCCCTCAATTATCTTCAACAGGGCCTGCTGAACACCTTCACCGGAAACATCCCGCGTAATGGATGGATTGTCAGACCGGTGTGCGATTTTATCAATTTCATCAATATATACGATACCCCGTTTTGCCTTTTCCACATCATAATCGGCATTCTGCAGGAGGGAAAGGATTATATTTTCAACATCCTCACCCACGTAACCGGCTTCCGTCAGGGTCGTAGCGTCGGCTATGGCAAAGGGTACATTCAGAAAGCGTGCGAGTGTTTGTGCCAGCAATGTTTTACCACAGCCGGTCGGACCGATAAGCAGAATATTGCTCTTCTGGATTTCCACTTCACCGCTACGGATAGAAGAATCCAGCCTTTTGTAATGATTGTATACGGCAACCGCCAGGACTTTTTTCGCTTCATCCTGCTCAATCACATAATCATCAAGCATCTGCTTGATTTCTTTTGGCGTAAGGAGCTGCTCCGGACTGCTTTCAATGTCTTTTTCGCTTTCCTCTTCAATTATTTCACTGCACAATTGAATACATTCATCACATATATATACCGCCGGGCCGGCTATCAGCTTTTTGACCTCTTTCTGATTTTTTCCGCAAAAAGAGCAAAAGAGATTGTCACTCAAGTCACCTTGTTTTGTCATGTTAAGCCGCCTCCTCTTCTATTTTGTCCAGATCGTCCCTGCTTTTAATTACGTGATCTATAAGACCATACTTTTTTGCCAATTCACCAGACATAAAAAAATCACGATCCGTATCGCCCTGCACCTGCTTCAAATTTTTCCCGGTATGGTAGACCAGAAGGTCATTAATTGTTTCTCTCATCCTGAGAATTTCTTTTGCCTGAATGGCAATGTCAGAAGCCTGCCCCTGGGTGCCGCCCATTGGCTGATGAATCATAATGCGTGAATTTGGCAGCGAATACCGTTTGCCCTTTGCTCCGGCAGTCAGCAACACAGCGGCCATGCTCGCCGCCTGCCCGATACATACGGTGGCTATATCCGGCTTTATATACTGCATGGTATCATAAACAGCCATGCCGGCGGTCACAACACCTCCCGGTGAATTTATATAAAAGTTGATATCCTTTTCAGGATCCTCTGATTCAAGAAAAAGAAGCTGAGCTATTAAAAGGTTGGCAATTTCATCATTGATGGCGGTACCAATAAATATTATTCTGTCTTTCAAAAGCCGTGAGTAAATATCATACGACCGCTCACCCCTGCCAGTTTGCTCAATAACCATAGGTATTAAAGGCACAAATAGTCTCCTTATCAATTAAGTTTTTATATTTAAAACGAATCTATCAACCCTTAACTGGTCTTCTCTTCATCCGTTTTATCGGTAACGTTTTCAGACTCCTCAACCAATGCCGGCTCTACTTCCTCAATATTGCCTTGTCCTATTATAAGCCTTATACTCTTTTTTTCAAGTAGAGAATTTTTAAATACTTCCATTCTTTCATTATTTTCCTGATACAACTCTTTAATCTTTTCTTCAGGCTGGTTAATCGCCACGGCCATCTCCGCAAATCCCTCATCCAGCTCTTCATCGGAAATATCAAGCGATTCCTGCTTAATAAGTTTACTTAAAATAAGATGGCGCCTGACCTGATTTTCTGCAGTCTCCAGGTACTTTTCTTTCATTATTTCCTTTGTAAGCCCGACCTGCTCCAGGGTAATGTTGTTCATGGAAAATGATCTTTCAGCTTCTGCCATAATACCTTCCAGTTCGTATTCAACCATGATTTCCGGTAACTCGAAGTCCTGCTGTGCAATCAACGCCTTAAATATCTGTTCGTTGAGTTCATGCTCGATTCTCTTGTCATATCCCTGCTGCAGATTTTTTGATATCTCTTCCTTCAGGTCATCAATGGATTCATAGGGGCCGAACTTCTTGGCAAACTGCTCATCCAGATCGGGAAGCACCTCCTGCCTGATTTCCCTGAGATTCACCTGGAACTGAATATCAAGATTTGCCAGATCCTTATCAGAATGATCTTCGGGGAAACTCACATCAATTTGTTTAGTTTCACCGGGTTTCATACCCTCCAGCTGCTTATCAAAATCCTCTGTAATATAGCCGGCACCGACCTTGAGGGTATAATTTTCAGTTTTCTCAGTTTTATCAAAAGGTTCCCCGTCCTTGAAACCTTCATAATCAATAACGGCAAAATCACCTTCCCGGACAGCGCGGTCTTCTTCAATTTTATCCATTCTTGACTGGTTTTTTCTAAGCATTTCAAGCTGCGCATCAACCTCCACATCCGTGACCCGATATAACGTCTTTTTTAAATTCAAGCCCTTGAATTCAACATCACCGATTTCAGGCTTGATTTCCACAGTGGCATCATACTTGTACGGACCTTTCACATCAAGCTCGGGCGGATCGACTTTTGGCTGGCCAATAATATTCAGTTCGATTTCCTTTAAAGCATCCATAAAAGAATTCTGTATTAACCTGGCGGTAACATCCGCATTCACATCCTTTTTATACATTCCTTCAAGAACGGAGCGCGGTGCCTTTCCCGGCCGGAACCCTTTGATTTTTGCTGTTTTTTTAAGCGTTTTATACGCTTCATCCAGCTCATGAGCCACATCCTCTTCCGGTATCTCAACATGAATAATTTTTTTTACGGTACTCTTGTCTTCTACTGTAACCTGCATAATCATCCTTCCTTATTATAAAATAAAAGCGTCCGAAACAATTGATTTTCAGACGCCATGAATTCTTAATTATTATGGTGCGAGAGGGGAGACTCGAACTCCCACTCTGTCACCAGAGCTGGATCCTAAGTCCAGTGCGTCTACCAATTTCGCCACTCTCGCTTATTCAAAGACAATAAAAAGAAGCATCAATGCAAACTGCCTCTTGACATAATAATTAAAAAAGCTGATTAAAATATAAAATATGTTAAA
>JAUXDD010000110.1 GCA_030618465.1 Desulfobacteraceae bacterium
AATGATCTTATGCTGGACAAAAGGAAAGTGGTAACATTTAAATGCTCGGGAAAATTAAGAGACAGGATTAACGATTAACCAGAAAGTTAATAGAAAGTCCTTGCCGTATATTTGGTGATCATCCTTTCAGAGCGCGGCACTATAGGAAGATTGATAATGGTAATAAATGGTTTGTGGGCAAAGGATGGGGCGAACATGCCCAAAAAACCGGCTGCCTCCAAATATGAAAACAGCCGGTTATTTTTTTGTTAAAATTTTTTATTAAAGATAGTACGCTAAACTACATTCCCTTAATTTTCTCTGTCAGTTCCGGCATAAAATCAAGAATATCTTCCACGATGCCCACATCAGCAAGCTGAAAAATAGGAGCCTTGGGATTCTTGTTTACCGCGACGATAAAAGGAGCTCCCTTGATACCGCCCATGTGCTGGAATGAACCGCTGATTCCCATAGCCATGTAAACTTTGGGTTTGACGGTCTGGCCGGATGTTCCGACCTGGCGTGATTTTTCCAGCCATTTCTGGTCAACAATGGGCCGTGAGCAGGAAACATCTGCGCCCATAGCTTCTGCGAGTTCTTCCGCAACCTCAATATTATCTTCATCTTCGATTCCTCTTCCCACTGAAACAAGAACTTCAGATTTGGTAATGTCAACATCACCTACTTCTGCTTCAACGATTTCGAGAAAACGACGGCCGGTAGTCAGATCCCCGGCATCACCTGATTTGTCCGTTACCGATCCGCCTGCTGCGCCCTTACTCTCATCAGGCTGAAAAACACCGGGACGCACATTGATTACAGCTCCGGCAGAAATATCACAGTTCACATGGGTGGTTACCTGTCCGCCGTATTCCTGGCGTATGATTTTCAGAGTTGAGCCGTCAACACCTTCAAAATCAACTACATCAGCAACAAAAGTTGAACCCATTTTTATTGAAAGGCCGGGGGAAAGATCCATTCCGAACGTATCATGCGTAATGAGGATAATGCCGTCAGCCGGCAGAACATTCAGAAGTGCTTTTCTAACGACTTCGGCATTCGGATATGCCAGCGCTTCATTGTCAATTTTAATAACTTCTTTATAGGAAGCAGCCATTTCATTGCATACCGTATCCAGGTCTCCGCCTGATCCGGTAACAACGGCGGTTACATCGGCACCTGCATCAATTTTTTTGGCAGCTTCAATAAGTTCCAGGGCAGAATCATCTGCAACTCCATCCTTGTATGTAATATATGCGAAAAGTTGGGCCATTATTTTAGTCCTCCTTTAGCTTTCAGTAATTCAATAAGTTTATCAATAATCTCATCCGTATCTCCCTCAAGCATCTCAGCACCTTCACCAAGTTCAGGTACAAAGTAATCTACTTTTTTAACCTTTGCGGCACCGTCGCCAACCGCATCACCGGCCAGACCGAGATCAGATGCTCCCATTGAAGGAATATCAACAGATGCTACTTTTCGAATTCCACGGATACCCACATATCTGGGTTCATTAATACCGGTCTGAATTGAAAGCACACATGGAAGATCAATTTCGTTCAGTTCCTGGTTTCCACCTTCAATTTCACGGCCGACTTTCAATTTCTTGTCATCCATCACTTCAACCTTATTCACAAGAGACGCGTAGGGGTAATCCAGCAGGGCTGCAAGCATACCACCCACCTGACCAGCACCGTCATCTGCCTGTGCGCCGGTCATGATCAGATCGTAATTTCCCTTTTCAGCAGCTGATTTTAATATGGTTGAAATCCCCTTTCCGTCAGAGCCATTGAATGCATCATCTTTAAGAAGAAGTCCGTTGTTGGCACCCATGGCCATTTCTCTTCTCAATATTTCATCAGACTCATCATCACCAACAGTCACAACCGTTACACTGCCGCCGTGTTCGTCAACCAGTTGAATAGCTTCTTCAACCGCATAATTGTCCCATTCATTTACCGAGTAAACAATATCACTGCGATCAATATCACTGCCGTCAGCACTGACCTCAATCTCGTTTTCCTCGTTGTCCGGAACTCTTTTAACACATACCAAAATTTCCATGTTTATCCTCCCGATTAATAATTTATTTTATCAAATGACGATCAATCAGTTCAACAAGATCAATAGCTTCCATCTTTCCTTCCATACCCGCAACTTTTATAGCATCTTCCATGTTGACGAGGCAGAACGGACACGCGGTAACGATAACATCTGCACCGGCCTCGCTGGCCATTTCAACTCGCAATACACCCATGCGGATATCTTCTTCCGGCTCATAGAAAAGCATTAATCCACCACCACCGCAGCAGAATGACCGGTCCCTGCTCTTCAACATATCCACCCGTTTCAATCCGGGAATGGCATCCAGGGCCTGCCTGGGATCTTCATAAAGATTGTTATGACGTCCAAGATAACAGGGATCGTGGTAAGTATACACCAGGCTGTCATCTTCAACATTCTTCAATCGAAGGCTTCCGGTTCGAACACATCGGGTTATCACCTGGCTGATATGTTCCACCGGCGGCAAACCTTTATAGTCATTTTTTAATGCATTATACGCATGCGGGTCAGCCGTAATGATTTTTTTAACACCGGATTCAAGAATCATATCGGTATTGTGCGACTTCAAATCCTGGTACAACATCTCCTCGCCAAACCGGAGCACCTCGTTACCACTGTCTTTTTCTCCCTTGCCCAGTATACAGAAATCAATACCACCGGTAGAAAGTATTCGTGCCGTCGCCCTTGCAATATCCTGCATCCTGTCATCATATGAAGATATACTGTCAACAAAATAGAGGTTTTCCGCCTCTTCGCCCTTATCAAACACTTTTACGTCGCAGCCGGCATCTTTAGTCCATTCGGCACGCTTCTTCTCCATTTTACCCCATGGATTCCCTCTTTTTTCAAGGGCCTTCAAGGGTTTCTGCAAAGATTGCGGGACTTCGCCCTCATCAACCATGCCTCTTCTCAGATCAACAATCTTGTCGATATACTCGATGCCAACCGGACACTCCTGTTCGCAGGCGCCGCAGGTTGTACATGACCAGATTTCATCAGCTTCGTAAATTTCTTCCATAAGCGGTTTGCTTTCAAGAAGACCGCCTTTCAATGGATAGTTCTTAAAGATCAGATCACGCGCTTTTATCGTGATAAATCGTGGTGACAGGGGACGGCCCGCATTATTTGCAGGGCACTGATCCGAACACCGGCCACAGTCTGCGCATGAATAAAAGTCAATGATATGTTTCCAGGTAAAATCTTCAATCTTTTTCACGCCGAATGATTCCAGGTCATCAAGTTGCTCATCCGTCACGCCATGCTGAACCGGCTTGATGTTGCCCTTTTTTACCCTCATGAAAAATACATTGGGCAGTGATGTAATAACGTGAAAATGTTTTCCCAGCGGCAAAAAGCAGAGGAAAAAGAAGAAGGTAATATCATGTACATAAAAAGCTGCAATGTGAAGAAACTGTAACATGCTGTCAGGAAACATCAGTAAGGGCAGATAGAGAAGCCACGCCAGTGTCAAAGGTGTGACAAATCCTTCATGGCCGCCGGCCACGACTGCTGCCTCAAACAGACTTTCCGATACCATTAGTGTCATGATGAGGCCCAGTACAAAAATGGCCTCTGCAGTATGGTCATGACCATATTTTTTGGGTACGGCATATCGTTCCGGTTTAACAATCCCTCTTCGGTATGCCGCGCCGGCACATGCACAAAATACGGCAGTTGCAGCAAAGTCTTTTACGACATTGTAAACACTGCCCAGAAAACCTCCCAGACCGGGCACAACAAAATCTTCGGATATACCGATGACAACAAGGGAAATTGACCTTACCGACAGAATCAGAAATCCCAAAAATATAATAATGTGGAGTACGCCGGCAGTCATGTATCTCGGCTGTCTCATCTGTCCCAGCCATATCTTGAATACATTCATGATTCGTTCCGGAATATTATCAAACCTGTTGTCCGGAGCGGCATTAATCAATGGACCGAGTCTCTTTGCAATGATGTAGGTAAAAACGGCAATTCCAATCACAGGTATCAGTAAAGAGAAAATCACTGTGGGGAAAAAGCCAAAAAGCTTATAGCTCGCGGGTGCTATTATCGTTGTCATGTTTTAAGTTTTTCTCCTCCTCATTTTTTAAAATTCATGTTCGAAAAATATATTTCTAAATTATAGAACAAGCAATCTTTCTAATAAAATTCATCAAATACGTCAAGAAAAAAAACTGAAATAACGGGGTGAACGGTTCTTAAAATAAAAACGGGAGCACCCGATCTCCTGTATACATGTCCATCAGGAAATAAATGCTCCCGTTATAATTAAATGTCTGCTTTAATCGCTCTCGATTATTTTCCACCAAACGCGTCTTCTGAAATTTCAACAGCCGCACCGTTTGTTCCAAGTACGGCATTCATTTTACCCAGTGTTGCGGGAAGAACTGAATTGATGTAAAATTCAGCAGATTTAACCTGGCCCTCATAAAACGCCATATCTTTCTTTTTTGGTTTTTCAGCAGATACGGCAATCTGTGCCCGCCACAACAGCATCCAGGACATGACCACATCACCGGAAACCTCCATGAACGGATGGGCAAAGGCAAACGCATTCAGAATTTTATCAGACATGGCTGTTTTTCCGATGTGCATGGCAACCTCTCCCAGTTTATTGACCGCTTCTTCAACTTTTTCAGCAAGACCGTCCAGACCGGTTGTTTGTTTAGCGTTTTGCACTGTTTCCTGAATCGCTTCAAAAAGTGCCAGAATAATTTTGCCGCCTTTCATCCCCAGTTTTCTTCCAAGCAGATCCATTGCCTGAATACCGTTGGTGCCTTCGTAAATAGGTGTAATCCTGCAGTCCCGCAAGAGCTGCTCCATGGGATATTCCTTTATATAACCGTATCCACCGTAAACCTGGAGCCCCAGACTGCACATCTCAAACGACCTGTCCGTAACATATCCTTTTGCAATGGGTGTAAGAAATTCTATCAGGCTGTGCAGGGTATCCTTTTCCTTTTCATCTTCGGAAAGCGTCGCTTTATCTTCACACATGCCGATATAATAGACCAGGCTGCGCATACCTTCCACATACGCTTTCATGGTAATCAGCATGCGCCGGATATCCGGATGCTGAATAATTGGAACCGGGGGGGCTGATTTATCAAACATTTGAAGAAGATTTCTTCCCTGAACCCTTTCCCTGGCATAATTAAGTGCGTACATGTAAGCTGCGGACGCACAGGTAAATCCCTGGAGCCCAACAAGAAGACGCGCCTCATTCATCATGATAAACATGGCCCGCATCCCCTTATTTTCTTCGCCAAGCAGGGTCCCGATGCACTGCCCTTTTCCACCAAGTGTCAATGAACAGGTAGAATTTCCATGGATGCCCATTTTTTCTTCAATTCCGGTACAAACAACATCATTGAATTCACCTGTACGACCGTCATCATTTACCCTGTATTTAGGAACAAGAAAAAGAGAAATCCCCTTTGTCCCTTCCGGAGCCCCCTCAATACGAGCCAGCACAGGGTGTATAATGTTTTCCGTAAGATCATGCTCTCCACCGGAAATAAATATTTTTGAACCGGTAATGGAATAGGTGCCGTCATCATTTTTCTTTGCCGTTGCCGTAAGCGCCCCAACATCAGAACCGGCTTCCGGTTCTGTTAGAAGCATGGTGCCGGTCCATTCACCCGTGTACATCTTTTTCAGGAAAAGTTTTTTCTGTTTCTCCGTTCCGAATTTTTCTACAAGTTTGCCTGCGCCGTGGGTCAGGCCCGGATACATCATGAATGCAAAATTAGCACCCACAAAATAATCACTCGCTGCCAGTGCTATCGTCCGCGGCATTCCCTGCCCGCCCCATTCCGGGTCCTCAGGCATAGCAATCCACTCACCCTCCTTGAAAATTTTGTATGCCTTGTGGAACGATTCCGGTATCGTTACGTTACCGTTTTCAAATTTGCACCCTTCTTCATCCCCGAGTTTTTGAGTGGGCAGGATCTCTTTAACAGCAAGATTACGCGCTTCAGAAACAATCAGATCCACTGTCTTCCTGTTAAACTCAACAAACTTTTCATGCTTACTCAGTTCTTCAACTTTTAACTGTTCATGAAGAACAAAGTCCACATCCCTGCGATCTGAAATTTGCTGTGCCATAACCAATTGCCTCCTTTAAATTAAATTAATAGAAAGTTTATTCCGTATCATTTTTTTCAGCAACGAACCGGGCACTCCCAATACCTCTTAAATATAAATCCACCAGGGGATCTGCCATGGTTAAAAGGTCATACCTCCCGCCGGCATGCACCCATGTATGTATCACTTCATCAACAGCCCCGAGGATAAAACGTTTGACCAGACTGGCATACATATTCTTTCGTATTGTCCCTTCCATCTGCCCCTGTTCAACAATCTCTCCCACAATATCAAGGTACATTTTAGTAATATCATCTATCTGTATTCCATTTCTCCGGCACTGACGACTTTCGGACTGAAAAGTAATCGCCATATTTATATCGTTCTGAAATTCACCAAGATGACGATGGATAAGATTTCTCAACTTGTCTACAGCATTACCGGCCTTTTCAACTTCCCCGCGAAACCCTTCAAATATAAGTTTTGTCTTGTATTTAAAAAACTCTTTCAGGATGTCGTCTTTATTTTTGAAATAGAGATAAATGGTTCCGTCAGCCACACCGGCTTCTTTGGCGATCTGAGAAACAGTTGAATTGTGAAATCCGTTTTGCGCAAAAACCTTAATCGCTGCATCAAGTATCTGGTTATATTTATCTGATTTAACATCTATATCTGCTTCAGCTATCATGCTGTCCCCATAAAAAATATTTAGTATTGAATGAATGTTCATTCACTCTATAGACGATTTACAATAATGTCAAGAAAAAACTGCCTAACAATATATTATTTAATTTTACTGTTATTATATTAATTATTTATAGATTTTTAAGGTGCGGGATGTCCCCAGGGAAACACGGGGTGTTAAAGCGATATTTCAAAATGAATTCATATTCATTTTTATACATTTTATTTATCTATTAAAAATTTTAGTACTTTATCGTTAAATGCCTTGCTCATCTCAAGGTACATGGCATGGGACCCGCCTTCAATCTTTTCAAGACTGGCATACGGAATTTTACCGGCTATCATTTCCGAAGAACGCATGGGGACCACCCTGTCTCCGGTTCCGGTTAAAACAAGTGTCGGTGACTGAATTTCATGAAGTCGTGTATGGGTATCACAGCTTGAGGCTGCTTCAAGCTGGCCGGCAAATCCATCAACACCTGCTTTTTGAACATATCCTGCAGACATGGCATTGAATACCATCTGGTATTCACGCTTATTAAATGAAAGAGAAGCCACATGGCTCATAAATTTTTCAATATCAACATCCCATGCATCATCTTTTGAAAAATCTTCCTCAAGTCCCAATGCATTTCGCATGTTGACAGTAATTTCTTTCATGTCCTCACCACCCGGATAGGTTGATGCCAGAACTAATTTATTCACTCTCTCAGGAAATCTGATGGCAATCTCCTGGGCGATCATTCCTCCCATGGAAACACCCAGTATATGCGTTCTGTCAATTTCAAGAAAATCCATCAGGCCGACAGTATCATCAGCCATTGTTTTAATGGTATAACTTTCGTCCGGTGTATCACTTTTCCCGGCTCCCCTGTTGTCAAGTGAAACCACCTGAAATTTTTTTTTAAATTCCCGCACCTGGCGATAAAGAGACCGGCTTTCACCTCCCAGCCCCATCAAAAGAATAAGTGATTCCCCCTGCCCGTTTATTTCAAACTCAATATTTATTCCATTAATAAAAGCTGTTGCCACATTAAACTCCGCTCAATACAATATCACATCTCACTGTTTAAAAAGATACGTATACGTCCTGCTGACAGTAAGCGTCTCTTCCATCCCTTTCATCCTTACGATAAACTTGCCGGATCTGGACGAACTCACCTTATCTATGCTTGAAACATTGACGATGACCCCCCTGTGAATCTGCCAGAATTTATTCGGGTCCAGTTCTTCAGCCAGTTCTTTAATAGGTTTTCTTATAATCGCCTCTTTCCCGTTTGCCATAACGATTGTATACTTATCACTGGATTTGAAGTAGCTCACCTCATCTGTAGAAATTATGACAATATCATTTCCCTGCTGCACACGAAGCCATTGCAGGTAATCTAATTTATTTTTTTTCTGCATCTGGATCATAATCCGATCGACGATTTCAATTATATCGGATTTTTTCTTCCTTTCTACTGTAGCAGAAATCTGTTTTTTGAGTCGTTCAACTGTCATATGGAGCCTGCCGTAACTGATCGGCTTCACAATATAGTCAACAGCTTCATTTTCAAATGCCTCCACCGCATACTCATCAAATGCGGTAATAAAAACAACCAGACAGTCTCCGGCAACTTCTCTGGCAACTTCAATCCCGGACAGACCCGGCATTTTAATATCAAGAAAAGCTATATCCGGGTGCTGATCCTTTATAAGGGCCAATGCATCCGTACCATTGCCTGCTTCACCACAAATAACAAGTTCGGGCCAGACATGAGAAAGTTGTTTTATCAGGAAAATTCTCAATTGCTCTTCATCATCAGCGACAATTGCCTTAATTTTTTCCACAGGGAACCTCAATAATTGCCTTCATTCCTGAAGGGCTGTTTTCTTCCAGTAAAAAGTGACCTTCATTACCGTATAATGATTCGATGCGTTCCTTTACATTGGATAACCCGATACCCCATCCGCCTAATTTTTGAAACCCGAGACCGTCATCAATAACTTCAACTTTTAGTGTATCGTTAATCTTTTCAGCTTTAATTTGTATCTCTCCGCCATCAACTTTTGGTTCAAGACCGTGCTTAATGGAATTCTCAACCAGGGGCTGAATCAGCATTGACGGAAAAGGAATATCCATTAACGCATCAGGAATATGAAACGTATAATTTAACCTTCTCCCCATTCGAATTTTAAAAATATTCAAATAGGCCTGAATCGTATTCATGGATTGCTTTAAAGTAACCGGATCATCTTTCGGTTTTGACAGGGATGTCCGCAAATAATTGATGAAATCCACCATCATCTGTTTTCCTTTTTCCAGGTCGGTATCAAGAAGGCTGAGAATGTTGGCCAGTGTGTTAAACAGAAAATGCGGCTCTATCTGTGCTTCCAGCAGCTTCAATTTTGTCTCTACAATCTTTTTCTCAATAGACAGACGTTTAAACCTTTCTTCCTGAATCAATGCTTCATGGGCTGAAATTTTTTCACGGAAGATATACAGGTAAATGGCACTTGTTCCAGCTGTTATTGCATAGAACAGATGCCAAAGAAAAATGTCTTTATGCACAATGAAATATGTTAAAGGGCTTTTATCCTGAACAATGACCGATGCCAGCACCGAACCTGCCGTTACCCCGACAATCATTGCTATAATAATCATAATGATCTGAAGTATTTTATTTGTCGGGTTAAAATAATAAAAGGTGGTTAAAAAACTCACCGTTGCTGATATGCCGATACATTGAACAAATATAAATGTAGTCAAAAACCCCATGTTAAATGGTTCAATATTTGCCATAAAAATGGAAGCAACAGTATCCACAAGCAGTGTATAGGCAAGAGTAATGGCTGTCATCCGGGGTGTTACTACTGTCAATCGTGATTCCATGGAATATTCCCTTAAGTTTGCATATTACTTGAGATCATATAAATTCATATTATAAAGATATTTCATGTGAGTCAACAGGTGTAATGAGTGCTCACAGGGTAACCGCATTTGGATTTTCAAAAAAAATACAGGGGGTTGTCGTGAACTTTGTTTTAATTAATTAAATTATCACGTTGCGGCTTTGCGTTAAATAGTGTCCATACAGAAATAAGAACCTTAGTAAAAACTACTCCGCTTTATACACCTTA
>JAUXDD010000094.1 GCA_030618465.1 Desulfobacteraceae bacterium
GGTTGTGTCATACAATCAAGTTAAAATTGAGCCTCAAAATAATTCAGTTCTTCATCAATTTCAATTATGTAATCAATCCCGGCAGTCCCGTTAACGTGATAAATTTGCGCATAGAATTCACCATCGCCCCATGGGGTCTTGAGTCCTCTAACACCTCTGGCCCTGACACCCGGTGAAAACGTAAAGATAACCGGTTCACCAATAACCGAATCAGACGCTGATGCTGCAAAATCCACCACAAGGCTTTCATCAAAAAAAGCACCATGCAGTGCCGTAATCAGGCTCCTGGCGTCTGATTTTGCAGTCAGATCATAGGAAGATTTCATTATATCATGGTAATATGTTATGGCTATGGCACTTAAAATGGCTAAAATAGCCATAACAACTACCAGCTCCATAAGAGTAAAGCCCTTTCGGGTTTTTAGTCTTCTCACAGGCGTTCTCCCGTTTTTCAGCATCCTCTAAAATCTTTCGTAACGCATTCAGTTGGCAACTTTTTCCCAGTTTCCATTTACATTGATATGGGAAATGTCTTTGACTTCCGGATACATGACATTGCCAAAACCGATGTTTCCGTTTTTGTCTTTCCATACCAGGTATTTTTTGCTCTGATCACCGGCAATGGTATCAATATCTTTATCTTCGGTCGGTTCTATTGCCGGAGACACATGCGGATATTTTTGTTTTTCAGCCATCGGTGTTTCAATATCAAACCATTGTCCATCGCCGGTATAAACAGATAATTTGTCAGCATCCGGATACGTTCCGTCGCCAAAGCCCATGTTCCCGTTTTTGTCTTTCCAGACGACGAACATTTTGCTCTGTTTTTTTACAATGTAGTCCGGGTCTGATGCCTGTGCAGGTTCAACAGCGGCTTGCATCCGTATTTGTTTTTCATCGACCGGCGGCGTTTCCACATGTTCCCATTGCCCACGGCTGAAAAGTGAAAGCCCTTCGCTATCAGGAAATGCGCCGTCACTAAATCCGATATTACCATTTTTATCCTTCCAGACGATGAATTTTTTACTCTGTTTTTTTGCAAGCCAGCCCGGGGTTTTTTCCATGGCAGTTTCTGCTTCTTCTGAAACTTGTGGCGGTTTTCGCTGCTCTTTTACAGGTTTCGTTTCCATATGTGACCACTTCCCCTGGCTGTAAACAGAGAGCCCTTCGTCATCAGGATACATACTGTCGCCAAAACCGATATGCCCGTTTTTATCTTTCCAGACAACGTATTTTATACTCTGTTTTCCGGCAGGGAAGTCCGGATCTGTTTCCTGTGTGGTCTCAGCTCCAGCAGCGACCTCTATCGCGGATCTTTGTTGAACTGTTTCTGTTGGCTCAATGTTAAACCACTGGCCTTTGGCATAAACAGCCAGGTTGTCAATATCAGGATATATGTTGTCGCCAAAACCGATATGCCCGTTTTTATCCTTCCAGACAACAAATTGTTTACTTTGATTTTTCGCTATATGGTCCGGCCCGGTTTTAAACTGCTCTGAAAAGTCTGTCCCCTTCTTTTCCGGCATAAGTTTTTCTTCATTAATCCAGGCACCACCACTGTAAATGGAAAGTTTCCGTGCATCCGGATATTTTAAATCGCCAAAACCCAGTGTGCCGTCTTCATTTTTCCAGACCAGAAATCTCTTGCCAATATCCGGCGAAATACCGGAAGCGATCTCACCTTCTTCAACGAAAACAACTTTTGGACGGTATAAAGATGCCCGCTTTTCTTCTTTTTTCTTTTTTACCCCGGTACCCCGGCGTTTTTTTATGGTGTCGTAGTGTATCAAAACGTCAGATGAAATTCCATCCACGCTTCTTTCCGTTAACACTTCCGTCACTTTCTTTTCCACCGATGCCAGCATAATTTGAGTACCGGTTCGTGGCCTGATATTTTTATCAATGGAAGCAACCCTGGTTTTATTTTTTATGTCCACTGACCGGCTCAGAAGAAAGTCATCGTCTTTTGGTTCATAATACCACTCCAGCTCCTCAATAAATGACTGGCTTGATATGTACTCCGGGTACAATTCCATAAGGGTGTCCGGATACTTCCCTTTGTCTTCATAAAACTTGTTTAACGCAAAGCCCATCCTGGGCAATCCGATTTTCGGGCTTCTCTGAGCCGACGCAATCATTTTCTCAAATGTTTTTTTCTGATGCTCCGTAACTCTGCTATCATTTTTCTTCTGACGAAACACAAATAAGACAACTGCCAGAATAAGAACGATAACAATGGCTATGATATATTGTTTTTTCATGAGAATCGTATTAAATTAATTTGACTTATCCTGCATGGCAGACAAAAATTGGCAGTACCGATGTATAAAATTTATCAAGAATAATACTTCTTTATACCTTATTTTGGTGTATTTTGTCAAGATTTTATAGGAATGGATGGTTATTTTAATTCGTAAGCGATATATTTGCTTTTCGGCTTCATTCCAGGAAATAACTCATGATGTATGATAACACCTGCAATCAATTCGTCTTTTTTTATCATTGTCAAACTCGCCAATTGAAAAATCAGTATAAATACATCTATTGCAGCACTTGAAATTCCGGTCGTATTTTTTCAGGGCACTGGCTCAAAAAATACTGGTCCGTCATCCCGGCAATAAAATCCCGGACAATTTCTTCATTTTTATGCGTTTTAATATAATCTTCTGACATGTTGAACAAAAACTTTGAAAAAATTACAGATGATCGATTTTCTTTTCTCAAATCATCAATATATCTTTCAAAAAGCAGATCAAAAAGCTTTTTGATCGCATCTAAATTTTTTTTTATTTTCATATGCATGTAAATACGCGCATAGTTAAATTGCTTTAGTTCCCACAAAGCGTCTGACACTTTAGTGCTGAAAGTAATAAATTCCTGCTGAAAACTGTTGCTGATGATATCTGTCACCAGGTTATAAACAATAGCTCCGTTTGTGCTGCCAAGAACGCTTACACATTTTTCCGGCAGATCGCTCCTTTTAATCATGCCAAGACGAATGGCATCTTCAATATCCCGGCCGATATAGCTGATGGTATCCGCCATCCTGACAACACACCCCTCAAGGGTCATTGGAATCAGCATAGTGGATAAATTGATGTTTGACTTTCTTTCGCTTATCTCTTTTTCATGGGTGACAAATGTTTTTTCTCTATCAGGTTTCAGCTGCCGGTTATGAACTTCACCGTCATGGCAAAGGATACCGTCCAGCGTCTGAAGGCACAGATTCCATCCCCGTCCTTTTCTTTCTACTTTCTCAAGGAATTGTACGCTCTGCACATTATGATGAAAACTGCCCATATTGCCGGACTGACAAAGTCCGGATAAAATCTTTTCACCATCATGACCAAACGGACAATGGCCGATATCATGCCCTAAGGAAACAGCTTCGGTAAGGTCCTCGTTTAAACCCAGGAAACGACCGATGGTCCTTGCCACCTTGGATACCAGTTGTACATGAAGCACCCGATGTGTGATATGATCATTTTTAATCAGGTAAAAAACCTGGGTTTTGTCAATATAACGGGTATACGCAAGGGAATTAAGAATCCGGTCAACATCCACAGCGAAGTTTTGACGATATCCTGCGTCAAGCTTATCATCTGGATTCCGACGGATGCCTTTGGCGCTGATCGTAGCAAATTCAAATAACTCACGGGACTCCCGGCTTTCCAGCGTTTTTTTTATCTTTTCAAGGGTGTTCAAAATATCTATTACTCCGGCTTATAACAAATCATTTTTAAATCTCATTGTTTTCTATCATGCTTTCCATGAGTTTTAAATAATCAATTCCAGCTTTCTTAAATCCTTCCATACCATATTTTATATTGGCTTCAATAATATATGGTTTGTTCCCATGCAGGATAATATCCAGGCCCACATCATCCCAGCGGCATTTTCCGGCCGTTTGAACAGCAAGGTCCAATGCTTCATCCGGAACCGGATCAAAACAAATTGTTGCACCGGCAGCAATATTGCTTCGAAAATCGGTTGACGATGCTATTCGCCAATATGCATGGACAACCTTATTGCCAATGACAACCGCCCGGATACTGCGGTCAGTTTCAAGATACTCCTGGATATAGGCAGGTCCTGTTAATTCCAGATAGGCATCCAGTTCTCTTTTGTTTTTTAAAAGATACACCCCTCTTCCCATGGCTGACCCCCGTGGGATTTTTGCAACAAATGGGAATTTGTAAAAATCCAAAATTGTTCTTTTCTGCCGATTTCCATAAAATATCGTGGTCTTTGGATGAGGGATATTTGCAAGGTAAAACAACGCTGTCTGTTTGATTTTATCCTGCACACACTTGTATGTATGATAACTTGGAAATGTGGGCTTTCCTATACTATCAAACAAATCAGCATAAAAGGTTGAAGGATAGTAGATTTTTTTTGCTCTTCGGATACGATTCGCTTCATCAGCACTGTAATCGGAAAAATTAGGCCGAACCCCCAGGGTGAGGACATTGCTACACTCTTTAAGCCGGGCGCCAAGGGCTATAACCTGTCTGGAAAATGTCATGCTGCCTGCCATTTAGTATCTTTAATTATAAAATTCACTGGATAGCGGGTGTCAAGACAAACATTTCCGGTGAAGCGGAAGCCTCTGTCCAGAACCTGTCAACAGTGAGGCTAAAAAACACCCCTTGATCAGTTGAAATTTCCAGTTCCAAAGGAACCTGGTACCCGTTAATATCCTGCATCCTGCTGAATGCGGCACGATACATCAAAGATCCTGAACGGTCGAATTTTTCAACCTTATACGCAGCTGTTTTGCTTTTATCAACATAGATCCTCTCAACAACCTCATGTCGCCTGTTTTTTAAAATCAGCACAACATATTCTCCTGATGCAGCGTGTTCAATTGTGGCAATATAATGCTCATAAATAGGAATTTTCCCTGCCAGCAGGTCCAGGATATCCGATGGTTTTACCGGTATGGAGATGATTTGTTTCAGCGTGGTGTTTTTTGAAAGACGTTTTTTATAAAACCGTCTGGTATTCCGGGATAAAAAATAAAAATAACTGCCGTCACTGGCCATGCTTGCAGCGGGCTGACCAGATACCCCAAGAATTTCCATGCGTATTTTTCTTTGATGGGATGCGCCCAGCCACGCAATCCGGAATATTTGGGAACTGCCCCCCGGTTGGAATGATTTTGTTGTTCCGATTCCTTTAAAATTGTTCAGGGTGGCATTGGTGTTTCTCAGAATTTCAAGAATATTATACGCTTCAGAATCTTTGTAGATATCCTGAGAACGAATAGAGTCATTTATTGTGCTACAGGCAGAAAATACGACTGTGAAAATAAAAATAATTAAAAAGGATAAACTGGATTTATTCAGGATTATCATTCCTTATGCTGCATCTGTTTTATTTTATCTTCCAGCGCCTCTTTATCCTCTTTTTTCTTAGAAAGGGAGCGTTTATAATATTCGAGAGCCTTTTCCCTTTTGTTGATCTGTGAATAGGCATCGCCCAGATGCTCCAAAATTATTGGGTCATCAGGGACCTTTTCAACTGCTTTTTCCAGTATGGTTATGGCCTCATCATACATTCCTTTTTTGAAATAGACCCATCCCAGACTGTCCGTTATGTAACCGTCATCCGGTTTTAATTCCAATGCTTTTTTTAAAAGACGCTCTGCTTCATCCAGCTCCAGTCCCATATCCGCATAGGTGTATCCCAGATAATTCAGCGCATGGGCATCGTTTGGATCAAGGTTTATCACGGTTTTCATTTCAGTTATGGAGTCTTCTTTTCTCCCCCACTTATCATAAACAACACCCAGTCGGAAATGGAGTTTGGGGTTATTCGGTTCAATCTCAATCCCCTGTTTTAATACAATTTCAGCTTCTTTATACTGCTCGATCTCTTCATAAATTGCCGCCAGGTAGAGTATGAACCCGGTTTTCTCATTACCCGGGACGGTGCTGATAACATCTTTTAAATGCTCAATGGCCGCTTCTGTTTTTCCCTGTTCTTTGTAAAGATAAGCAATATGAACGGTTGCGTTTTGAAAAAACCGTGAATCCGGTTTAACCAGCTTAAAATAAAAAATGGCTGATTTTTTATTTTTCAGGCCATCATACGCCACACCCTTGACATAATAGATTTCAGAACTTTCAGGGGCCCCTTTGAGCATACCTTCGAGAATAATTACAGCAGCATCAAAGTTTTTCTGATCCATAAACAGCCGAATTACCTTCCGAATGACACCTGTATCGGTTGTGCTTCGGATTCCAAGGTCCTTGAAAATTGCTTCAGATTCCTGTGTCATCCCGTTTTTCTGATAGTAATAGCCCAGTTCCATTGAAGCTCTTATATTTTTCGGGTATAATTCAAGAATATCTTTGTATATTGTTATAATTTTTTTTCTTTTCGTTTTTTTATCTTTTTCTGCCCCTTCCACGGCTCCATATAATTGCAACAGTTCAAAACGTGGTTCTATGAGTTTATCTTCAAGCGCAATCGTCTTACGAAATTCTTTTTCCGCTTCAATCCGTTTGCCCTGCTTTACGTAAATTTTCCCGAGAAAAAAATATCCGAGATATGATTCCGGATAATTTTGTACCATCTTTCCATAAACTATTTCTGCCTTTTCAAGGTTTTCTTCTTCCGTATATAGATTTCCAAGATACAAATAAATACTTTGCTGTTTGGGATCATTTTCAAGGACCTTTTCGTATGCGTTTATGGCCTCTTCATTTTGATTTTGAGTCAGTTTAATACTGCCAAGCATAATGAGACCATCCACATCATTCGGAGAGCTTTCAAGTATACTTTCAACCAGCCCCAGCCCCTCGTCAATTTTCCTTTGATGCAAATAAATGGTGGCAAGATCTTTCTTCAGATACAGTGATTCCGGGTTAATTTGAAGTGCCTTGTTCATGTAGAGCGCGGCCATATCCAGGTCCCCGCTTATTTTCATGAGCTGAGCTTCAGTGAAATAGTAATAACTGTTTTCGGAAATTACGGGCTCATCGGACTGCTGGGCTCTATACGTAAGGGGCGCTGCACAGCCGGATAGAAGCGCGGCAAACATAATCAGATGAACAATGTATTTCAGAACATTTTTTTCTTTAAAAAAGGAATGGTTCAGTATATTTGCCATTTTTATTTTTTTCATATAAATTAAGAAAATTAAATACTTGCCTGTCTTGATGCTTATTATTCTGTATTATCTGTATTAAATGAATATGAATCAAAATCAGGAATTTCCCGTTTGAAAAATTCCTTCATTTTTTTTATTATATTTTTTTCAACCTGACGTACCCGCTCGCGTGATATGCTGTAACGGTCGCCAATATCCTGCAATGTAACCGGTGCATCGGAAAAAATTCTCTGGTTAAAAATTTCCAGTTCCCTTGGATTTAAGCTTTCTTTAAATTCAGCCACTTTTTCATGAAGAAGGGACTCAACCTGTTTTTTAGCGACCTGAGATTCCTGGGACTCTACCCCGGCACTCAAAAATTCAACTCTCTCCGTATCAGAATCATCTTTTATAGGTGCATCCAGCGAAACATCCCAGCCATCCAGCCGCTGGTCCATATCAATAACTTCGCGTTCAGTTACACCCAGTTTTTCAGATAGCAACTTTGGCTTTGGATCAAAACCCTGATCTATCAGTTTCTGCTTTTCCTTTTTTAATTGAAAAAAAAGTTTTCTTTGACCCTGTGTTGTTCCAATTTTTACAAGCCGCCAGTTATCCATTATGAATTTAAGGATATAGGCCTTTATCCAGAATGATGCATAATATGAAAACTTCACATTTCGGTATGGGTCAAATTTTTTAACTGCCTGCATAAGTCCGATATTGCCTTCCTGTATGAGATCCAGAAGGTTTTGCATCCAGACCCGCTGAAATTCAAGCGCAATTTTCACCACAAGCCTTAAATTCGACGTTACCAGGTTGTAGGCGGCGTCCATATCATCATTTTCCTGAATTCTTTTACCAAGTTCAACTTCCTGTTCGCGAGTAAGAAGTTTATACTTGCTGAGTTCTGACAGATACCGCTGTAAAGGATCATATTTTACAAGTGCTTTTTCAGAAGCATCCTTTGTGCCCTTTTTTTCAGTCTGTTTCAGCCTGGCCTTTGATTTTTTCCTGGGTGCTTTTTTTTTGCTTTTTGTTTCCACAGTAATGATAAAACGTTATAAATTAAATGGTTGCCGGGCATGTCCGGGTAACAAACGAATATAAGCAGAAAAATAACGGATTAAAAATCATTCCATTTTTTTTGATATTAACAGATTGCAATAACATTTACAAAGACCTTTTTAATTTTTGCGTATCATTGTTTAAATGGCATATATTATTATTTCCTTATTACCCGGGAACTTGTCGGTAAAGGGATCAGTCTTTCAATCAACCCTGAAAAAAATATCTGCAATTATTCTAAAGCGTGACCATGACGATTTTCTCGGTTGCGGGTATGACCCTGCTTCCTGTGCTTACTTTACTCTACAAGGGGGTTGACATGTTATGAATTCAGGTTTAAAAGAGAACTTCTAAAAAAACATTTTACAAAAGCGCCTGTAGCTCAGCTGGATAGAGCAACGGACTTCTAATCCGTAGGTCGGGGGTTCGACTCCCTCCAGGCGTACCAGTGAATTCAAGTATTTGCAGCTATTTACTGCTGCAAACCCTGTTTTATATCTTTATAAATTTCATATTTCGTATGTTCCTATTCCTATTTTTGCTGTGATCTTCCGTGTAGTGCGTTTTCAACAAGAGCTGATTGCTGGGCAGCCCCAAAAGTATGTACTTGGACTCCACCATGGATAACCACTAACGCTGAGGGCGGAGGGTGTTTAGAGCAAGAATCATCATAAATGAGTGCAGGGGTATATTCAGGCTTTTTTTATAGGAGGGTCATTAATCATATTGACATACAACTTATTTTTTATATACATGTATAGATAAAAAATAGGGGAATGTTATGCGTAAACCAATGCAATTTAGGATGGTATTCGTGGCCCTGGCGGCCATATTGTTCAACATTGGGCTGTTCGGTTGTCACGGGTCGGGGTCTTCGTCTTCTTTCAGCGTGACATCGGTTACGCCGGAAAACAACTCAGTGGGAGTTAATATTGACGTTACACCGATTGTCATATTCGACGCTGCGGTGGACCAGGACACGATTAACGACACAAACATCAAGCTCATGCAGGGCAGTTCCGAGGTTCCCGGAACCCTGTCGATCAGCGAGGATGGTTTAAAGGTTACGCTATTGCCCCTGGAGTATTTTGATTTCGACACGACATATGAGTTCATTGTTGGCGCGGGTGTCACAAGTTCGATAGGCATCCCACTCTCCACAGCCGTCAGCTCCGTCTTTACGACCCATGATGTGCCCCATGATACTGAGGCACTGAAGATAAGCTCAGTATCACCCTCGCATCAGTCGACTGGCATCGATGTCAACTCCAAGCTCCACATCACCTTCAGCAAGGAAGTGAATACTAGCACGCTGTCATCTGAGAATATTAAGCTCAGCAACGGGGCCACTGATGTTCCTATTAGCATCGATCCTCAACCCGATGGAAAGACGGTTGTTATTACACCGGCTACTAATATGGATCCGGGAGCCTATTACACGTTGACGGTGAAGTCCGAGGTGACGGATACGGAAGGCAATTCCATGCACGGCGAGTATGCCACACACTTCTACACTGCCCTTAAACCCGACACCAAACCCCCAGTGATTACATTGTTCACGCCAGTTGATGGGGCGCCCGATGTTGCGCCCAATGTACACATCATTGTTGCCTTCAGCGAGCATATGGATGTCAGTACGTTCACACCGGCAGACATCAATCTCAAGGATGCAACGGACACGACGATCCCTGTCACCATCTCAAGCGGCAGCGCTCACAGCTCAGCCATCGTGACTTCCGACAGCGATCTGGCATTCTTAGCAGACTACACACTCAGCGTCAGCACTGGTCTCACGGACGCCGCAGGCAATAACCTGCTCGCAGCCGGGAGCGCATCGTTTACCACGGGTCCGGAGCCGGACACCACGCCTCCGACAATCACCCATAATAGCCCTGCGGACGGTCAGACGGAGGTTCACCTGGACAGCAAGGTTATTGTAAACTTCAGTGAACCCATTGATAGCGCGACAGCCACATCAGCTTCCATTGTGCTCAAAGCTGGTAGTATCGTCGTGCCAGCAACGGTAACGACGAAAGGGGATCACTCCATTGTGACCGTCACTCCGAGTCATTCTCTGAAGTATGGTCTTACCTACACGTTGGAGATCAGTTCCACCGTCACCGACACCGCAGGCAATGCCCTCACGGCGGCGACCGTCAGCTTCTCGACACACGTGCTGGGGGATATCGTCATCAGCGGCAAGGTCAGCACTACGGTTGGTGGCGCCCTGGCCGGCGTGACAGTGGCGATCACCGGCCGCTCCGAGACGGCCACCACGAACGCCAGCGGCATTTACCACATTACCCTGCCGGGCGATACGACAGGCGGCTTCACCCTGACATATACCAAGACCGGCTACATCGGCAGCAACAGGCAAATCACCCTCGTTCAGGAAACACCCCTTGCCGTCAGGGAGATATCCCTCAGTGAGCCGATTGCGACGGGCTTCCGCATAATCCTCAACTGGGAAAACAAAACAGATGTGGACTCATATTTTATGGGCAATGGGGAGAAGTGTTTTTATAGTAATAAGAAGATTTCGGGGGCTACGCTCGACCATGATGACACCGATGGGGAGGGTCCGGAGACCATCACTATAACTACGACCGATCTGAACACATCATCCACCTATATCTACTACCTAAGTCGTGCGCTGAATGCTACGAAGGCTACCATCCGTATCTATGACAGCATCAAGATCGACGGCCCTATAATGATTATACATTTACCCATCCAGGACGGTGACACTGACAACTACTGGTGGCACGCCGTCAACCTGGTCCATAATGGCGGCAAGTGGACCATTGAGGAAGTGAATAGGCGCGTCACCGATGAGCCGACCCAGTAGGACATTGCTACCACCGCTTTAGTATTTAACATGGGGATGACCAAATAGGGACATTCAAATAATTCGTGTCCCTATTTTTCTATTTTTTTTATTTTTTTCTGCCAGACGTATCAATAAATTACAAAAAATGCAGGGTAGATCGGTTTGGCAACGCAACTATTACAAACATATTATCCGAAAAGAAAAACACTCATTTTTCAAATAGGTATGTAGTTAAAATTTATTTGAAAATCGATTCATGCATGTATGAAAAAACTTTTCGACAGTATTTATCAGGAAAAGTGCTGAGTCCCTGAAATTCAATA
>JAUXDD010000157.1 GCA_030618465.1 Desulfobacteraceae bacterium
ATCTTTTATTTTTTCCAGCCATGCCTTCCCTTTTTTTGTCAGCCGGTATTTCTGCAAACGGCTCTGGGGTTTATCCGGAATAGTCATCTTAATAAAATTTTTTTTCAAAAGGGTATTAATGCTTATTTTTAAAGCGCCGGAAATATGCTTGTGGCCAAGCATTGATGACAATTCAGATTTTGATTTCGGTTCCTGTGATAGGATATCCATAATCCTGTCTTCAGTTGACTCGGGCCTGACTCGGGCCTGACTCGGGCCTGACTTGGCCTCTGATTCTATCTGCGACTCTGTCTGTGACTTTTGCCCCGAAGGGTGTTGGCAATATTCCAGAGTTGCTGTTCCAGTTGCTGCTTGTTTTCGTTCATAAAATCCTTCTTAACAAAATCCTGTTCCATTCATATCCATTGAATTAACCGCTGATTTACAAAAAGAATAATCAACCACTTTAACCCCCTGATTGTCAATTAAATTTTAAAGATATCATCAGCCTGGAGGTAAAACGTGAAGCCTCTTCATCAAATATAAGTGTCAGTTTATTTGATTGTAAATTCAGTAGAAAATCTAAGTGATCCATGCTGAAAGGAAAAGCATTGAAATTTATGGATGACCTATACTATTATTCGGATAAAATACAAACAGGCCTGAATCATAATCTATTTTTATTTGTCCCTGAGTTTTTTCGTTGATGTAAATCAAACAATTTTATTGTAAAGGGAGGATCAAAACAATGAGCAGACTGGAAGATATTGAAGCAATTAAACAGTTGAAGCACAAATATCTGAGATGTCTTGACTGCAAGAACTGGGATGAAATGTCAGCGTGTTTTACAGACGATGCCGTCACCAGTTACTCGGGCGGACAATTCTGTTTTGAAGGCAAAGACAAAATTATCGATTTCCTGAAAGACGTAATGCAAAATACGTTACTCACAATGCACCAGGGCTTTCATCCTGAGGTTGAAATAACCGGTGAAAATACGGCAAAAGGCTCATGGGCATTTCATGATTACCTGATTGAATTGAATTCAAACACATCGATAAGGGGATATGGGTATTATCATGATGAGTATGAAAAAGTGGGTGGCCAGTGGAAGATAAAATCCACCGGTTACAAGCGTGTGTTCGAAGAGTCATGGGAGAGAAATGATGTGCCGAGTATGAAGGTCAATGAGCATATGTTTGAAAATATTTAATAAGGGGAGGAAACTCATGGAAAGAGATCCGCATCTTCAAAAACTGGCTAAAATCAGTGGTATGGCTGATTCTGAAGCTTTTTATAAAATTTTGGATTGCGCCATGACCAGTGAAGAAGCCCGTTTTCTTGTTCAACTGCCGAACTCATTTTCGGTTCTGGCAGAAAAATTCAACATGACGGAAAAAGAAGCTGAAGAAAAAGTACTGGGTCTTGCCCGGCGGGGACTTTTATCCCGGAACCCGGATAAACTGTCACCGGAAAAATTTCAGTTTACCAGTATTGCACCCATTCTGCACGATAATATATTATCCAGCGCACCCAAATACATCCCCGGGGGAATGCCCAAACTATGGATGAATCTGTATAAAGGCGAAAACTGGTGTAAAGACATCGGGGAGATGTACGCCCTGTTTGAAGATCCCCTGCTCAGGGTTATTCCGGCTGAAAAAGCCATGCCTGCGGATTTAAAGCTCCTTGCCTGTGAAAGTATTACTGAAATTATTGAAGCAAACCGGGATTTGATCAGTATTCGAAATTGCTGCTGCCGGACAATGGGAGAAGAAACGTGCCATCATCCGCGTGAAGTATGCATGCAGTTCAAAGGGCGTGCTGAATTTGATCTTTACAGGGGCAGCGGCAGGAAAGTCAGTACAGATGAAGCCATCTCTATTGCCCTCACAGCTGTGGGCGCAGGCCTGGTTCCCTCGGTAACCAATATTTCGAGAACCGATGACCTCGAATATATATGCTTTTGCTGCGGTTGTGCCTGTATGGTAATTGATCCGGGGATGAAGGCCGGGTCGCTTTCCCATATTCTTGCTCCCAGCCGGTACGAAGCGGAAATCAACTATGATGCATGCAACGGCTGCCGGTATTGTGTGATCCGATGTCAGTTCGGTGCCATTGATATGAAACCGATCGCCGGGCATGATACTATAAAAGCTGTGCTTGATCCGGATAAATGCCTGGGATGCGGTGTCTGTGAGCTGGCATGTTTTCCGAACGCCATAAAAATGGTAACGGAACGGGCCGAAAATTTTATTCCTTCAGGGATAAAGGATGAAGAGATTCTTCATTTTTAATAAATTGACAGAATTCCTTAAAATTTGGAGGATGCTTACAATGAGTGATGTTTTGTTAAAAGGAAAAAAAATTCTGATTACAGGTCTCACCGGCCAGGTTGGTAATCCGGTTGCTATGGCGTTCACCAAAGATAATGATGTCTGGGGGCTTGCCCGTTTCGGTAATATTGATGTAAAGAAAAAACTTGAGGGGAACGGTATCACCTGTGTGACATTCGATCTTGCCGATCCTGATTTTAAGGATGTTCCCAACGATTTTGACTATGTACTCAACTTTGCCGTCAGTTTTGACCCGAATTTTGACAATACCATAACAACCATTGTCGAGGGGCTTGGTATGTTGATGAGTCACTGCCGCAATGCCAAAGCATTTTTTCACTGTTCCACAACCGGTGTTTACCAGTTTAAGGGCCATGAACCATTAAAAGAAACAGACCCGCTTGGCGATAATCACAGGGTGATGATGCCGGCATACAGTATCTGTAAAATTGCGGCTGAGGGAATGGCCCGTTTTGCTGCAAAACAATGGAACATTCCCACTATCATCGCCCGTTTGAATGTGCCTTACGGAAATAACGGGGGATGGCCATATATCCATCTGGAGATGATTCTTCAGGATCAGCCGATTGTTGTACATACGGATAAACCCAGCCTGTACAATCCCATACATGAAGACGACATTATCGGAACCATTCCAAAGCTGCTTGGGGCAGCCAGTGTGCCGGCAACCATCGTGAACTGGGCCGGAAAAGAGCAGGTCAGCGTGGAAGATTGGAGTAACTACATTGGGGAACTGGTTGGTAAAAAAGTTGAATTTACATATACCGATCAGACTCTTGAAAGTGTTGTGGCAGATACAACAAAAATGGAAGACCTCGTTGGTAAAACAAAAACTGACTGGCGGGAATGTATGAAACGTCTGGTCAAAAAATGGCATCCGGAGATTGAACTTAACGGCTGATGAGAAAAAAAGAATTGTTGTTTGTCCATACCGGGAGGCATTAATATGAAAAGATTTAAAGATCGTGTGATTCTAATTACAGGTAATGAATAGAAAAACCAAGGAGATGAAACATGACAAAAATGTACGACGTTCCTGAAAGATGGGATCTTGAGGTCGATCTGGTGGCAATGGGTGGAAGTTCCGGCGGACTGGCAGCTGTTATTAAAGGACATGATCTGGGTTTGAGCACTGTTCTTCTTGAAAAATCAGAGTATCTTGGAGGTGGAACAGCCCTTTCAGGAGGAATCCTCTGGGTACCGTTTAACCATATTATGCTGGAAGAGGGCATTGAAGATTGCAAAGACGATGCAATCACACACATACGGAATACCAGCCATGGACGTCATGATGAGGCTATTGCAAACGTATTTCTGGATGCCGGGCCGGATATCACTCGTTATATGGTTGAAAAAACCCCTCTGAAATTGACCATAGACAGGAGTACGGACTATTATGCGGATAATCCGGGTGGAAAGACAAGAGGACGCCAGCTGTTTCCGGACGAGAGCATCATGGCTACTCTTCTGAGTGAAGCTGAAAAGGATCATCCGATTCTTTCAAAGGTGAGGCCCGATCCTGTTCCGTTTTTTATCGGAATCAGGGGTAAATGGGCTGAGGGAAGGGGGCTTATCGGCGGTCTGGTGCTTGGATGTGCCGAGCGTGGTATTGATATCCGTACCGGGGTTCGCGGAAGACGATTGATCATGCAGGACGGAAAAGTTATCGGGCTTCGTGCGGAACAGGATGGAAAAGAGATTTGTATTAAGGCAAATAAGGGCGTGCTGCTGGCATCCGGCGGATTTGAGTGGAACCAGGAAATGGCCACCCGTTTCATAAATGTTGAGAACTTTCGCGGTATGTCGCCCAATTCTCTGGAAGGAGACGGCCACATTATGGGAATGGAGGCAGGTGCCGCCATCGCATTGATGGACCATGCCATATTTCAGCCCATGTTTCATTCAAAAGGAGAGACCGTTCAGGGCAAACCCTTCTATCGACCCATAAGCTACGGATATCCCGGAAACATCATCGTCAATCGTCATGGAAAACGTTGCTGTAATGAATCGTTTTATCCGGATATCGGCAGGGCGTTTGTAGATTATGATAAGAACCTGTCTCAACTGTCCAATGCACCGCTTTATTCAATATATGACCATACTGAAGTTACCCGGTCAGGAATGATTATGCTTAAAGAATTGACATCTGATCCCGATTGGTTGGTACAGGCGGATACGCTTGAAGAATTGGCTGAAAAATTTGGAATTCCCGCAGATAACCTGGTGGAAACCGTTGAACGGTTTAACCGCCTTTCAGCAGAAGGCCATGATCCTGATTTCCACCGTGGTGAGAGCATATACAATAAGTTCTGGGGAAGTAAACGGAATGAAGACTTCTCACCCGGACCGGTTCTGGGCCCCCTGGAAACGTCCCCGTATTACGGGATAAAACTGGATCTTGGTTCTGTGGGTACCCAGGGCGGACTGGTGACCAATACGGATGCCCAGGTAATCAACAGCCAGGGTGAGGTCATCCCCGGACTTTACGGCACCAGTAATACCACGGCACTGTTGACTATCGGCTGCATGTACACAAGTGGCGCCTGCCAGTCCAAGAGCCTGTTTTTTGGTTACCTTGCAGCAGAGCATATGGCATCGTAACACGTTTTATAAATCTGGCAGGAGGAACTTTTTTATTTATTTTAATCAAAAAATCCAGGGGGTTCTGCAATGGGTACTCAGGAAATAAAAAAAACATGCTGCCAGTTCTGTGCTGCCGTGTGCGGTGTCCTGGTTCATGTTGAAGACGGTCGGGTGGTCAGGATTAAGGGGAACCCTGATCATCCCTTAAGTCATGGGTATACCTGCGAACGACCGGGCATTGCACCCAAATGGCTGTACCAGCCGGATCAGCTGTTGTATCCGTTGAAACGAGTTGGCAAGCGAGGAGAAGGAAAATGGCAACAGATCAGCTGGGATGATGCCATGGGGGAAATCGGTCAGAAGCTGATCGCGCTGAAAGGCAGATATGGTCCTGAAACGCTTGGCTTTCTGGAAGGCACATACAGGGGAAATGACTACTGGCCCCGCGGACGGTTTGCATCTCTTTTCGGTAATCCCCACAACATTTTTGCACCCGGCATTATCTGCGGTATCAATGACATGGGAATCAACATGGCTGTCACCGGTGATGTGACAACTTTTTCCACTGACCTGTCAAATTCCAACTGCGCGGTCTTCTGGGGAAGCAATCCGTCCCAATCCGAGACAAGATCCTGGACTCATCTTAAAAAGATGAAAAAGGAAAAGGATGTAAAGATCATTGTTGTTGATCCCAGGCAGACCCGAACCACCGATATGGCCGATATCTGGCTGAGGCCGAGACCGGGAACGGATACGGCTCTTGCCATGGGCTGGCTTCATGTCATCATTAATGAAGAACTTTATGATAAAGATTTTGTTGAAAACTGGACGGTTGGTTTTAACCGGTTAAAGGAGCGTGTCCAGGAATACCCGCCCCAGACGGTTTCTGAAATTACGGATGTTCCTGCGGATAAAATTATTGAAGCGGCCAGAACATATGCCACCCATGGTCCGTCTGTGATGCCCTATGGTGTGGCAATAGATCAGCTTGGTTTAAATGGTACCCGCACCGAACAGGTAAAAGTGATCATGCGCGCTATCTGCGGATACCTGGGGGTTTTTGGCGGGCATCTCATTGCACGCCCAGGTGATACAAACAATGGCGGTAAATTTGTTCCTGAATCCGAACTCTCCATGATGGAATGCCTTTCCATGGAGCAGAGGAAAAAGCAGATGGGGTTTGATGTGTGCAAACTGGTTTCACTGAACGGCTGGACAATGATGTCTGAGTACATAGAAAAAGTCTATGGAATACCTGCGCCGGTTACTGTTCAGATTCAGGCCCATACCACCATGGGATGGCGTGCGATCCTTACCGGCAAACCATATCCTGTAACGGCCCTGATTGCATGGGGATCAAATCCCATGGCTTGGGCAGGAAACACCAAACTGGTGTACGAGGCATTGAAAAGTGAAAAACTTGAATTGTCTGTGGTCCAGGAACTGTTTATGACACCTTCCGCGCAGCTTGCAGACTATGTGTTTCCCGCAACCAGCTGGATGGAAAGAGACCTGTGTACGAACATGATGGATTTTTGCAGTTTGCTGTGGGCAGGTGAAAAAGCCATAGAACCGTTAGGTGAAAGAAAAGATATTTATGAATTTTTTCGCGGGCTGGCCTTAAGTGTGGGACAGGATGAATACTGGCCCTGGGCAAACACGGAAGAAGTCAGCAACTATCGGTTAAAGGAAACAGGCCTGAGTTTTAAAGATGCAGTGGAAAATATCATTACTTTTCCCGATAGCTTTGATCTGGAACCATATAAAAGTACCGGTTTTCCTACACCTTCGGGAAAGGTTGAACTGTATTCAAGCATCCTGGAGAAACTGGATTATGATCCCCTGCCGTATTATGAAGAACCGCCTGAAAGTCCTGTCAGACTTCCTGATGTGGCCAGGGAATATCCCCTTATCTTAAATACCGGCGGAAATTTCAGGCCCATGTATCATTCGGAATTTATGCATAAAGGCATTGGCTCCCGGGAAAAACATCCTGACCCGTTGATGGATATTCATCCGGAAACTGCTGGAGATCTGGGTATAAATGACGGCGACTGGGCGTTTATTGAAACCCGCCGCGGAAAGATTAAACAGAAAGCAAGATACAATTCGGGCATGCTGGCCAATGTGGTCAACTGCCAGGCCAGCTGGTGGTTTCCTGAAAAATCTGCAAATGAACCGGAACTCAGCGGTGTATGGGAATCCAATGCCAATGTGCTGACCCTGGATGATCCTGAATTTTGCGATGAGCTGTCCGGCGGCTGGTGTAACCGGGCACTGTTGTGTAAGGTTTATAAAGCGGAGTAGTTTTTTACTAAGGTTCTTATTTAATGCAAAGCCGCAACGTGATAATTTAATTGATTTAAACAAAGCTCCCGACAATCCCCTGTATTTTTTTGAAAATCCAAATGCGGTTACCCTGTGAGTACTCATT
>JAUXDD010000035.1 GCA_030618465.1 Desulfobacteraceae bacterium
AATATGATTCGAAGTGGTCTTCAGGCCAAAGAAATCGCCAGGATTCGAGGTGTATCAGTGGGTACAATTAACCGTCACCGGGAACATATACGACGAAAGCTTAAGCTTACTAACAGCAAGATCAACCTTATGACATACCTGCAATCCAGCATGGGTAAGGAGGGTTAAACAGTCGAAGTGTTTATACATATTGATTATCCGGCTTTTATCCCAATCCCTCTACACATTGGACACACATGTCCGATTCCGGCATAATCATTAATCAAGACCGATTACCCACCATCTTTAAACTGCATCTGGTGAAGCTTGTAATATTCCCCCTCTTTTTCCAGCAATTGTTCATGCCCCCCCTCTTCCACGATCCGGCCACCAACAATCACAACAATTCGGTCTGCATGGCCGATGGTTGAAAGCCGGTGGGCAATAACAAATGTGGTGCGGCCTTTCATCAGGTTTTCAAGAGCATTCTGAACGAGCATTTCCGCCTCGGCATCCAGGGAGGAGGTGGCTTCATCCAGGATCAGAATCGGGGCATTTTTCAGAAGGGCCCGGGCAATACAGATACGCTGTTTTTCACCGCCGGAAAGACGGCTGCCCAGTTCACCGATAGTTGTATCAAATCCTTTTGAAAAATTCTGTATAAAGTCGTAGGCATAGGATGCTTTTGCCGCCTGAATAATTTCTTCTTCAGACGCATGGAGATTTCCATAGGCTATATTGTTCCTCACTGTATCATTAAACAGAATGGGCTCCTGGGTTACGATAGCTATCTGGCTTCGGACCGATGAAAGGGATGCGTCCCTGATATCAATGCCGTCGATTCTAATTGATCCACCGCACACATCATAAAACCGCGGAATAAGGTTAACTAGAGATGATTTGCCGCCGCCGCTCATCCCGGCAATGGCCAGGATTTCACCCGCCTTCACATCAAGATTGATACCCTTTAAAACCAGATCCTCTTCATACTTAAAAAAGACTTTTTCAAACGTTACCCGGTGCGGCCCCGGTTTTACCTCTTCAGGATGTTCAGGTTCGCTGATCTCAGATTCGGTTTCAATGATATCATATACCCTGTCTGCGGCTGCAAGCCCCTGCTGGATCACATTATTGAGTTTGCTTACTTTTTTTACCGGGGTGTAAAGTGAAACAACCGCCGCCAGAAAGGCCATAAAGGTGCCTGCCGTATAAACGCCTGCAATTACGTTATTCCCGCCATACCAGATGATAAAAGCAATCCCCACCCCTGCCAGAGACTCCATTACCGGTGAAGATACTGCCCTGGCTTTTACAGCCTTCAGTTCAATTTTTAACAGCCCCCCGGTTTTTTTAGAAAACCGCTCTTTTTCAAAATCCTCCATACCGAATGCTTTAACGATTTTGTTTCCGGCAAGGGTTTCATGAAGAAAGGCATTCATATCTGCCATCTTTTCCTGGCATCCGGTACTGAAACGGCGAACCCGCCTGCCGAAAATCACAATAGGGTAAAACGCAACCGGCAGGATAATAAGGGCAAACAGGGCCATCTTCCAGACCAGGACAAATATCAGCACAGTCAAAAACACAATGCTTATAACATCCCTGAGCAAACCAGTGACCGTAGTTGAAACCATATTCTTGATAATATTAACATCATTTGTTATTCGAGACATTAAAACGCCGGTGGTCTCTTTATGATAAAACGAAAGGGAAAGTTCGGAGATTCGATTATAAAGAGTGTCTCGAAGCCGCCGGATAATTCCCTCGCCAATATACCCCATAAAGTATTCCTGACCGTATACCGACAGCCCTCGCAGAAAATACAGAAGTATCACCGCTGCCGGCAATATTTTAAGCATATCATAATTTTTGTTTACAAAAATATCATCAATAACAGGCTTGATTAAATAAGCAGATGCAGCCGTGGAGCCGGCCACCACCAGCATACACAGTATTGAAAAACAGAACCTGTACCGGTACTCTTTTAGTAATCCAAACAGATGCCTGTGTCTTTTTCTAATTTTGATTCCAAATAGTGACTTCATTTCTTTATCTTGGGTCAGGTTATGTGATGGCCGAAATGCCGATCCGCATCACAGGTTATTCGGCACAGTTCCTCCTCAAGCCGGACTGTACACCGTGCTTCTTCCTCCTTATTCGCATCACGGGAAACATACACCGGTTCTCCATATACAACCCGGCATTTTGTAAAAGGAAACGGAAGAATAAACCGATCCCAGCTTGAAAATATTTTAATTCTTTTCCCGCTGTAGGTAATCGGGATAACCGGGAATCCGGTCCCCTTTGCCAGCAGGATAATACCCTGTTTTACTTTGAACCGCGGCCCGGTTGGCCCATCAGGCACAATAAGGCCCGGCTTTTTATTTTCTTTCAGGCTTCTTATCAGTTTTAACAGTGCCCGAAGTCCTCTTTTATTTGTGGACCCCCTGACTGTTTCATGGCCCTGGCTATGCAGAATTCTTGCAGCAAACTCCCCGTCTTTCGATCGGCTTACCAGAGCCGTGCCATCCTGCCCTTTACATAAATAGCTGATAAGTATCAATCTCGAATGCCAGACAGCAAAAATAAATTTTCTGGACGAAATCAGAGGGCGCACATTTTCAAATCCTTTTATTTCAACCCGGATGGTAAAACAGACAAGATCAATTAAATATTTACCAAGGATACCGATGCATCTCCACTTTAATACATCCAAAAAGTTTTTAAAATCCGCCCCTATTCGTCTTTTCATTTTTTATCAGTATTCATCAAGCTGAAAGCCAGTTCAGCCGTACGTTCAGAAACTCCACGACTACCCATTTTATCTTTTATGCCGAAAAGTTTTTTTCTCATCGTTTTCAATGCTTCAGCATCCGTCAATAGTTCGCATACTTTTTCCGACACTTTTTCAGGGCTTGCATCGTTTTGTAATAGCTCAGGAAAAACCTCTTCCCCGGCGATAAGACTTGCCAGGCCGGCATACTCTGCTTTAATAAATGCCCTTCCTATCCAGTAACTCACAGGCGATATTTTGTAAATAATCACCGTCGGAATTCCGCAGATTGCCGTCTCAAGCGTAACCGTACCAGATGCCGCCACAACCATTAAAGATTTTTGAAAAACAGTATATACGCTGCCGGTTTCAATTTCAAAGGAGGCCGGACCGGGATGCTCCCTGATCTTTTTCTCCACATATGCCTTTTCCATTGAAGGGGCAACAGAAATAATAAATTTTATATTATTCATCTCTTTGCTTATAAGATGGGCTGCATCAAGCATCACCGGAAGAAGCTTTGTCACCTCACCATTCCTGGAACCCGGCAGAAGGCCGATCACAATCGACTCGCCTGTTTCGTGCTTAACATCACTTTTCACCTGCGGCAGATCATAATCAAGCAAAGGGTTTCCCACATAGGTCACAGGAACGTTATGCTTTTTAAAAAATTCCTCTTCAAACGGAAGAATAACAGCCACATGATCAACAAGGTTTCTGATTTTATTTACACGCCCGGATCGCCATGCCCAGACTTTGGGAGGTATATAGTAAAGAACGGGGATACCTGTCTTTTTTGCATAGCTTGCAACCCTCAGGTTGAAATCGGCAAAATCGATTAAAATCAAGAGATCCGGATGAAGGCTTTGCAGGGTTTTTTTAGCAGCAGCCAGCCCTTTCAGGATAGCCGGTATCTTGAAAAGAACTTCCGTTATCCCCATAACCGTGATCTCGGAATTATCAACGATAATCTTAGTCCCGGCCTTTTTTAATGCCTGCCCCCCGATCCCGCAGAAAAACAGGGAACCGTCCTTTTCCTTCATGGCCCGTACAAGCTGAGCCCCATGCAGGTCTCCAGATGCTTCTCCCGCAATAATCATTACACATCTTTGTGAGTGCTGTCCCGTCATAGTTTAAACATGTAGGTTGGGTGAAGGAACCGTCATTTGTTGGGTTGCGCAGTAACAATCACAGCAGTATATATTAACCGAATTCGCTGGAAAAACGTAACCCAACAGTCAGCGATGGCTTCACCCAACCTACGGTATTGTATTCTTCCGTGGTTAAAGAAAATTATAAATATTCAATCGTCAATCAAAGCGCCACTATCGCAATATCATGTTTATCGGCAAGCTGAATCATATCCGCTTTATCAAATACAACAGTCCTGCCGGCCTCAACTGCCAGGACTGTTGCGCCTGATTCATGTATGATTTCAATTGTCCGCTCACCCACAGCAGGCACATCAAATCTTAAATCCTGTTCCGGTTTGGATACTTTCACAACAACGGCATTTCCATGGCCCAGTGCTCCGCCTCTTTTGATGGTGGCATCAGTTCCGTCGATAGCTTCAACAGCCAGAACAGAACCGCCGCCGACTACAACGCATTGCCCTATATCAAGATGTCCGATCTCTTTTGCAATTAAAAACCCCAGGTCAATATCTCCTTTTTCTGCGGCACTGGGTTCCCTTTTTGTCCAGCGGCCCTTGGATGCAAGAATTTCAGGAAGCAGAAAAGTTGATGCCCGGATGGTGATACCCACTTCTTCCAGTGCTCCGGCAAAAACCCGCAAGAGGTTATCATCATGCGTATCTGCCATTTTTGTAATGAGCGAAATAGCCTTGGCATCGGGTTTGACATCAGAAAACATCCGTGTCTTTCCAATAGCCCCCAGCATGACGGCTTCGCTTACTTGATTTATTTTGAAAAATTTTATCAGCCGCTCTACCTGCCCGAGATGAAGCCATTGAATTTCATCAACATGTTCTTCAATCACGTTATCCGCCTCACCAATATAAGCAACCGCATAAACAGAAAAACCTTTTAATCGGGCGGCTTTTGAAAAAATTACGGGAAACTGACCGCTCCCCGCTATAAGTCCTATTTTCATATTATTAGTAAAGTTAATTTTATTGGTTTTTCAGGTTTGCCAGTTAATCCATGAAATCTGACAGACACCCTGTTTAACAGGCAAGCCGGCTAACTTAAATTATCGTGTAATCCCCCGCTGTGCCGTCTTCAAGAAATCAATGAATTTCACCACTTCGGGAATCTGGTCAACTTCTGCCTTAACCCGCTCAATCGCCTCATTCATCGTGAGGCCGATCCGGAAAACAATTCGGTAAGACTTTTTCAATTTGGAGATGGTATTTTCAGAAAAACCGTTCCGTTTCAATCCCACGCTATTCAGGCCGAACAGCTTTGCCCTGTCTCCGGAAACAATAACATACGGCGGTATATCTTTTCCCACTGCCGACTTTCCGCCCACATAAGCATAGGCGCCGATTCTGACAAACTGCTGTACACCCACAAATCCGGCAATATTTGCATAATCACCGATTGTCACATGGCCGGACAGCTGTGTATTGTTTGCCAGGATAACATTGCGCCCGATGATGCAGTCATGGGCAATATGCACATAGGCCATAAGCAGATTGTTTTCACCGACTTCGGTCACACCGCCGCCTAATCCGGTCCCCCTGTTTAATGTCGTAAATTCACGAACAACCGTCCCCTGGCCGATTTTCAGGTAGGTCTTTTCCCCCTTGAACTTCAGATCCTGGGGGATCGCCCCAATAGAAGCATACTGGAAAATCATACAACTACGACCAATATTCACATATTCATCAATCGTAACATGGGAACCGATTTTTGTACCGGAACCTATGACGACATCCCCTTTTATGACTGAGTAGGGACCGACCTCAACATCCGTGTCCAGTTCGGCCTTTGAGTCAACAATTGCAGTTGGATGAATCATGTTTTTTCTCCTATTAACGCCAGTAATTCGGCTTCAGCAACAAGGTTATCATCAACAAACGCTTCCCCTTTAATCTTTGCCACTTTTGTTTTCAGCTTCAGTACTTCAACTTTAAAGACGATCTGATCCCCGGGAACCACCGGCTGTCTGAATCTGACCTTATCCATAGCCATAAAATAAATAAGGTTATTCTTTTTCCCTTCAAAGGCTGATGATGTGACAGCAAGCACTCCGCCGGCCTGTGCCATGGCTTCTATGATAAGCACCCCCGGCATAACCGGGTTTCCGGGGAAATGGCCCTGAAATTGCGGTTCGTTAAATGTCACGTTCTTTATAGCAACAATTCGTTTATCCCGCACAAGTTCGATCACCCGGTCAATCAACAGAAATGGATACCGGTGAGGCAGAAACCCCATTATCTTTTCCACATCAAAAACTTCGTCCATATTATTCTCCTGATTCATTTTCTTTTCCGTCAATTTCATCAACTCGTTTTTCCAGCCTGGAAAATTTCTTAAAAAGTTCCGGCAATCTGGGAATAAGTCGGTTAACCCTGAGCCATATTTTATGCGGCATTTCCGGAGCTCCTGACACTACTTCCCCGTCCGAATGCGACTTGGCCACACCGGCCTTGGGGCCGATGGTTACATTATTGCCGATTGTCAGATGTCCTGAAATCGCCGACTGGCCCGCCAGTATACACTGATTGCCTATACTTGTACTTCCCGCAATACCACTCTGGGCAACAATTACTGTATTCTCACCCACGGTAACATTATGGGCGATATGAACGATATTGTCGGTCTTTACGCCCTGTTTAATCCATGTTTTTCCGAATGTGGCCCTGTCAATTGTATTGCATGCACCGATTTCCACATCATCGTCTATCTGAACAATTCCGGTATGGATGATTTTATGGTATTTTTCCCCATCCGGGGCAAACCCGAAACCATCACTCCCAATCACTGTTCCGGCATTTATTCTGACCCGGTTTCCGATTCTGGAGTGTTTGAGGATAGACACATTGGGACAAATTTCAACATGATCGCCGATCACAACGCCCTCTTCGATAACCACGCCCGGATGAACGATAACACCATTTCCCAGGGAGACATTGTCGGCAACCATTACCATGGGAGCAATTGACACATCCCGGCCGCATACAAAATTTTTCCCGATATAAGCTGATGAACTTATGCCCGAATCCGGAGGAACAGGCGGATTAAAATACTTTAAGATCGTTGCAAACGCCACATACGGTATATCAACAAAAATAAGATTTCTTGAATCATCCGTAAAACCATGCGGTACAATTATGGCCCCGGCGCTGGTTTCATTGATTCGTTTTAAATATTTTGCATTCCCGGCATAAGTAACTTCATCCGGACCGGCCCCTTCAAAAGGGGCAACCCCCTGAATATTCTTATTCAAATCACCGCTGGCATCACCGCCAACAAGTTCAGCAATCCGGGTCAGTGATACATCCATTATATATTATTCCCGTATGTTGTGATTAATTATGCAATCAGTTTTTACTGTCTTTTTTCTTATTTGTTTCATTATACAGCTGGATGAGCGTATCAGTAATCTCTATTGCCTTGGGAGAGTAATGCGCGACCGCTTTATCAACAATCAAAAGATACCCTTCTTTTTTCCCCAGCTCCTCAATGACAATAATAATATCTTTTCTGATATGACTGACAAGCTGGGTTTCAAGATCCTTGAGTTCTGCCATATATTTTTGCTTAAGTGTTTTAAAATCATTGACTTTTATCCTGTATTCGCGTTCTTTTTCCATCCGATTGTCCCTGTTCATCACCAGGGCTTCACGTTCAAATCTGTTTTTAAGATCTTCCAGTTCCCCACCTTTTTGCTTGATATCAATCTCCATTGCTGTACCCTTTTTTTTCAACTCATACTGAGCCGCCTTTCCGGCATCGGATGTCATAAGCAGCCTCTGAAGATCCACCACACCTATCTTTGCGACATCTGCCGCATGGGAAGACAAAACAAAAAATATAAACAATGAAATTGTTGCATAAAAAGCTGTTTTTACAAAACGCATGTAAGCCCCCTTCTATTAAAAATATATGTTAAATAACTGAAGCGTCTAACTAAAAGACCCCTCCCATATCAAACTCCCATTTACCACCGGCTCGTTCCCCGTCCTGACGATCAAGAATATATCCGCATTCGACGCGTATAGGACCAATTGGCGAAAACCATCTTATACCGTATCCGGCGGTTTCACGCAGGTCCCCCGGATCGATTTGATGATACTCATCCCACACATTACCGGCATCAAAAAACAGTACACCAAGAAGACCGGCCGTTTTGATCAAAGGTATGAGATACTCCACATTGAGCAGCAAAAATTTGTCGCCGCCGACTTCGGTTTCGTACCCATCTTCATTAATTTCCTTAACATGTATTTCGTGATAACCAAATCCTCGGGGGGTTCGCCGGCCACCAAGATAAAAACGCTCATAGTCTGGAAGCGTTCCTTCTGCATTTGCATGAACAAATCCAGTCTCACCATGCAGGAAACCAACAGTCGTCCAGGCCAGGGGGATATACCATCCGGTTTCAGCCGTATACTTTGTAAAAGCCATGTCACCACCCAACCGTCCCCCGGCATATTCTATTGATGCCGTGTGTTCCGAACCACTGGAAGGATTGATGGGCCTGTCCCGTGAATCATAGCGCAACTTGGTAGTAATACGGCTTGTGACATTTTCTCCTTCCAGCTCCTTAACCTCATCTGAAGCATAAATGCTCACATCTTTTATATTGTTTACTTCATAAGAATATCTCAGGTATGCCCGTGTAAAGTCACCATAGATCGGATAGCTGGTCCATACGCTGCCGCCCCTTGTGTCAAGACTGTAAGAATCATAATCCTTATCAATTTTTTCTATACTGAGACCTCCGGCAAGAGGGATATCAAACATCCACGGTTCAGTAAAACTTATCCTGTACCGGGCTGTTTTTCTGCCTACCTCTGTCATGAATTTGAGTTCCTGCCCACGGCCGAACAGGTTTCTTTCGGAAACTGATACCTGGCCGAATAATTTTTCAACGCTGCTGTATCCGGCACCAAAACTGAAAGAGCCGGTGGGTTTTTCTTTTACATCGATCTTTAAGACCATCTTGTCATCAGCATCGCCCTTTATTGTATCGACCTTTATGTCCTCGAAAAAATCAAGATAATAGAGCCTCCGGATACCTCGCTTAAGTTTCACGCCGCTGTACAGTTCCTGTTCATAAACTTTAAGTTCACGACGAATCACTTTGTCCCGCGTGCTTGTATTTCCGCTGATAATGATCCTGTCAAAATAGACGGGCTTACCCTTTTCAATAACATACGTGATATTTGTCTCCAGCGTATCCATATCTTCGTCAACTCTGGGGTATACATCCACATAAAAGTAACCCTCATCTGAATATACGTCTGTCAGCGCAACCACATCATCCCGCAATATGCCCCGACTGAAAAAGGTCTCTTCTTTAATCTTCAATATCTCCAGAAGTTCTTCTCTGGATTTTATCAGGTCCCCATCAATAGTTACTTTGCCAACTTTAAATTTGGGCCCTTCATCAATTTTAATTTTGATGTATATCCAGTCTCCCTCGAACTTAACATCCGGCTCCCCGACTCTTGCCAGAGCATACCCGTCATTTTGATAATAAGCCGTCATCCTGGCGATATCCTGGTTCAGGTCCTCCACATTGAACTCCCCGGAGGAGGTGATCCATGACCAGAAACCCTTTTCATTTGTTTTCATTACCTTTTTCAACTTTTTGACTTTATAGGCATTGTTCCCTTCAAAGGTAATAGTTTTTATGCGTACCTTTTCCCCTTCTTCTATGACGAATTCCAGGTCAGCCTGATTTTTTCCAATCGGTACAACATTGTAAGTAACCTGGGCATTATGGTGGTTCTTTTCTTTATACAGTTCCTTAATCTGTTTAATATTGGTGTTTACCTTGAAAATATTGAGAATTGAACCGGAACTGATACTCATGCTTTCAGTTATTTCATCTTCTTTATATATGCGGTTTCCTTTTACAATAATCTTTCTGATCGTCGGTTTTTCTTTGATGGTAAATATAATTTTCTTTCCGTCAGTCTCACTCACACTCTCCACGCGGATATCGTCAAAATATCCCATTAAATAGACAGCCCGAAGATCTTCGGACAGTTTTTTCGGGATATAAATATCTCCCGGTTTTGTTTTAATGATTCGGAAAATAGCATCATCTTCTATACGCTGGTTGCCTTCCACGACAATACTTTTGATTATTTCCTGCCTGAAAAGCTTCGTACTGATTTTACCGGCAAGCGCCTGAACTGCCGTCAGGAGATTTTCTATCCCCTGCCCTTCTACAGAAAACGACTCTGGTTTTTCAGTCCCGAAAGATTCAACCATTTTTGCGGCAATACTGAATTTCTGTTCTTCCCAGGACATACTGCCCCAGATCACCTGGGCGGCATCGGCCTTTAAACCCAAATCCCTTATTGTATCAACTTCTTTATCCTCCACCGCAGATATCAGGTCTGCCACCCCCGCGATATCAATAACTACAGCCCCGTCTTTTTTCAGATGATCCGAAATAATTTTTGAAATTTCCGTTTGAAGATATGAAAGACCTTCATCTTCAGATACTATTTCAAAGGGCAGCACAACCACCCGAATATCTTTCTGTGAATATGCACTGTCAGGGAAAAAGAAAATAAACAGGACCACAAACGATACAAAAAAAAATCTTAACACATATTTATTAAACATACAAAAAAGCTACCTCAGCTGGTATCCACCAGTTGCCAGTCGATAATTGTCACCCGTCGTGACATAATTGCAGCCAGTTCCGTATTGTGGGTTACCACAACCATTGTCATTGCGAGTTCGTTATTCAATTCCAGCAGCAGATCATGAATCTGCTCACTGTTTTTCCTGTCCAGATTACCGGTCGGTTCATCAGCAAGAAGGAGCGCTGGTTTTAGAGAAAGGGCTCTTGAAAGTGCTACCCGCTGCTGTTCTCCTCCTGACAGATCACCGACCCTGTGATGCAGCCTGTCTTTAAGACCGACTCTTACCAGTATTTCTTCTGCTGCCTCTACCGCACATGCCCGGCTTTGGCCACCTATTAATACCGGCATCATTACATTTTCCAGTGAACTGAACTCCTTCAAAAGATGGTGAAACTGGAAAACAAATCCAACAAACTCGTTTCTAAGCTTTGCCAGCCGGTTATCATCAAGGAGAAAGACATCTTCTCCCCGGAAAAAAAGATGCCCGCTGTCAGGGCGATCAAGTGTACCCAGTATGTGAAGAAAGGTTGATTTTCCAATACCTGAAGCACCCACAACAGCAATGGTCTCTCCGGCATTTATACCAAAATTGATATCTTTTAATACCTCAATACAGGATCCATTGGTGTTAAAATTTTTACTTATGCCTTTTCCTGTAATCAGCTGTTCTGTGTTGCTATTTTCCGTCATGGACAGATTATTACCTTTTTTAAATACTGAATACCCCATATTAATTCTTCAATCGGCTGTTCATCACCCATAGCGAATAGCTTCAACCGGTTCAACTTTTGAAGCCTGAATCGCCGGATACAGGGTCGCCAGATAACATATCACCAGGGCAGCCAGGGCAATCATAAAGACATCCATGGCCTCAAGCTGAACAGGAAGTGTAGAGATATAATAAACATCACCCGGGAGTTCCACAAATTTATATTTTTTCAGTAAAAAACAGAGCAGAAAGCCCCAGAATACCCCGAGCGTCGTACCCACCACCCCTATCACCATACCTTTCAATACAAATATTTTTCTGATGCTTCTATGCGTCGCACCCATGGCTTTTAAAATACCAATATCCCGTTTTTTTTCCATCACCATCATGATCAACGAGCTTGCAATATTAAATGCCGCAACAAGAACAATCAGTGTCAGAATAATAAACATGACAGTTTTTTCAAGCTTTAAGGCTGAAAACAGGTTCTGATTCATCTGCATCCAATCTTTTGTCCAGTATGGGAATCCAAGGCCGGCAGATATTTCATCGGAAATTTTTGATGCCTGGTAAATATCTGTCACACGTATCTCAATACCGGTAACCGCATCACCCATTTGAAGAATTTTCTGGGCATTGGATAAATGTATATAGGCAAACGTACCATCATATTCGTACATGCCGGACTCAAAGAAACCTGTAACTTTGAAACGTCTCATGGCAGGCATGTGACCAACAGGAGAAATCATGCCGCGGGGTGAAATCACATATATGCCATCCCCTTTTAAAACCCCAAGCTTATCTGCAAGCTCCCGGCCAAGTATAATACCCGGCACAAACGTTTGTGTTCCTTCGTCCGAAGATGTTTTCAGGCTTTCGCGTAAAGACGCTTTGTTGTAATTTTTTATCATACAACCGGGCGATTCAGGATCAATCCCCCTTAAAACCGCACCGGATACGGATGAAGAAGAACGAAGCATCACCTGGGTATACACAAAAGGTGCCACTGACCGTACCCCGTCCACGTTCTCAACATATTCCAGCACATTCCGGTAGTCTGAAAATGAACTACCGTGACGCATCAGTATGATATGAGACTCAACGCCAAGAATACGGGATTTTAAATCTGACTCAAACCCTGACATGACGGCAATGACAATAATCATTGCCATCACCCCGACCATCACCCCGGCTATTGTAAGTATCGTGATCAGGGAGATAAAAGCCTGTTTTTGTTTGGTTTTAAGGTACCGGCTTCCTATGAAAAATTCAAAAGACATGCAGCAATCATCAGACCGTTTATAGTATTCAGCCGAAATACAGTTTAATCAATGAATTCCTTTATCCGCGGGTTTCATGTGCGGAAAAAGGATGACTTCACGGATGGAAGCCGAGTCTGTCAGAAGCATGGTAAGCCTGTCAATACCAATACCTTCACCAGCCGTGGGAGGCATGCCATACTCAAGAGCAGTGATGTAATCTTCATCCATAAAATGAGCTTCCGGATTGCCGGCTTCCCGTTCCGCCACCTGTTGAAGAAAGCGATCTCTCTGATCTTCCGGATCATTGAGCTCAGAAAATCCATTGGCAATTTCATATCCTGCAATAAAAAGTTCAAAACGTTCCGTAATATCAGGATTTTTATCGCTTCTTCTGGACAGCGGAGAAACCTCCACCGGATAGCCGGTAATAAATGTCGGTTGAATAAGCTTTGGCTCCACCAGAATATCAAATAATTTTGTAATTATCTTTCCGATGCGATCGGTTTTTGTTATGGTAATTCCCTTTGAAGACGCAAACCCAAGAAGCCCCTCCCTGTCATTCAACAGACCGGAATCCACACCACCGATCTCCTGCAAAGATTCCAAAAGCGGCATACAACGCCACGGGCCTCCAAAATCAATTGTATTCCCCTGAAATTCAACGGATGTTGATCCTGTGACTTCCTGTGACACTTCCCGGAACATTTCCTGGGTCAGCGTTATCAAATCTTTAAATGTAGCGTACGCCTGATAAAACTCAAGCATGGTAAATTCAGGATTATGCCGTGTGGAGACACCTTCGTTTCTGAAATTTCTGTTGATTTCAAAAACCCTGTCAAATCCACCGACCACAAGACGCTTTAAATAAAGTTCCGGAGCAATGCGTAAATAAAGATCCATCCCCAGGACATTGTGATGGGTTATAAACGGTGTAGCCTCTGCACCACCCGGAATGGGCTGCATCATGGGGGTTTCCACTTCAAGAAAATCCCGGTTTAATAAAACGTTTCTGATCGCCTGAACAATTCTGCTTCTTTTTATAAATATGTCACGTGTACTATTATTCATTATCAGATCAAGGTAGCGGTGCCGATAACGTTTCTCAGGATCTTTTAATCCGTGGAACTTTTCAGGAAGCGGCCTGACAGCTTTGCAGAGAAGTTTTAATTCACTCGCCAGAAGTGTCCACTCCCCCGTTTTTGTCGTAAACATGACACCTTTCATACCAACAAAATCACCCACATCCAGCCTCTTAAAAAGGCTGTATGTTTCACTGCCCACTCTGTCTTTCCTGATGTACGCCTGAAGCTGGCCAGTACGGTCCCTGAATCTGATGAATGAAGATTTTCCGAACTTGTTTATTGCCATCATTCTGCCGGCAACAGAAAACCTGGGCCCGTCTTCAGAAAGTGAATCCGGTTCATTTTCAATTTTATCTTTAATTACACCTATTGTATGGTCAGCGGCAAAATCATTTGGAAACAAATTGACACCGTCAGCTTTTAATTCGGCAATCTTTTCCCTTCGTTTACCAATAACATCGCTTGCTTTTTCATTACTCATAAATACTCATCCCGCATCAATATCTATAGGGCATTAATAAATTTCAGCACCCTTTCACTTTTTTAAAAAAGTAATGGATACAACTATTTAAGCCAGGCCATTTATTTCCCTATACCTTTGAGACTAATAAACCACCTGCTGTAATGTGATTTTTCGATAAAGGCTGTAATTTAATGGTTAATCAGAGTAGCTAACTTATTTGCAGGAGAGTGTCAAGATTAAGTTGAAACGATCATTCGGGGATGTGGGCAGGGACACACCAGAGAGTTTTTAATATGAATGGCATTCAGTTTTGAGTCTCAGCCATGACTGCCGGTGACAGCAAAACAATGTAAAGTTATTTTTGAGCGAGTCCGAAGTGCATGGTAAAAACGGTTCCTTTGCCGACTTCACTTTTCACAGCCAGTCTCCCACTGTAGGGTTCGAGGATTCGGTGAACAATTGAGAGGCCAAGGCCTGTTCCCCTGGGTTTTGTTGTAAAAAACGGGTCAAATATCAATTTGATATTTTCGTTGGAAATGCCACAGCCGGTATCGCTGATTTCAATACATACATGTGTGTTTTTTACAGGATACATTGAAATATCGATATTCCCGGTTCCTTTAATGGCTTCAGCACTATTCAGTAGAAGATTCCATATAATCTGATGCAGATGCCCGAGGTCAATCTCAATACATATGCCGGCGCTTAAATTGCCGAATACGGATATTCGTTCTTTATGTGCCCGATCTTTTTTAAAAAAATCAATTATATCAGCCAGTGCCTTATCCAGCTGGATTTTTTCAACCTTGCCTATCTTAGGCTTTGCAAACAGCAGAAACTCGGTTACAAGGGTGTTAAGACGGTCTGTTTCGCGCATAATGATCTGAATCAATTTATTATGATTCGGATCAGAATCAGCATCTTCCCATAATAATTGTATGGATCCTGAAAGGGACGCCAGTGGATTTTTAATCTCATGGGCGATGCCTGCCGCCATTTCTCCAATGGCGGCCATTCTTTCAACCCGGGTCACATGATCCTCCATGGCAAAAAGTTCCTGCCTGGCTTTTCTTTCCTGTTCTGCAAGCAGACTGCTTAAAAACGCAACGGCAAAACAGGCCGCCATCATGGCCACAATCTTAAAAAGCGTATGCGTCAAGTCGTAACTATCCACGGCAATATTATACATATCGATAGGGTGAAGAATACCGTAATATTCCAGGCCAACCAGAATACCGTACTGTATACTGCACAGAGACGCCATAATCATGCTGCCTTTTCGGAAAAGAAGCATGCTGGTACAAATTATTACGACTAAATATAAAAACAGGAAAACACTTGAAAAGCCGCCGGTAACATAGATAATCAGGGTAACAACACAGGTATCCACACCCAGTTGTACATAAGCAAAAATCGGATTTTCTTTAATTATATTGAATATCAGGTAATAACCCACAGAGAGGATCAGGATTCCTGCAGAAATAAAATAAAGGAATAAAAGAGGCTGGGCAACCGGATAAATATTTTTACTGATATGAAATGCGGCAGTGGAGCACAGGAGAAGGGTAGCAAAAAGCGCCCGAAAAAACATGAGCCACCTGAGCATCCTGAAATAATCACTTTCGGGGCTGGTTGTGAAAGTGTTCATGAAAACTTTGTTATCCCCCCACTGCTCCTGCCATCTGGAATACAGGGAGGTACATTGAAACCACAAGCCCACCGATGAGAACACCCATAAACACCATCATCAACGGCTCGATCGCTGAGGTTAAATTATCCACAGCTGTGTCCACTTCATCGTCATAAAAATCAGCAATTTTCTCCAGCATTGCATCAAGCGCACCTGTTGATTCACCAACAGCAATCATAGAACATACCATTGAAGGGAACACGTCACTTTCTGAAAGCGGATCAGCCATGGTTCGGCCTTCTGTAATACCTGAGCGTACATGATATATGGCTCTTTCAACAGTTGTGTTTCCGGCTGTCTTGGCAACGATATCAAGACCATCCAGTATTGGTACACCACTGGACATCATGGTACCCATTGTACGCGTAAACTTGGCCACGGCAACTTTACGAATCAAAATTCCAAAGATAGGCAATTTAAGGAACAAATTATCCATAAACGCCCTTCCTTTAGGTGTGCCGTACCACTTCTTGTAAGCAAAAACCAGAAGAATAAAACCACCGATGATATACAGGATTTTAGTTTTAACCATGTCACTTAAATTCACAACAATCTGTGTGGGGATAGGCAGTTCTTTGCCGAAATCAGCAAACATATCCTGGAATACTGGAATAACAAAAACAAGAATCACAATTACGACAAGAATTGCTATGGCAAGGGTTATGGCAGGATACATCATTGCGCTTTTTACCTGGGATTTCAATTTTGCCGCTTTTTCAAGGTATGCGGCAAGTCTTCTCAGAATAACATCAAGAATACCGCCTGCCTCTCCGGCGGCTATCATATTTACAAAAAGAGTATCAAACTGCTTTGGAAACTTTTTCAGAGCCTCAGCAAGTGTCTGCCCACCTTCAACAGATTCCTTTAACGTTTTTATTAATTTTTTGAATGTGGGATTTTCCTGTTGAGAATATAGGATATCAAGGCACTGAATGATTGGCAGACCGGCGTCAATCATCGTGGAAAACTGTCTTGCAAAAATAATGATATCATGTTCCTTGATACCGGGTTGAAGAAAGGCAATATTTTCAAAAAGATCTTTCGGTTTAACCTTGATCTTTGTCGGAGCGATTTTCATGCGTTGAAGCTGCGCCCTTACCGCACCTTCATTAGGTGCCTCAATTTTTCCTTTTTGGCCTTTATTTTTTCTGTTTTTCCCTTCCCAAAGATAAATCGGCATGCTTCCTCCTTATACCTGAATGGAGATACTATTATAACATATGATATAGATATTTTATAATTTTTTTATTTGAGAAATATAATATCTTGAAGTTTCAAATGATTATACCATAATCGGATTCAAACAACAACATCTTTAATTATTAATAAAAAACCAGGGATTATTCAATCTTGAGCTTGATAAACCGGTCTATATGTGTGTATCTATAAATTCGTTGTGCCATTTATTTAATGATCATATTTATAAATCAGGATTACTGCATTGGTGAATAATCAATCCACTGACAAAAGACATCTTACAATTATCGCTACCCATCTGAATGCCGACTTTGATGCCATTGGTTCAATGCTTGCCGCTCAAAAGCTGTACCCTGAATCATTAGTTGTTTTTCCAGGCTCAAATGAAAAAAATCTCAGGAATTTCTTTATAAAATCAATGGTGTACCTGTTTAACATGGTAGAAATAAAGGAGATTGATTTTTCAAAAATCAAACGACTGGTTCTTGTGGACACACGGCAGAAAAGCCGCATTGGCAAGCTTGCATCGCTATTAAAAGAACCGGATATTGAAGTGCACATTTATGATCATCATCCCCGCATGGCCGATGATATTGTACCCCATTATAATGTCTTTCAGTCAACCGGGGCAACGGTTACCATACTGACTGATATAATAAGGAAGAAAAAAATTGATATCACACCTGAGGAGGCAACGATTATGTGCCTTGGGATTTATGAAGATACAGGTTCTTTTACCTTTTCGTCAACGACTGAAAAAGATTTCAAGGCTGCTGCATTTCTTTTTTCAAAAGGCACCAACTTAAATACCATCTCAAACCTTATCTCAAGGGAAATAAGCCCCCAGCAGGTTGAACTGCTAAACGACATGATTCAAGGAGCAACCCATTATAAAATAAACGGAATCGGCGTTGTGGTCACATGCATATCAACCGACAGGTATATCCCGGATTATGCATTCCTTGTCCATAAAATGCTTAAAATGGAAAACCTCAACGCCATTTTTGCCATTGCACGCATGGAGAGCAAAATTTACATTATTGCACGAAGCAGGATTCCCGAGGTTGATGTGGGATCCATCATCCACGATTTTGGCGGCGGCGGGCATCCATACGCGGCATCCGTTACATTGAAGGGTAAAACGCTTGCCGAGACGGAATATATGCTGCTTGCGGCCCTTCACAAAAAAATTAGATCTGAACAGCAAGCAATAAACCTCATGTCCGCCCCTCCCATTACAATAGAGCCCGATGTGCTCTGCAGCCATGCCAGCAAACTCATGATACAATATAACATAAATGCCCTTCTGGTTGTTGAAAAAACCGATAAAAAAGGCAAACTATACGGTTATATTTCACGCCAGGTTATTGAAAAAGCACTTTATCACTCCCTGGAGCACGTTCCTGTTCGGGAGTATATGACCACGGA
>JAUXDD010000070.1 GCA_030618465.1 Desulfobacteraceae bacterium
CGAACACCCATTTTATGGACGTTATTTTTCTCATAATGAGCAATACTCCCACATCATGGACAGGTTGGAAAATTTTTTGATTCCGCAGGATTAAACATTAAATTTCCTTAAATAGCAAAAGATATCTTCAGCATAAAAATTTTCTGACCCACCTCTGGAATCATTTTTATCAATTTGAGAAAATACATAATAAACTATACTTGTATGTCAAATTATACGGCAATTGAGCATGTTTAAATTCAAGGCTTAATCATCACCTTCACTGCCTCATCCGCATTTTTCTGTACCTCAAATGCCCGGGATATATCGTCCAGTGAAAAGCGATGGGTAATCAGCTTTTTCGTATCAATTTTCCCACTGGATATTATGTCAATGGCCTGTTTAAACTCATATGTTGTGTAGGCAAGGGAGCCAATCAGGTCAATTTCTTTCAATTGTATGGACAGCAGGTCTATCTCAAACTTTTCTTCATAGGTTGCCAGCACCAGGACCTTGCCCAGGGTTGCAACCATATTAATTGCATCTGTCATGGCCTGGAGGACACCTGCGCATTCAACAATGGCTTCGGGCTGAGGCCGTGATCCCATAAATTCTCCCAGGTTTTTTTTGCCAATATTCAACACTTCTCCGGCACCCAGTTCCATGGCCAGATCCAGTCGCATTTGCGAAAAATCAGTGACCAGGATATTGTTAACACCGGCAGCCTTTAATCCAATCACAGTACACAGGCCAATGGGTCCTGCCCCGAAAATCACCACATTATCTTCTGGCTTGGGATTCAGCCGGTTTACACCGTGAATCCCTACAGCTAAGGGTTCTATTAATGCGCCTTCTTCATCGGAAATCGTATCCGGAAGAATCAGAATGTTTTCATCAAGCGTTGCATTCTTTATCAATGCATATTCGGCAAAACCGCCGTCAATAAGTATGCCGATCATTTCAGGCATGGGTTTAACGCAGACACGGTCTCCCTTTTTTATCCCTTCAACGGCTTTGCCAGCGTCAACAACATCCCCGGCAAATTCGTGCCCCGCAACCGTACCCGGCGGAAAAAGATCACCGGTATTATATGCGCGTAAATCCGTACCGCAGATAGAACATGCGCCGACTTTAATCAGAACATCATTTTTTTCAACCCGCGGTACAGGACGATCTTCAACATGTATTTGATTTTTTCCATGGAGAACACCTGCTTTTGCCATAAATTCCTCCTAATAACCTTCATACCCATACTTCGGATACTTTCCGATACAAACCAGCTCAATCATCCCCTGCCCCGCGTCACTGCCGCTGCGAAGCTCACAGATCTGGTCAACCAGTATGGAGCACTGGTTCAAATCCTTTGCCGTGTCCGGATCGGTCAGATCCAGTTTCAGGCCGTCTAAAAATTTCTCACCCATCCACTGGCCATGGACAAATCCGTTGTATCCAAAATATCCGCCAGGCGCCAGGCTGCACTGGGTAACATGTTGTAAGGAAATTTCTTTTTCCGTTCCACCTTCGCCAGTCAGTTTTACCACACCGGATTTTGCGCGGCGCGGGTCACCCTGCCCTGTGGGATTAAAATGGAAATCATGTTCCACCTTGACAATTCTCTCGGGCTCTTTATCCACACCAAAGGGATAGAAAAACTCACCCCCGCAGACCAATGGTTTTCCTTCCCAGTTTTCCCTTATATGATAGGCAACACCCCAGTTCTCAAACTGCATGAACGCCAGGTTGAAAAAATACCCTTCCGGAATTTCCTGTGGTTCAACGCCAGTTTCCGGTACCATGCCGCCGCGCCGAATACCCCATGAATGATCCCTGGCACCCATCCACGTATCCGGTGTGATTTCGTAAGTTGTGCCCTCTGCTTTCAGCCAGCCGCTCAACCGGCCGGTCTGAATATAACATGCCCTGTTTTCCACGATCCTGCCTTTGTATTCAGCATATTGGATCGGCTCTTCCACACAGGGGCAAATGCCGTCAAACTCCAGTTCATAACTCAGGCCATGCTCATTTTCTTCAAGAATATATTTAACCTTCTTTAACGGTTCAATCACTTCATAGGAAAACGGTCCCACAATTACTTCATCTACGGCAGGATAAAGTTCCCTGGATGCCCGCACAGCAAATTGTGCTTTGTCTTCAATGTCAACAGTCCCATACGCATCAATAATGTTGCGATTCAGATATCGGCCGATACCGGTACTTAACGACAGCTTGCCCGACATATCCCATGCGGTCAGCCATACCCGTTCTGTCCACTCCCGGGCGCTGGTTCCAACCTTTGCAAATGTTGATACATGTTGGTGGCAGATATACTCGTCATGTTTGGTCAGCATTATAGTTACCCCTTATTTATAAATGAAGAATCAATAGCCAAAAGGTTTTTTATCATTCTTAAAATCACCCTCGATCCATTGAGGAACGCCTCCCCGGACCGGCTAAAGCTGTTCCAGCATAGCCCTTAATTCATTGTCTATATCCGTTGCCTTTCCCGTATTTAAATCGGCAAGCACAAAGGTGACATCAGCATCTGCCACTATGGTTTCCGTATCTTTGAATCTGATTTCCTGACGAAATGTAGCGCTTTTATTCCCTATCCTTGCCAGACCTATAAAAAACTCAAGGATATCCCCAAGGCCTGCCTGCTTTCGATAGTTAATGTTAATATTAACCACAGCAAACACTACCCCTTTTTCCTGCAGTCTTTTTAAATCCATATGTTCTTCAGACATTACCCATCTGGCTTCCTCCATAAACTCAAGGTACCGGGCATTATTTACATGGCCGTAAAAATCCAGATGGTATCCGCGAACTTTGATTTCCGTGCAATTCATCATTATATTCTTCTCCTGATCCTATCAACAGTATCTCTGTCTGCATTGAATGGAATTTCCGGGGAGATGGGTGTTTCAAGAAAATGGGTTTCACTGAAAGGTGTATTCTTTATATTCATATTGTAGGCAATCACCATCAGTCTTTCAAGGTTCACAACATCTTCCATGTTATAGGCAAGTAGTGTCTCCAGGGCTTTAATATTTCGATTTTCCATGTAGTCTTTCCAGAGAAGAACGGCAAAATATCCGTCAATCCCTGTTATATTCCCTCTGTCAATCCCCAGGGCGGCTTCACATCCCTTTAGACCACCCTTGTATCCGAGGCTTGCAAGCACATACCGCAGATCAATATGGGCATGATTGAGTTTAATCCTGAAATATTTTTCAATAAACGGGACATCAAAGCATTTCCCATTATAGCTGATGATCATGGAGTAGTTTAAAATGTCATCCCGGAAATCATCCAGATTTTCTCCATTCACATACCAGTACACAGATGTTCCGTCATACAGGGCGATTGTGGTAATTTTATGGTAAAAATCGAGACCGGTTGTTTCAATATCGATATATGCCACAGAATCTTTGAATTCAGGAAAAAGTCGCCAAAGCTGATTTGAGGGCAAAAGTCTGGCGAAATATCCGGGGTTCCCTGCATCAAAATGTTCTGTTGATTGATGAATATAGTTTTCGATTGTTTTGATTCTATTCTGAGGTAAACCGTCAGGATAAGGTTTCTTGAAATGGTCCCAGTCAGGAATTCCTGTGGCCCATATTTTTTCTTCCGTTGCTGTACCAACCCCAGGCACGTGGCAGAATGTATTTTTCAGCATGTTTATTTAATTCCAGCTCGTTCTTTAACACGAGTCAATCCAGGACTGTTATGCATATACATTAATGGAGAAGAAGTCCCTGCTGCTATAAAAATAGACTCAATTTCAGCATTATATGAACTCATATTTTATATTTACAATCGGTTACAAACAAACCATATCAATCAACTTCTTATATTACAACAATATATCCTCTTCCTGATTGACATACAGCATCAGTTCTATTATATTCGGTTTTAAAGAATCCATCCAGAATCCGGAAGATACATTAATTAATAGCTTTATAATTATATTAAAAAGGAGGAAAACCCATGTCTCTAAAACCATGGCCCACGTCAAAATGGCCTGAAGGCGTCCCCCGTGTTATTTCCGGCTATGATAAACCATTGTTCTCACTTATTGATGAAACAGCCCGCAAGTATCCTGACAATGTCTATACCATCTTTAATGGTGCAACACGAACATTCGCCCAGGTGAAAGACACCGCAGACCGGGTAGCGAACTTTTTAGCATCCAGGGGGATCAAAAAAGGAGATCGGGTTGCAATTTTTCTACCTAACCTGCCCCATTATCCGGCCATATATTTTGGTATCCTGAAAGCAGGAGCTGTTTGTGTCACCTGCAATCCACTTTATAAAGCAGACGAACTGAATTATCAGTTGAATGATGCCGGCGCGAAAGCAGTCTTCTGCATGGATCACCCTGAGTTTTACCCACTGGCTGTTAAGGCCATTAAGGGCACGGATGTGGAAACCGTCGTTAAGTGCAGCGTAAAGTCATACCTTCCGTTTCTTAAAGGATTGATTGGCGGTCTCTTGGGTAAAGTACCAAAAGCGGATTCCCATGAACCTGGCCATCTTTTCTTTGACGATATCGTATCATCTGCCAGACCCGAACCGCCGGCCATAGATATTGATCCCAAAAAAGACCTTGCTTTAATTATTTACACCGGTGGTACAACCGGTGTTCCAAAAGGAGCGGCACTGACACATTCCAATTTTATGTATGACCTTATTGCCGTCAGTGAATGGGTCAGGCTTCCCCATGAGAAAGGAAGCAAACCGGAAAAGGTAAGAATGGATGGTTTTCACTGCTTTCTGGGCGTGCTTCCATGGTATCACAGTTTTGGTATGACCGTATGCATGTTGTTCAGTTGCGCGTCTGCCAGCCGCCTGGTATGCATTCCCAACCCGCGGGCCGGAAATCCGCCTTTTACTGAGGTGCTGGAAGCCGTACAGAAACACAAAACAACGATCGTTGTTGCCGTACCCACAATTTACGTCGCCTTTACCAACCATCCGCTCATTGATAAGTATGACCTGTCGTCGATCCTGTGCTGTGCATCAGGAGGGGCGCCACTGCCTGTTGAAGTTGCCAAACAGTTTGAGGCAAAAACCGGTGCAATTATTTTTGAAGGCTACGGTCTTAGTGAAACTGCACCAATTATAACTGTCAATCCAACCAGTGCTGAAGGCCGCTTGTTCGGATCTGTTGGATTTCCGTTGCCCGGTACTGAAATAAAAATTCTTGAAAAAGAATTAGGATTAGAGGAACTTCCCCAGGGTGAAGACGGTGAGATTGCAGCCTGCGGCCCCCAGGTGATGACCGGATACTGGAACAAGCCAGAAGACAACAAAGCTGTTTTTCGTGAAATTGACGGCCAACGGTTCTTTTTAACCGGAGATGTGGGATATATTAATGAAGACGGATATATCCTGATTACAGATCGTAAAAAAGATCTGATTCTTGTCAGTGGCTTCAATGTGTATCCGCGTGAAGTGGAAGAGATGCTTTTTACGCACCCGAAAGTTGCCATGGCAGCCGTTGTCGGCGTGCCTGATCCCAAAAGCGGCGAAAAAGTAAAAGCATTCTTACAGCTTAAACCGGGTGAAGAAGCGACAGAGCAGGAACTGCTTGCCTGGTGTAAAGAAAAAATGGCGGGTTACAAACGCCCGAAGGAGATTGAGTTCAGGGAAAGCCTTCCGGTCTCCGTAATCGGCAAAGTGCTTCGCCGCATATTAAGGGATGAAGAGTTGAAGAAACCATAATGATCACTATTCACTGATCACTGAACACAGCCTGATGTTCCTTGCGAAGCAGGTCAAACACGGTCTTTACCGGATTGAAAGTTATATACGGGACTTCAACAAAAACGGTGTTCCAGTTTGCCATTGAACCGTTCCAGAGCCCGGGAAGTTCCAGCGCCTTTAGTTTATTACCGTTCCGGGATTTGGATGATATGAACCCGGCATCAGGATCTGAAAACGCCATCAGGTTAAAGGGCTTTCCCTGAAAATCCCTTACACCGCAAACCAGGTCCACAGGATTAAAATGGGTGGAATGCTCCCATATTGAACGCTGCCCGGTGGATTCAAAATCAACCTGGGATGATTCAATGATCTGGGGTGAAACAACCTTATCATTATTCTCAACCCAGAAAGGTCCCCCTCCCGGTTCACTGAAATTTTTTACCATACCGCAGACTCTCAGCGGTCTGTTTAACTTTGAAATAAGAAACTTCACTGTTTCATCTGTTGAAGCTTTTTCCAATCCTTCCGGCAGCACTACTGAAATTTTTTCTCTGGCAAAATCAATTATTTCACGAACCTTCCGGTTATCCGGATTCCCTGAGGTCAGGACTTCAAGATATGCAAATATTTGCTGCTGCAGCTCTACCAGATATCCACATAATATTCTCTTATATACATAGGTTTCATTCTTGAGACAGTCAGGAACAACATTATCAATATTTTTTATAAATACAATATCGCCTTCCAGGTCGTTCAAATTCTGCAATAAAGCGCCATGCCCCCCGGGCCTGAACAAAATACTGCCATATTCATCACGAAAAGGGGTATTATCCGGATTCACAGCTATCGTATCTGTTGAAGGATACTGGAATGAATAACTTATTTTAAATTTAACTTCCGAAGACTCATAAAAAGGAAGTATCTTTTCGATATACGCCTTTATCGTGCTTTCATGTTCTGGCGAAATCGTAAAATGAATCCTGCTGGTTCCATTTCGATCCCGGGCATAAACCGATGCCTCTACGAGATGTTCTTCAATAGATGTCCGTGAATTGTATTTTTCTACGTCAGGATAGTTATGAAATTTAATGAGGCCTTTTGGGAGCCAGGTATAATTCAACCCTTTTTCCGTAAGCATATACTCAAGTATATCCGTATAATCACCTTCTGAAATCAGACCATCCAAATCAAGGCCATCTTCTGATATGACATTTTTCAGGTCATTATAAAAAGCAAATTTCTTAACATTCTTTATGAATTGCAGAAAGATTTGATGGTCATCGCATCCTTTTTCAGCCTCAATACCAATATTTTTTTCATCAATACAATCATACCGATTGTTTATTAAATGAAGAAGTTTAAACATTCTGCTGGCAGCACCCGAAGCCGGCACAAATTTCATTATTCTTCCGGATAATGCGGCCTTATCAAATACACCAATCAACCTTTCCAGTTCAGTTTCCGGAATCACTATAAGGCCATCACCTATCGTGCAGGGTTTAAGCAGCCTTGCAAATGATATCCCCTTTCTGAAAGTTTCAATCTGAGATAGAATATTTTCAGGTACAGCGCCTCTATCTTTAATCTGTTGCAGATCCTCACTTTTGAACAGGTGCTCTTTCATATTTTTTTTGCCAGGCTCCGGCCACGTTTAATTCGGATTATTTTAGGTCTGTATTCATTTTTTTTTGCCATCCTGTTTCCTAAAAGTCTCACAACAACAAACGATAGAATAAAAAACAGGAACCCGCCTGCCGCTGAAATAACTGACAAATCCAATTCATAAGATTTGGCCGCTTCCTGGCCGATAACGGCTCCGGCAATCATGCATAAAATAGGGAATATATGAAGCAGAAAAGATGCTTTCAGCAGAGATGACGTTTCAAAACTGATGACAACGATATCGCCTTCTTTTGCATTAGCGACATTCAATGCTTCAACTTCCATCTCATTTCCACCGCCTGTAGCATTGCAGGATTTTTTTGAAGAGCATGATTCACAGGAACTGCTCTTCCGGGTTTTTACCCATGCCGTATCTGTTCCTGTTCGGAAAACGATACCTTCTTCAGTTGCCAAAATATTGTCCTTTTCGGTTGGCCAGTTTACCGGATAGTGGAAACAGGCTAACTTATATTAAACGATTCTTCCGTTTCCGGTGTCACCCGGTTGTATCAAACTGGTTTTTGCTGCTACAGCCTTTGAAATATTAGAAGTATCATTCTGCTTATAGCAAATCAGGCCACACTGCAGGCATCTGTCTGCCTCGGCTTTTGCCACATCTTGTGTAAATCCTTTTTCAATTTCCATGCAAGCAGAATCCATATCAACATTGCAAACCGGCATGATATGTCGTGCACTGGTGTTAATATTAAATATGGCATCTATATTCTGAACATAGGAATTCAGTGTAATTACATTATCCGGATTTTCAGCAATGTTTCCGTTGATAATCTGATGGATAGAAGCAGCCCCTCTTCTGCCGGCACCGATCGCCCTTATGGTGGCACTGAAATCTGTAAGAGTGTCGCCGTACGCCAGTAGGCCGGTTTCACCATTATACGCCGGCTGTTTATATAATTCTGTAGCTTCCCAACTAACGGCTTCATCACCGGCGTCTTCAGATGCTGCTTTCGTAAATACCATTTCAGGAAAACGCCCGGCCCCAATGATCAGGGTATCGGCCGGTATAACTGTTTTTATTTTATTATCGAAGCTGGCCAACCCACACCATTCCACCCCTGTAAGTTTTTCACCAATTCCTTTTATACGGCTGATGCCTGCATTGAAAATGATCTTTACCCCTTCTTGTTCCAGGCTTTTTATTTCATTATCGTCAATCGGACTGTTACCTTTCTCTTCCCTGAAAAGTACGGTAACCATGCCTGCGCCAAGATTCCTGCATATTCTTGCGGCACTCGGGCTTTGCTTTCCTGCGCCGGCAATAACAACATCTGAATCACAGGACACCGTATTTTCGGTATTAGAATCTGATTTCAGCAAATCCAACAGTAGATATGTTCCCGGAATTGGCATTTCAACTTCAGTCCCGATGCCCCGGGAAAGGCGGCTGTCCCATCCACCGGATGCCAGGAAAACAGCTTCAAAGCCTTCCTCAAGAAGCGAATACACGGTAATATCTCTTCCTAGTTTTTTTTCTGTTTGTACCTTTACACCCATCTCAAGGATACCGTTTATATCCCAGTCCAGAATTTCCATGGGAAGTCTTTCGGATGATATGGCACTTCTTAACAAACCGCCAAGTTCTGTTGTTGCCTCATAAACAGTGGATGCGTGCCCCAGTCGGGCAACAAAAAATGCTGTAGACAGCCCCTCGACCCCACCACCGACAACGGCAATCCTGCGACCTGTTTCAGGAGCCTTATACGGTAGAATTCGTTCTCCTTTTTCCTTTTCAAAATCCGCCACAAAACGCTTCAGAAAATTAATAGCGACCGGTTCATCCACATATTTGCGCCGGCAGTCTTCCTCGCAGGGCCTCGGGCAGATTCTTCCTATAACAGTCGGGAAAGGATTGCGTTCTTTTATTACCTGAACAGCACGATCAAAATTACCCAGTGAAATCTGATGAATATACTCGCTGATATTTATTCCGGCCGGGCAACTTCTCTGGCAGGGTGTCGTACACTCTTCGGTAGTATATTCCCGCATGATTCGTCTGGTTACAGAAGAAAGATTGATGATGTGCTTCGGGCATACTTTTTCACAGGTTCCGCATCCTGTACATTTTTCTTCATCCACAACCGGAAGGTTGTCCGGTCCCATAGTTATGGCGTCAAACGGACATACTTTTGCGCAGGTTCCCAATCCCAGACATCCCACTTCGCATACCTTCATACCACCGGAAAGGAGTGATGCCGCCCTGCAATCTTTTATACCATTATATAAATATTTTAGATCAGCATCATCTACACCATACGTACATCCCGGTTTTGCGATATCCGGTTCCTTTGCCTCAACAGATACACCCATAATACCGGCAATAATTTCAGTCAGATCAGATCCGCCGGCCACACATGAATTCGGCGCTGCTTTTCCTGCAACAATGGCTTCAGCATTGGATGAACACCCAGGCAGACCACAACCACCGCAATTGGCACCGGGAAGAGCTTCATCAACCGCCTCAACCAGTGGATCCACATACACATAAAAAACTTTTGATGCTGCAGCTAAAATGATGCCGATAACAACGCCAAACATGCCCATAATTGCCAATGCAGTTAACATATATTCACTCCCAAAATTAAGTTAATGACATTGTGTATTTACCAGTCAAATCATACACAGAATTTAATATGTGCCGAAGAAGCTGCGCACTCCTGTTCCCATATAAAATCAAACAATTAATATTTCATATTGATGGCGCCATGTCAATGGCTACGCGGTAGTAATTTGACAGCAAGTCTTTACAACTTTTTTTGTGTTCACAACATTTGGAATGGTGCATTTGTTACACATTATATATACGTTTCAAGCACACAGGATTTTTTATCACACTTTTTATTGTATCTCCGGCCGATATTACACATCTCAATATTTTAATATACTTCAAATTTTCAACTCGTTACATAAACGGCACACACTTTGCTCTATTTCTTTGCAATATTATAATGCTTGCTGATTTAGTTGTAATGATGGGGGAAATAATGAAGCAGATACTTGTTGTTGAAGATGAAGACCAGACGCGGCGTTCGCTCTCTACGGTTTTGGAGAGTGCGGGTTACAAGGTTCTTGATGTAAAAAATGGTCTTGAAGCAAAAAATAAGCTGTTAAAAAATAAACCCGGCTTTGAAGAGTTTGACCTGATACTTACGGACATTTTTATGCCAGCCATGACCGGCATTGAATTAATTGATTTGTTGAAAAAACAGGGTTGCTTTTTGCCGGTTGTTGTAATTTCAGGATATCTTGATGACAGATTGAAATCACAACTTTCAAAAAGGGGTTGCTCAAAATTTATCAACAAACCGTTTGAACCGAATGTACTCCTTGACTGTGTGGCAAATATGTTTGATCCGGGTGTACAATGATCTTAAAAAAATAAAATGTGAAGTTATTTTTGTGCGAGTCCTAAGTATGAATAACTTGATCCAGGGTGTCAGCTGCCGTGGCAATTGCGGCATGAAGATCAGGCGAAATACGCAAGATCAACTTGCCGGAGCATGGCTTGTGCGGTTTTTCTCAATTATATCAATATAACATATTCTCATAATTGTTCGTAAGTGCAGTTCAGTCGATGAAAATCTTTGTCAAACGACACAATAACTTTTTCAGTGTTTGAAAATGCAGCCAACAGACAATCAACAATATCAATTTTTGTATTTCCATATTCAATCAACGCGATAAACAGCACTCGTTTATCAGGATTTATAATACCTGAAAAAGTGAGAATGCCTGTCAATGTATCTGAAATTTCATTCCTTGGAATTTTATAAAATTTTTCCATGACATACACGCATTCAATGATGACCGGGGTAATCACTTCCGCTTTTATACGGCCTTTTTGAATTTTCTCCATGAATGTTTCCGCTTTTGGACTGAATACTTCATGGTCACCCATTAAGAATCGTAAAATAACATTTGTGTCTACCAGATAAATTTTCCCCGATGGTTTCATAACTTCTGGTTCCTATTTAGGTTATCTGTTTTTCAGCTTTGTCTCTTCCGCAATTTCTTTTGCAATATTCCCCTGGATTTTACTTCTCACTTTTTCAAGCGGAGTATATGTCTTTACATATTTCTTCAAACTGCCTGCCAGTTTATCCGTATTGGTCCCGGAAACACTTTTTATCTTTACTTCATTATTCTCCACAACAAACAGGATACCGCCTTCATTTTCAATTTTCAGCTTTTCCCTGATTGCCTTGGGGATGGTCACCTGTCCTTTTTTTGATATTTTAGCGTACATTTATTTTTTCCTTTACTTTTTTTGTTTTCATTACTTTTTAATATACGCCTACTTTTTATTTTTGTCAAAAATTAACAGCCTGTCAAGCTCCATGTCAAACTGCCCTACCCTGTTTTCCCATGAGAAACATTTCATGGCATCTGAAACAGATCTTCTTTTTTCCAGGCAGGTTGAATAATTTAAAATGATATCTTCAAGCTTTGAAATCAATTCATCCTGGCTGTTATAAATAAAGTCCTTATGGAAGTCTGATGGGATAATCTCAGGATAGGAAAGTCTGCAGGGAGCAAGAGGAAGACATCCGTAACGCATGGCTTCAACCATGGAAATGCCGAAATTTTCCTGAAGAGCTGTACTGACGACAACAGATCCTCTCTGCAACCATTTAACATAGTCTGCCTTTGATTTCACATGTCCATAACGGATAATCGTGTCGCCAAAATATTCCTGCGCCTCATGAAATTCAACAGGCACATCGTTAAATACCTGCCCAAGCAAGGCAATATGAAAAACAACACCCTTTTGTTTTACCCTTTTAAGGGCATCAAAAAAATCCCTTGGATTTTTATCAAATTCCCAGCGATGGTTCCAGATGATAATGGGGGAATTCCCCGCCGGCTCAGGAATCTCAAATTCCCCGGCAGGAACATGGCATCCCGGATAACAGACATCAGCTTTTTCCCGAATTTTATCAACCACCCACAATGGCTTATATTCCGGCATCTTTCCGATAAACGCCGGCAGGCCGGCAATAAAGGCATTCAAGTGATAACCGGAATTGAACAGTATCCTGTCAGCAGCAAGGCAGGTTGTAATATCTGTAAATCCGTACTGCATATCCATTTTTTCGCCGGGTGCCGGCGGATAGGTAAGCTGGTTTTCGTGAAAATACACAAGGCATGGCGGGCATGATGATCCGCACAGGGTCTTTAAATCTGACAGGCTCATCAGGTCAGTTGTGATAATGCCGTCATAATCGACAAGATGGGAGATTTCATTATAAAAATACAATGCCGCTCCGCGCATGCGCCATTTCCAGAATCGATCCGGCAGGGTAAAAAGATCTATCTGATGGCTTGAATGGGCAACCAAACCTTCCGCAAAATCCTTATGGGAACCACCAAAAAACGGTTCAAGGAACGCAAACTTCCGTTTCCTTTTTTTCATAACATAAACTTCAGGCACTTTTATTTAGAATCAAACATATTAAATACCGTTTCCGCCTTCCGGCATAATTCTTCAAACTGATCCGGATAAAGGGACTGGGCACCGTCACTCAACGCTTCATCAGGCGCATGGTGTACTTCAACGATCAGGCCATGCGCTTCAACGGCAACCGAAGCCAGGCTTAACGGGATGACCTGATCACGAATACCGGCTGCATGACTTGGGTCTACGATGATGGGCAGGTGGGTTTCTTTTCGGACAACCGGAATCGCAGAAATATCCAGTGTATTGCGGCTGTGATTCACAAATGTCCGGACGCCCCTTTCACATAAGATGACATTCGGATTTCCTTCTTCCAGAATATATTCAGCCGCCATGAGCCATTCGTCAATGGTTGCCGCCATTCCCCGTTTCAGAAGGATCGGTTTTTCAGCCTGTCCCGCCCTGCGCAGCAAGCTGAAGTTCTGCATATTCCGTGTACCGATCTGGATGACATCTGCATATTTTTCCACGAGATCAAAGGTCTCATAATCCATAACCTCTGTCACAACCGGAAGGCCGGTTTCTTCACGCACTTTTACCAGAATCCTGAGTCCCTCCTCACCAAGCCCCTGGAAAGAATAAGGCGATGTCCGTGGCTTAAACGCGCCACCCCGAAACATTTGTGCACCGCCTTTTTTTACATGCCGGGCAATGGTCAAAGCCTGAGTTTCACTTTCAATTGCACATGGCCCAGCAATCATAACCAGGGATTTACCCCCTATCGATACATCACCAACATTAACCACCGTATTTTCCGGTTTGAATTCACGGCTGACCAGTTTATATGGGCGGGTAACGGGGATTAAGTCCTTTACTCCCTGTACTCCCCGGAAAAAAGAGGCATCAACAGACCCCTTATTGTACAATATCCCGATTGAGACCCTTTCACCGCCGGGAATTGGACGGGCCGTATACCCTCTCTTTTCAATACAAGCCACAACGTTATCAATTTCTTCCTGTGTTGCCGTTTTATTCATTACAACCAGCATGAGCCCCCCTGTAAGATTGATGATTTAATGTATTTTGTCATTTTAAATTTTTATTGATTAACTAACTGAAATTACATGCCACCGTCGAAGACCCAAAAAACAGGTTGGGTATAATCGTC
>JAUXDD010000125.1 GCA_030618465.1 Desulfobacteraceae bacterium
TTTTAAAAGAGGACTTATTGAGAATGGTGATATCTGGATGAAGATGATAAAAAGCAGGACTTTAACATCACACACCTATAATGAAGAAACTGCGAATGAGATCGCAACAGATATTATCAGCAATTATTTTAATGAGTTTCTTAAACTGCAGGCAAAGCTTCTTGCAATAAAAGAAAATGAGCTAAATGAAGAATGAAATTCGGACTGAAAAAAGAAATAATTGAGCAAATCAACGGTATTTTTGCGAACTATCCTCAAATAGACCAGGTCATTCTTTACGGTTCCCGGGCCAAGGGCAATTTTAAAAAGGGGTCGGATATCGATTTAACGCTGAAGGGTAATAATTTAGATCTTTCGCTCATTCACAAAATTGACCTGGAACTTGATGATCTGCTTTCACCTTACACCTTTGACATTTCTATCTTTAAGCAAATATCTGATGCAGATATGATAGAACATATCAACAGGGTGGGGGTGATTTTTTATAATAAACAGATATAATATCTTTAAACACAACAAACACCATGGATACAGACAAACTCACTAATATGCTTTTAATCATTTCGGAAAAGCTGTCCGAAAAAGAGGTCCCTTTCTGTTTAATAGGGGCCATGGCATTAGGTATTTTCGGACTTCCACGGTATACTTCTGATATTGACCTTCTGGCAAATCAGAAAGACTGGTACAAAATTTCCTTGATTATGGAAAAACTGGGGTACACTTGCTTTCAAAAAAGCGATGTTTTTGCTCAATTTGATTCTGAACTTGGTGTTTATGGAAAGGTCGACTTCATGCTTGTACAAACCAATGAAGGACGGGACATTATAAAAAGAAGCATCATTATAGATGATTTTTTTTCACCCATAACCCCTGTAGTTCAACCGACGGATTATGTAATATTGAAATTGATGGCCATGGCGAATAATCCCGACAGAAATGCACAGGATGAGGCAGATATTTCTTCCTGCTTTGATCTGTTAAACAATGACCTCCTTCCAAAACGCTTTAATCCTATAGACATAGAACGAATACTTCTGTTTGCAGATAAATTCGGTAAACAGTCTCTTATTCAAAAATATCTTGATAAAGAAAAAGCCATTGAAAATGGAAAATATACATTATGACGCACGATGCTGTAAAAAGACAAATAATCATGGCAGAACGCAGACGGATTTACGAAATGATAGATGCCTCCATGGAACTTGCGGCTAAAAAAGGCAGGCATCCCCTTGAGAACGGCTGCAGTTGCATTACCTGTGTGAATAAAAGAAAACGCCTGATGGAAAAACCCGTGAAAGAATGGAAATTCCGATTATAGTTTTTTTTATTATTGAAAAATTGCAGGGACAGGGCCTGAGCCTGAAATGGCTAAGGAAAGATCTTCGAAGCCAGATCAATAGCCTCCGGGCAGAACACAAACAGGCATTTTGCATCAGACGATGAAACCGAGCCATAGACATAGTTGATATTGATGCCTTCCCTGCCAAATTTTTCCGTTACCTCTGCCAGGGAACCGGGTGTGTTTTCAAGCTCGATGGTGATGACCGGCATAATATCAAAAACATAGTCATTTTTTGACAGCAGGTCGATGGCTTTGTCGGAATTGTCTGCCAGAAAACGGATCAGGGCAAATTCAGCAGAATCTTTTCGTATGGAGTTATAATTGGCAACAGACGCGATCCTTTTTAATGATTTTCCGCGGGCCTGGAACAGCTCCTGAACATAAGCGGATGCATCCTGGATGGTCAGCGCGTCAATATTGATCCCGGCTTTGTGAAGCATCGAGGAAAGCCTGCCGAGTTCACCGGGGGCATTTTTCAAAAAAAGTGATATTTCAGTCCGTACCATTTTTACTCCTTCAGATTCACTACCGCCTTTTCCCCTTCTTCCATGGCTTTCATGTTCAGTGGTATCAGTTTTGTTTTTTTTGAAAATTCTTCTTCAACACAATGACGCAATGTCTCCATTTTAACAAGCTTGCTCCTGGCAACAAAAGAAGAAAGCGCTACAATGTTGGCAGATTTTAAACTGCCCACTTTTATGGCGATATCGTTTACCGGAATCACCAGTTCATCCACATCGCTTCGACCGGAACGGACAGGTATCAGTGTTGAATTGATCAGAACAATTCCTTCAGGTTTCACTACAGGTGCAAACTTTTCCAGAGAAGGCCGGTTCATGGCAACAAGGTGCATCGGGTTTTTGACAATCGGGGACCCGATATGTTTCTCGCTGATAATCACCATACAGTATGCTGTTCCGCCACGCATTTCCGGTCCGTATGAAGGAATCCACATTACCTCATAGCCTTCTTCCATTGCGGCATGAGCCAGTATTTTTGCGCTGAATAATATCCCCTGTCCGCCAAACCCGGCAAACATAACTTCTTTCTGCATTCTTTCCTCCTTGATACTACTCCGGTGTTTTTAATTCACCCAGTTCATAATATGGCAGCAGGGTCTCTTCCGCCCATTTTATTGATTCCACCGGTGTAAGTCCCCAGTTGGTGGGACATGTGCTTATTACTTCCACGAGGCTGAAACATTTTTTCTCAATCTGATATGTAAACGCTTTCTTTATGGCTTTTTTTGCCTGAATGATATGTTTCGGCTTCAATACAGACTGCCGTGTTATATAGGCGGGTGTCTGAAGCGCTGCAAGAAGATTGGCCACTTTAATCGGCATGCCGACCTCTTCAACATTTCGTCCGGCCGGCGACGTGGTGGTCCGCTGACCGGGCATGGTTGTGGGCGCCATCTGGCCGCCTGTCATACCGTATACCGCATTGTTAACAAAAATAGTGACAAACTTTTCTCCCCTGTTGGCGGCATGTATAATCTCACCCATGCCAATGCTCGCCAGATCGCCGTCACCCTGGTAGGTAAAAACGATCAGGTCCGGCCGGACCCTTTTTATTCCCGTCGCCATGGCCGGGGCCCGGCCATGAGCCGCTTCCTGGAAATCACATGTAAAATAATTATACGCAAGGACCGCGCATCCCACCGGAGCTATGCCGACCGTACGTTTGCGGACTCCAAGTTCGTCAATCACTTCAGCCACAAGACGATGAATAATACCGTGCGTGCATCCGGGACAATAATGCGTATGTGCATCAGAAAGCGCTTCCGGTTTTTCAAATGTCTTTCCCATTATTTAAACTCCTTAATTTATAAAAATTCAGGAATATTGAATTCTTGAATACTCTGTTTTGCAGGATAAACTATTTGCCAAATTCTCTCAGTACTTCCATAACCTCTTCAGGAGTAGGCACTTCGCCGCCGCATTTTCCATACCATTCTACCGGGCGTTTGCCCAGAACGCTTCGCTCCACATCTTCCACCATCTGGCCCATACTCATCTCAATACTGACAACTGTTTTACAGCTCTTTTTCCCGGCGGCTTCATTGATCGCTGTTTCAGGAAACGGGAATAGCGTCTGCGGCCGTATCATTCCGACTTCGAATCCTTCTTCTTTCAGGTTATCAACGGCTGTTTTGCAAACCCTGCTCATGGTACCGTAGCTGACAATAAGAACTTTATAATCAGAATCAATATTATAAGGTTCGTACCGGACTTCTTCCTTTTTCATTCTGTCATACTTGGCTTTTAAAGTAAGGTTTAAATTGTTCAATACTTTCGCATCAAGGAAAAGGGTTTTGACAACATTCGGTTTGTCGCTCTTTCGCGTATCCATGCCGGTGGTGGCCCAGTCATCTTTATTGGTCGGTTTGGAGCTTAAATGTTCCGGGAACTCAACCGGCTCCATCATCTGGCCAATAAGACCGTCACCCAGTATCATCACCGGATTGCGATATTTTTCGGCAAGGGGGAATGCCTCCATCACCATTTCAACAGCTTCCTGGACACTGGCCGGTGCCATAACAAGAAGCCTGTAATCACCATGACCGCCGCCCTTTGTGGCCTGAAAATAATCGCCCTGTGACGGCAGAATACCGCCCAGCCCGGGACCACCGCGAATAATATTTACAAATACGGCCGGGCACTGGGCACTGGCAATATAACTGATAGCCTCACTCATCAGGCTGATCCCGGGGCTTGAAGATGTTGTAAAAACTCTTTCCCCGCATCCGGAAGCACCAAATATCATGTAACCCACTGCCACTTCGCTCTCTCCCTGGAGAAACACACCGCCAACCTCCGGCATGCGGTGTGACAGGTACTCGGCAACCTCTGACTGCGGAGTAATCGGATAAGCAAAATAATTCAGGCACCCGGCCCTGATTGCCGCCTCTCCAATGGCTTCGTTTCCTTTCATTAAAACCTTGCGCATAGTCATCCTCCGTTTATGCCTTTTCTTGTGCGCCTTCTTCAGCGGCTTCTGTAATCGTTATTGCAACATCAGGGCACATTCTGCAACAGGTAGCACAATAAACGCAGTCTTCAGGACGTGCCTGATATGCTGGGAAATAGCCCTTTTTGTTAATCTTATCCGTAATCTCCAGGACATTCTTCGGGCATACGGTTACACACAACCCACATCCTTTGCATACTTCTATGTCAATATAATAGTTATACGCCATACTTTCCAACACCTCCGGTCAAATAATTTATTATATACGAACCGCTTACCTTGCTATTAAAATCAAACTGCCGTTCCCAGTTGGCGAATTTCTTTCCATGGTGGAACAAGCTGTCTCTGTATCGGCAAAACAGGACATGAAAACCGATGAAGATCCACTGTCGAAATCAATTCACCGGGAACCGTTGTAAACTCAAGGGGCAAATCACATTGTTCAGACAGTCCCCTGACAAATTCATACCCGGTGTAAATATCATCCACCGTGGTCTCATCAATAAGGTTCGGATTTCCAATAATACCGTTTATGGGTATTTTTGAAGCCGCCTCAATCGCCTTCCGTATCTTCAGGCACCCCTGGACCGTATCCGTAAATGGTCGGAAAGGATTGACAACCTGGAGCATACGGATGGTCTTCCCTTTCAGCGGATCGGCAAGGGCGGCCAGTACAGTGGCCCCCACATCATCGCCCCCCGCATCAATAAGGGTTAACTGGCTTGGCTGCATGATCATTCCCGCCACACGAGGGCTCAGGATCGGAAGATCGGCCTGCAGATATTGTTCAGGCGGTAAAACCAGATCAATCCCAAGCGATTCAAGTGCCTTTCGTGCCTCGCGTGTCCTGAAATAGGAATTCACCAGATCAAGGTCAGCAACACGAACATCTATACCTGCTTTTTTCTGGTGTGCGGCAAGGTTCACGGAAACTTCGGTTTTACCGCTTCCGTAGTTGCCGACAATGATGACAATGCCTTCCAGGTTGATACCCAATTATATTCCTTAATTTTCCCACTAAATTTAATTATTAAATCAAATTCTTATATAAAAAATTTTAGTTAATATAAAAAATTTTGAGGCTACCAATTATTGTATTCGGTGTCAATTGAAACTTTTAAATTCAGCAACTTGAAACCCGTTTCCACCCGTGATAATGTAGGGTATATGTATATTGTTAAAAAATTCATATATACCGTATGTTAATTTCATATGGATATTTGTCAACTAAACCCTGATAGGCAATGGCAACCCCATGAATTTTTATGAAAAATTATTTCAGTTCATCCGGTCTTTAGATGATCACGGCCTGCAATTCCTGTTTTCATCCGGTGAAAAAAATAATAAGGACGGGGCTTACTGGCTCAATACCGTTTCAATTAAAACCAGGCTGAAAGATTCAATACATATCCTGTCAACGCCGGGAAATGAAGATATCCAGGTCAGGCTGTTACAGGAATTTCCTGAAACTGACAACTATATAGACATCGGCCAGCGGATTATAAATATTGAAGATTTTATGGACGAGAGACCGGCACCTGAAAATGTCCGTTTACCGGTCAAACATATTCTTGACGTTCTCCTTGCTTACAAACTGCTGCAAATTGTCATGGATAAAGATCGAACTGCCCATCCACAGAACCTGCGCCACATTCTCAGTTATTTCCAGGAAAAAAAACCGGAGCTTTTATTGATTATCAAATCCCTGCTCATCATTATTCCGGACCAGGACCATTTTGCCATTGAAGAACGATTCAGGGCCGGCAGACTCCTTGTAAACAATTATCGTATTGAAACAATTTTCATATATACATCCTTGTGTGTTAGCCTGGACGAAGCCCGGAAAGAATATGTTTTTTCCTGGTTGACGTCATTCCAGAAAGTCTATCGCAAAATTCACGAAATACTGTTTGAAAAGCAGAAAGATAAAACTGTGGCTGCTAAAAAATGGTTCGGTAATTCCATCACAAAATTGAAAAAGGAAGGTAAAATACCAAAAGCAGATCATCAGATTCCCGGATTTTTAAAAAAATTTATCGAGTGTTTTATCAGCAAGCAGCATGATGAAATGGCACGGGTGGGCAGGTGCCTTCTCATTGCCGTAAAAAATGAAGACATTTTAAGGATAATGCATAGAATTATCCATGAAAATGTTACGCTTTCACAAAACAAACATGCAGTCATCAATCTGTATCATGAAATGTACATCATCATGAATGAGTACAGGATGATCTGTACTGAACAACAAAATTCCGTACCCGTAATGGAAACCACCCTTGCTTTTATTTCGCGCCAGACAAGGGAATCTGAGGCAATCGTTTCTTCAGAAGATACCAATAAAACGCTCATCCTCGGCATAAGGACACCGCACAAACTGCTGGATGAAACAAAAAAGAATTTATATGAGAGTAGTCTCCAGCATTTGTTTGAAATATGGCCGATCCCTTCAATTTCCCAGGAAGTTTTCAATACCGTCTGCAAACTGAAGACGATGATACCCGGGGATAAAAACCACCTGATCAGTCATTTCCTGTACAGGGAAAAGCTGCTTGAATTTCTAATGCGGCTTGAAAGGGTTGGGATAAAAATCGTCAGGAAGCACGATCTGCCCCTGATTACAAATGCGGTCCAGCTCAATATCTTCGGCCTGATAAAAAAAGGATTGTATCTCGGCTCTACTGGTCACTGGAATTCGCCGAATCACAAACCCCCTTCAATTATCTGTTTCACAAAGCCCAACGCGATCGGCAACTGCCTCGGCCAGCCCCTGCGTCACATTGTTTTACGGGTTTTCCTGGCCACAGGAGAATTTTACGAATCTCCTTTTGTACTTGACAGCACCCAGCGATACGGCCAGATAGAAGAAGAGTCAAGCCTGGATTCACTGCTTATCCAACCCGGCCTCTTTTTTGTTGATATTCCACCGGCAATACTTGTGAACTGGGGGAAAAAGCAGCAACACCAGTTGAATGTCAAACTGGGATCAATCATTGAAGACAGAATCCGGATAGAAAGCAGTCTGTAATTCAAAGGTGAATTTATTATCCACCAGGGGCATTACTGCTTTCACAGACTCGGCACTGTAGGGGGGTGCCATGCAAACGGGTAAGGATCTCCAGGGAATCAAGGAGCGGATCAAAAAAAACATTGCCGGTCACGGGAAACTGCCACCGGGGGTGTTGTTTCGTTCTTGTTTATCTTCAGACATCGGATGGCCTTTATATTAAAAATATAAAGCTGGAATCTGGATAATTTTATCTGCTACTATTTCAATTTTTTCGGAATTATTTACTAAAAGCCCAAACCGGGCGCCTGTCTCTTCTAAAAAGGTCTTCAGCGGTCCGAGCATACGTTGATTAAGCTTCGTTCCTAACTTCACTTCTATGGGGATGAGCCCGAAAGGGCCATCAACAATCAGGTCAATTTCAGATTTGTCACGTGTTCTGTAAAAATTAAAATCAATACCAGCCTTTAGGGTACATTGAAATCCCCTGATTATTTCCTCAATAATAAAGGATTCAAAAGAAGCACCCGCCGCCGGGTGAACCAGAAGTTGATCAAGGTCATCTAACTTTAAAAGATGGTGAAGAATACCCTGATCCCTAAAAAAACCTTTGGGCATTTTCTGAATCTGCTTCAAGCTGTTCTTCTCAAAACTTCGAAGATTGCGCCAAACAAAGGTGTTATGTAGAATTCCCAAATATTCCTTAGCTGTAACGGAACTTACTTCCAGAGCCCGGGCAATTACTGACTGGTTAATTATCTTTCCCGAATGATAGGAAAGACTCTGAATGAACAGCCGAAACTTATGGGTGTTAATACCGGGAAAAAGGCGCTGAATATCCCGGCGGATATAGTCGGCAAAATACTCATCCATCCACAGGCCGTGAAAAAGTGGGTTCACCTGACCTTTTATTCTTGGCTCAGGGTAACCACCCAACAACCAATGTTCATAAATTTGCAAAATCGAAAGGTCGGTTTCCAGTTCAGATAACTGAGCCAAAGATGTCGTTCTATCGATAAGCAGATTATAAATGTCCGGTAATGGCTTCTCGTAAAATTCCACCATTTTAAACGGCCAAAGCTCTATAGTCGCAATCCTGCCGGCCAAACTCTCCGACAGGCCTTTAACGATTTCAGGAGAACTTGACCCGGTCAAAAGAAAACGGCCACTGGCCTTCCTGTCCTGATCAATAACATTTCGAAAAACTTTAAACAAATCGGGAAACTGCTGCGCCTCATCAATAATGGTTTTGTCGCGTTGTCGACTAAAGAACCCAAGGGGATCACCTGTAATAAGCTGATAGTCGTCAGGACGTTCCAAATCATAATACTTCCAATCCGGAGCCACAGCCTGAACCAGTGTCGACTTTCCACATTGCCTGGGCCCGATCACGGCCACAGCTGGAAACATTTGCAGCAATATCTTTATTTTTTCAGCTAAGAGCCTTTTTTTATCCGCCATTTTTAAAGATTACGTTTAAAATATACGGGTGTCAAGCAAAAAACAATGGCAGTTTCCCAAAATTCCTTAAAAAAATCAGTAATGTCCGGTTAGGTTATTGCATAACTAGTGTCCATCCAGAAATGAGATAGTTTGTTCAATTTCAAGGAAGGCGAAAATTTTAACCGGAGGAATATATTTAATATTTCGAGGATTAAAATTTGAGCCTGACGCAGAAATTGGACA
>JAUXDD010000238.1 GCA_030618465.1 Desulfobacteraceae bacterium
TGCTTCCTCAAATGACGGCTTTCCACCGGAAAACAGGGCTTTGATCACAATTAAGTCTTCACCGGAAAGCCGTTTAACCAGTTCAGGCAATTCCTGACCGTGAAGCTGCACGGCATTTAAACGGCAGTGTTCAACTTTATGCATTATATACGAAAACGATTCATTTACAAATACCCCGACTTTTTTTACGTCAACAGGAAGTGCCGTGATGATCTCTTTTGCCTGATCATCAGTAACATTTCTGGGGCTTTTGGGGAAAAATACAAACCCTATGGCATCTGCCCCGAGTTCAGCACACTCCAGGGCTTCGTCCACCCTTGTCAGGCCGCATATTTTGACCTGGGGTCTGGACGGAGTACCTTTTATATTTTGCTGATCATTAGTATCCATTCTATTTAAAAAATTGCATTTTATTGATTGAAGTATTAGCCTTTACCTTTTACAAGAGACTGAATAAACGCAACTGTATTATCCGCCCTCACCAGGCTTTCGCCGATCAGGAAATTATAAATCCCGACTTCCAGATTTTTTTCAATATCCGCCCGCCCGCTGATTCCGCTTGCCGCCACAGGAATCTGGTGCGGTTCAAATTGGGAAACCATGTGCATGGCCGTCTTTATATCAGTTTTAAAAGAGCTTAAATTCCGGTTATTAATTCCGATAAGCCGGGCACCTGCCAGTGAAGCTGAAGCAAGATCATCCTCTGAATGGACTTCAACCAGTGCATCCAGGCGGAGTTCATCACAAAGCAGCAGATAGTCCCGCAACTGCTCTTTTGAGAGGATTCTTACGATAAGGAGAACCGCGTCTGCTCCCATGACAGCAGCTTCGTAAATCTGGTATGATGTGATCATGAAATCCTTACGAAGCACCGGCAGGTCAGTTGCGGCCCGTGCTTTTATCAAATCATGCGAACTTCCTTTGAAAAAATTCTGATCTGTCAACACTGAAATGGCAGCTGCTCCCCCTTTATCATATGCGGCTGCATACACGGCCGGATCAAGATCGGGGCGGATATCTCCCTTTGAAGGCGATGCACGCTTGACTTCCGCAATAATATTTATTCCCGCGGGGCCGGGATGCTCCAGATTTTTTATAAAGGGCCGCCGCTGCTGCCGGACGCGCTCATCGTCCCTCAACGTTTTTTCAGGAACACGTCTCTTTGATGCTGCGACTTCTTCTTTTTTATGGTCAACAATGACCTTTAAAAAGTCTTTTCCCATTATCCGTTGTCCCTGGTGAATTCAACCAGCTCAGCCATTTTCTTAACTGCAGCACCGCTGTCGAGTGACTCTTCAGCACGACCGATTCCTTCTTTAATATCCCCGGCTACACTTGCCGCAACAAGAGCGGCAGCAGAATTCAGCACGACCACATCCCGTTTAGGCCCCTTTTCTCCGTTTAATATTTTTTTCGTTATTTCAGCATTCTCTGAGGGATTGCCGCCAACAAGATCGCCTGGTTCCGCCAGTTTTCCAACATACTGTTCAGCATTGATATCATAAGTATTGATAAGACCGTCCCTGAGTTCGGAAACCCGGGTGGGAGCACACACGGAGATTTCATCCAGCCCATCGTGGCCGTGGACCACAAATGCTCTTTTCGTCCCAAGAAGGCGAAGGGCATTGGCAAACATTTCCGTCAGTTCGGGTGCAAACACTCCCAGGAGCTGACAATTGGCTGCGGCCGGATTGGTCAATGGTCCCAGCATGTTGAATATGCTCCGGATGCCCACTTCCATTCGTGCTTTTCCGGCATATTTCATGGCTCCGTGATATACCGGCGCAAAAAGAAAACCTATGCCGATTTCATTGACCGCCTCTTCAACGACCTCCGGATCCGTATCAATTTTTACACCCAGGGCTTCAAGCAGATCCGCACTGCCGCACTGGCTTGAAATGGATCGGTTTCCATGTTTGGCCACCGTTACGCCACTGCCGGCCACGACAAAGGCGGTTGTGGTTGAAATATTAAATGTTTTTAACCCGTCCCCACCGGTTCCGCATGTATCAATCACAGTCGGGGCTGATGTTTGAATTCGCAGTGCCTTCTTTCTCATGGCCCTGGCCGCCCCTGCCAGCTCCTCAAAGGTCTCACCTTTTGTGGCAAGTGCCGCCATGAACGCGCCAATCTGTGCATCGGTAATCTCACCTGAAAAAATGTCTGTGATCATCTGAGACATTTCAGCTTCACTCAAGTTGTTCCCCTGAATAATTTTGTTAAGATTGTCACGAAACATAATCGTTTTCCCCTCCTTATTCATCACCCGTACTCTGTAAAAAATTCCTCAGCAATCGTTTTCCCTTTGGTGTCATGATTGACTCAGGATGGAACTGAATCCCTTCTGTCGCATGTTCCTTATGGCGAATCCCCATGATTTCACCGTCTTCTGACTCTGCACTGATTTTAAAGCAGTCCGGCAAATTCTCCCTGGATACGGACAGAGAATGGTAACGCATGGCTGTAAACGGTTTCTTAATTCCTTTAAACAGTTTTTCTCCGTCGGCAGTTATTTCAGAAGTTTTCCCGTGCATTAACCGTTTTGCAGAAATAATTGTTCCACCAAATGCCTGGGCGATGGTCTGATGGCCAAGACACACACCAAGTATGGGAATCTGTCCGGACACGCGCTCTACAATTGAAAGCGATATCCCTGCTGTCTCAGGCCGACCCGGGCCTGGTGAAATAACAATTCCCGAAGGTTTCCATGAAAGAAGCTCCTCAACCGACACAGCATCATTTCGCACGACATCCACACGAGCGCCAAGCTGCCTCAGATACTGAACGAGGTTGTATGTGAATGAGTCATAGTTGTCAATCATTGCAATCATTATTCTCCCTCCTTCTCCATATCATCTTCGATGAGCTGCAACGCTTTTTGGATGGACATGGCCTTATTGACCGTCTCTATTCGTTCTCTTTCCGGATCAGAGTCGGCTACAATACCGGCACCGGCCCTGACCACCAGCTTTCCGTTTTCCACACAGGCAGTTCGTATGGTAATGGCCATATCCATATTCCCGTTAAAAGATATATATCCCACGGCTCCGCCATACGGCCCCCTTGGCTCTTTTTCAAGTTCGGCGATAATTTCCATTGCCCGTATTTTCGGAGCGCCGGACAGTGTTCCTGCCGGAAAGGTTGCGGCAAAAAGATCCCATGCATCAAAATCCGGCAAAAGGTCACATGTAATATTGGAAACCAGATGCATTACGTGGGAGTATCGTTCCACAATCATCAGATCGGTCACCTGGACCGATCCTGTTTCTGCAACCCGCCCCAGATCATTTCGCCCCAGGTCAACCAGCATCAGATGTTCGGCACGTTCTTTTTCATCCTTCAGCAGTTCATCAGCAAGTACCCTGTCCTCCTGCTCGTTTGCCCCCCTGGGCCGTGTCCCTGCAATGGGACGAAGATTGGCAATCCCGTTCTCCAGGCGAATCATTGTCTCCGGCGAAGATCCCACCAGGGCTACTTCATCCAGGTGCATGAAAAACAGATACGGCGACGGATTAATATACCGCTGTGCCCGGTAAAGCGTCCATAAATCCGGTGCGACATCGCATACAAACGGCTGGGCAATGACCGACTGTATTATATCGCCGGCCTGAATGTACTGCTTAACAGTTTTAACGTTTGACCGATACGCTTCTTCTTCGATTACCGGATTTAACCGATACGCAGTCTGCCCATCACAGGCACTATCCTCAATTAATGTCCGGGCCATGGTTTTTAACATGACATCAATTTTTTCCCTGGCAGAATGAAATGCTGTTTCAGCACTTTTCTCCTTATCTGGAAACGTTGTGACAACACACATGAGTGTATTACGGATATTGTCGAAGATCAGTAATTCGTCCGGTATAATAAAATTGGCAATAGGTTGGTCATCCGGCAACTGATTGGGAATTGCCTCAAAAAAAGAAACCATTTCATATGTAAAATACCCGACCATCCCCCCCCAGAATCGTGGAAGCCCCCTTACTTCAGCAGGCTGATACTGACTCATGAGTTTCCTTAGTACGCTTAAAGGTTCGCCATTGTGGGGTATCTCTTTCCGGTCACCGTTTTCCTGAATTTCAACCGTATCCTTAAACACCCGGATATGGCTTCGCGCAGACGTGCCTAAAAAGCTGTATCGTCCCCATCGTTCACCGCCTTCCACACTTTCAAAAAGGAATACCGGCCCCTGTTTTTTATCATTGTAGAATTTTTCCAGCAGGGATACGGGTGTTTCCGTATCTGCCAGAATTTCAACACACACAGGGATGACATTATTCTTTTCAGCCAGCTTGCAGAACTGTTCTTTGTTCGGGAATTTATTTAGCAGCATCATTTAACCTCATTTCATATAAAAAAAGGGCAGTGAAAATTTCCACGGCCCTTTATAAAACAAAAAGGCCGTGGGAGCCAGAACCGCCCACGGCCTTTATTTTTAGCTTAATCAACTCAAGCTGACGTGACCACGCAGGCATCTCCCACAGTATAAGCCCACCAGCGCCACCAGTTTTTAAATTCAATATTTGTACTGAGTTGTTTTTTATTTTTTATCATAGTTACTATTATCCAATATTTGTGCATAATACAAGCATGCCGGAATGGATGTCAAGTTTTTTT
>JAUXDD010000199.1 GCA_030618465.1 Desulfobacteraceae bacterium
TTTCACAGAGTCCGTATTCCATATTTTTTGGTGTGCCCGTTCCTGTATGGGGGATCGTCGGTTATACCTTTTTCCTGCTTCTGATGCCGTTTGCATGGATGAGGCATAAAGAGGAAAAGCATGCATGGACGATTATGCTGCTGATATCGTTTGCCTTCAGCCTCTACAGCCTGGTGCTGGCCATTATTTCCACATATTATATTCACAGCTACTGCATCATGTGCATTTTCAGCTATGGGGTTAACCTTTTTTTATTGTATTTTACATGGCTTGTCAGGAAACGGTATCAAATTGCAGGAATCATAAATGGGACAAAACAGGATGTTTTATTTTTACTGGAAAACAAAAAGAAGGGTTTATTACTGTTTACACCCCTGACTGGTGCGGTAGTGCTCATGTTAATAGGGTTTCCTTCCTACTGGCTTTTTTCGTCCCCGCCGCCCATATCGGCCAGTATTGCAAGTGGATTGACAGAAGACGGGCACCCGTGGATCGGTGCTGAAAATCCTGAACTGGTTATAACGGAATTTACCGATTACCAGTGTTTCCAGTGCAAAAAAATGCATTTTTTCCTCAGGCAGCTCATTAATGGGAATCCGGATAAAATCAGGCTGGTACATCACCATTTTCCTCTGGACAACAAAGTAAATCCGATTGTTAAGGAACCGCTGTACATTGGTTCCGGGGCAATGGCCATGGTTGCCATTTTTGCCTCAACAAAGAACCGGTTCTGGGAGATGAATGATATCCTGTTTGAAATTGCACTGGAAAAACAGTCGATTAACATACCCGGCCTGGCAAAAAGAGCCGGGCTTGATCCAAAAGAAACATCACGGGCTCTTTTTGATAGAAAATATCGTAACCGCCTGGCCCGTGATATCAGCGAGGGGATAAAACTGGGGATTTCAGGAACGCCCGCGTATTTAATTAACGATAACGTGTATTCAGGGCAGATACCCCCTGATATATTAAAAACGTATTAAAATAATTTATGACCTCTTTTTTAAAAAGACCTGCTTCAGAATCGCTGTGCCTTTATATCCTTGTGGGGCTGTTAGGTGCAGTCATCATCTCTGTTATCATACTTTCATGGGTCCCGCCTGTGAGCAGGGATGCGCTCACCCATCACCTGACTGTTCCCAAATTATATGTGAACCATGGCGGTATGTATGAAATACCATCCATAAAATTTTCATATTACCCCATGAACCTGGATCTCCTGTACATGATACCATTATATTTTAATACTGATATTATACCGAAATTCATTCATTTCTCATTTGCACTGCTCACGGCGATTCTTATTTTTAATTATTTAAAAGAACGCATGCATATAAGATATGCCCTTGCCGGGGCTGTTTTTTTTCTTTCCATTCCCGTTATTGTCAAACTGTCAATAACCGTATATGTGGATCTGGGGCTTGTTTTCTTTACGTTTGCTGCCGTTATATATATGCTGAAATGGATTGAAAAAGGGTTTAAATATACGTATCTGGTGATATCAGCAGTGTGGTGCGGTCTTGCCCTGGGTACAAAATACAATGGGATGATCGTACTTTTCCTGTTGGCCCTGTTTGTACCTTTTATCTATATACGGTCAGAACAGGGGAAAAACCGGGGGCAGGGGAGAGCTATCGCCTACAGCGTGGTTTTTTTTGCTGTATCACTTTTGCTTTTTTCACCCTGGATGATCAGAAACTGTATGTGGAAGGCAAACCCGGTGTATCCGCTTTACCAAAATGTATTCAATCCCGCGTCACCCCAAAAAAATATAAGCCCTTCACAACCGCAACAGACTGCAAAAAAAGATAAAAAAAAGGATTCAGGAAAATTCGGTCATTTTTCCATCCGGAAAATGATCTATAACGAAACCTGGTGGCAGACAGCATTGATACCGGCCAGGATTTTCTTTCAGGGGCAGGATGGTGATCCAAGATACTTTGACGGCCGGCTGAATCCGTTCCTTTTTATTTTGCCGTTTTTTGGGTTTTTGGGATTTAATAAAAATGTATCTACAGTGAAAACCGAAAAAAAAATATTGGCTGCTTTTGTCATTCTGTTTCTGACGTATGCTTTTTTTCAGACAGATATGCGGATACGGTATGTGGCTCCTGTCATCCCGCTGCTTGTTGTTCTTTCCATGTTCGGACTTTGTAAATTATTTGACAGGGTGTCGAAAAGCAGTTCGGTGTTACTCGGCAAGGGGGCGGTGGTCGCTGTTTTTACTGTTATGATCAGTATGAATGGTTTGTATATTCTTGATCAGTTCCGTCATGTGGATCCTTTCAGCTATATCAGCGGGGAAACCGGCAGAGATGACTATATCCGGAAGTATCGCCCGGAATATTCCGTGATACAGTATGCGAACAGAAACCTGGCCGAAAATGATGTGATTCTGGGCGTTTTTATAGGCAATCGTCAATATTACAGTGACAGGAGAATGATATGCAGTTTTAGCCTGATAAAAAAAATAATTAAAAAAAGATCTGTAGATTCACCTGAAAAAATGATCACCCGGTTTAAAAAAAGGGGGATAACCCATATGATCGTTGGCTACAGCCTTTTCAACCAGTGGGTAAACGCGGGTTTTAATGAAAAAGAAAAAAGAATGATCAGGGCATTTTTTGACGATTATTCAGACCTGCTGATTTCAAAAGATGGCTATGGGTTGTATGCGTTGAAATTTTAATGAAAAAAAAAAGAAAACATAATTCAGACAAACGGCGCCGGCCATTTTTGAAGTCGATGGCGGTATTATTTATATTTACCCTTTTTGTATTGACTGTATACAGTCTGTATCTTGCCGTCAGGATTAATAACCGTTTTTCCGGACAGCGCTGGCAGATTCCATCAACGGTGTATTCAGATATTACGCTTTTATATCCCGGCCAGAAAATTAACCGGACATCATTGCAAAAAAAAATTGAAGATCTTGGCTATCGAAACGTATCATCCGCACCCGCCCATAAAGGAGAAATGAACACCTCGGCAGCTTTCATTGATATTTTTCTCAATGATCTGTCCATTCCGGGTATTGAACGAAAAGGGTTCCCTGTTCGAATAACATACAGTGAAAACATCATCGAATCTATCGTATGCCTTGGCACAAAAGGACCACTGCCGCTGCTTGAGCTGGAACCGGAGAAAATGATGATGTTTTTCGGGCCTGGAAGAGAGCAGCGTCAGCTGGTTTCCATTGATGATGTTCCCGCGCATTTCATACATGCAGTTATGGCTGCTGAAGACAGCCGGTTTTATACGCATTATGGAATTGATCCATTGGGCATTCTCAGGGCATTCTACATGAACCTGCGTCAAAGACAAATCCGTCAGGGCGGTTCCACCCTGACCCAGCAACTGGCCAAAAACTATTTTTTAACCCCGGAGCGAACGTTTTCCAGAAAACTTCAGGAAGCCTTGATATCCGTGACTCTGGAGATTATGTATGAAAAAGATGTTATTCTGGAAATTTATTTGAATGAAATCTATTTTGGCCAGAAAGGTTCCGTGTCCGTGAACGGGGTTGGAGAGGCTTCAGATTTTTATTTCGGAAAACCGGTAAATCAGCTTTCCATAGCTGAGTCGGCAATGATCGCAGGTATCATTAAAGCGCCGAATCGGTATTCACCCTATACGAACAGTACCCTGTGCCGGGAGAGAAGAAACCGGGTGCTTCAGGCAATGCATAAAAACGGGTGGCTTCCTTCTAAAATACTTGAAGAAGAATTAAAAAAATCTGTAACCACCGTGGGTTATAAGACCTATGGCAGGAAAGCCCCGTATTTCATAGATTATTTGTCAGAACAGCTTAAAATCCTGTATCCGCCTGAATCCCTGGCCGGCAAGGGAATGGCCATATATACCACACTGGATACCCAGGTTCAAATGGCTGCCGAACAGGCACTGGCACGGGGGTTGAAACATCTGGAGCAGTCAATTCCCGGCCTTAATCGGGAATGTCCTGAAAAGAGATTGCAGGGCGCCGTCATTGTCATGCAGCCCAAAACCGGTCATATTATGGCTCTGGTCGGTGGCAGGGATTACAGTGTCAGCCAGTTTAACCGCGCCACCCGGTCAACAAGGCAGCCCGGAAGTGCATTTAAACCGTTTGTATATTTAAGCAGCCTTGACGTCTACACACCCGCGTCCATTCTTTCCAATGAGCCAAGAACATTTCACTTTAAGGGAGAAGAGTGGGAACCTCAAAATTTTGATCAGGCGTCGGAACAAAATGTGAGCATGAGAACCGCATTGAAAAAGTCATATAACCTGGCCACTGTGGATCTGGCGTTTAAAATCGGATTGGACAATATTGTTGAAACAATCAATGGGTTTGATTTTTCGACTCCGTTTAAACCTTATCCGTCTCTTGTACTGGGCGCCATTGAAGTGGTGCCCATAGAGCTTGCAAGGGCGTTCTGCATATTTGCCGCTGACGGTGTGCAGCCCTATCCGCTGGCTTTAAAAGAGGTGGCAGATATAGACGGGGGCATTCTGGAAAGACGGCTCATGAATGTGGAACAGTTGACCTCGCCGGCTAAAGCTTTTATGATAACTTCCATGCTGAAAAGCGCCGTAACAGAGGGGACAGCGCGTTCCCTGCAATACAGGGGGGTGAACTGGCCGGTTGCCGGAAAAACAGGAACAACCAATAATTACAGGGATGCCTGGTTTGTGGGGTATACCCCGGATATTCTCGCGCTTGTGTGGGTGGGGTTTGATAATGGTGACTCCATTTTTACCACCGGTTCAAAAGCGGCACTGCCTATCTGGGCGGATTTGATGAATGCCATTCCACAGCATGTTTCCGGAAACTGGTTTAAGATTCCGCCGGGAATAGTAAAACAGGTTATCTGCCCGGAGAGCGGCTTGCTTGCCGGTAAACGAAAATGCCCGAATCCCACAGAAGAATTTTTCCTGGAAGAAAATGTGCCGGAAAAAGATTGCCACATTCATCCGCCCGCAGGGGCTATTAATACGATTATTAAGGGGATAAAAAAAATATTTACCAATGATTAGACTGTATACGATATTTTTTGCCGTTGTTTTTATCTGCATTTCAGGCTGCATGGCAAAAGTGGCTACGCTGCCGCCTGGGGAAAGCAAATCCCCCGGTTCTAAGGCTGAAAAATCTGACGGCGAGCAAACCCGGCAGATGCTTGCCAAAAAGAACCAGGATGCCCGCATGCTGGCCTCTCTCCAGATAACAAAACAGGCACAATCTCTTCTTGATCAGAAAAATCCGGATTATGCCATCCGCACGCTGGAAAGAGCCATCAGTTTAAATCCGGCAGCCGGAAAAAATTACTACTATATGGCGGAAGCCTGGATCATGAAGGATAATGCAAAGCAGGCACTGGAATTCAATCGCCTGGCAGGCATTTATTTAAAAGAGGATGATGCGTGGATGCAGAATGTGCTCCAACAAAAAGACAGTATTGAAATGATGAATGTGGATTAAAAGCTCAGAGCTACTGATCCCTGTTAATTTAAGATGATACGGGTTTTTATGTATTTACAAATAGCGTGCATGATACAGGAAACAAGATCCAAGATGCAGGTGTTGTAATGAAATAAACCTTTTCAATGATTAATTTTAATCCCGTATCATGAATCCTGCAACCTGCATCAGGTATCATTCAATTTTATTCACCCTCACCCCGGCCCTCAATGTTGTTGACTTAAGGAATTCTGTCAATTTTTAAAATCCCCCTCGATCCCCCTTTTCAAAGGGGGAAGTTTTTCTCCCCCCTTTCGTAAAGGGGGGCCGGGGGGGATTTAACGGCTTTCATTAAAATGAAAAAAACACAATTCAAATGAACTTTTTTCTTAAGTCAACAACATTG
>JAUXDD010000024.1 GCA_030618465.1 Desulfobacteraceae bacterium
TAGATGAAGAACAGGCCCCGGAGGATTTGGATGTTCAGAAAGAATCCGGTGAAGAGGTAGATGAAGAACAGGCCCCTGAGGATTTGGATGCTCAGAAAGAATCTGATGATGATGAGATAGATTAAGGAGGATGGATGGCAAAAATCAGAGTATATGAACTTGCCAGGGAGCTTAATATGACAAACAAGATGCTCCTTGAGAAGATAAGTCATATGGATATTGAAGTGGAAAGCCATATGAATTCTCTGGATGGAGAAATGGTTCAGAGAATTCGGGAAAATCTTCTCGGAGCAAAATCGACCGACAATACTGACAATACTGACAGTATTGAAGTAAAGCGTATTAAGCCTACTGTTATTCGAAGGCGGAAAAAAATTGTAAAGACGTCTCCGCCGCCTCCTGAACCGGAGATTCTATCTGAAGAGGAGTCAAAGGAAGAAAAACCAGTAGAAGAAGTTGCTGTTGAGTCGTTAGAAAAAAAAGGGAAAAAGAAAGTTACCAAAAAAAAGAAGCTGAAAGAAAAAGAAGACCCTGTTGAACCAAAAGCAGAGGAAGCTCCGGAGTCTGATGAAAAACTGGCTGAAGTGATAAAACTGAAGCCGGAAAAACCGGAAAAGCCTGCTAAAGAAAAGAAACCGGCTAAAAAAGCTAAAAAAGCAAAAAAACATATTGCGGCAAAAATTATTAAACTGCCCGAAGCTCCGGTGAAAAAGCCTTCAGAACAGAAAAAAGATAAAGAAAAAAGAAATCTGTTTCCCCAAAAAGTTGAAAAGAAAAAAGGCGAAGACCTTGCAAAAAAATCTCCTGATAAAGAGAAGAAGAAACACAAAAAAAGGAAAAAAACGGTAGTAGAGGCACCGGAAAAGGATAAAAAGTTTTCCAAGAAAAAAATTTCATTCAGAAGAAAATCGGTCGTTGAAGGCAAAGCATTATATGATGACAAATTCGGTCGTGGCCGGAAGGGCCGCCGGGGCGCCAGAAAAAAGCACGATGTCGGGCAGAAAACGCAGATAACAACGCCAAAGGCTATCAAACGCCGGGTTAAAATTGATGATACGATTGTTCTTGCTGAACTGGCCAAGCGAATGGGCATAAAAGCAAATGAAATGATTCAGCGAATGATGTCGATGGGTGTTATGGCAACGGTGAATCAAACCATTGACTTCGAGACAGCTGCTCTGGTTGCCGCTGAATTTGAATATGAAGTGGAAAGGGCATCTTTTGAGGAAGAAGCCGTATTAAAGATAGAGACAGAAGCAGATGATGAAGGCAAACTGGTTGAACGACCGCCTGTGGTTACAATTATGGGGCATGTCGATCACGGTAAAACCTCCCTGCTGGACGTCATCCGTAAATCAAGCATAACGAGTGGTGAAGCCGGTGGCATTACGCAGCATATCGGTGCCTACAATGTCAAAACGGACAAAGGACAGATCGTGTTTCTGGATACACCAGGCCATGAAGCGTTCACTGCCATGCGATCCCGGGGAGCTCAGATAACCGATATTGTTATTCTGGTTGTTGCTGCTGATGACGGGGTCATGCCCCAGACAATTGAGGCCATTAACCACTCAAAGGTCGCTGATGTTCCGATCATCGTAGCGGTGAATAAAATTGATAAAGCAGAAGCTGAGCCGGAGCGTGTGAAACGTGAACTTTCTGAATATGGCATTGTTTCCGAAGAGTGGGGGGGGGACACCATTTTTGTAAATGTATCTGCAAAACAGAAAGAGGGAATCGATGACCTTCTTGACATGATTCTTCTCCAGTCAGAAGTGCTTGAGCTTAAAGCAAATCCGAATAAACTTGCTGCCGGGCATGTGGTTGAAGCCAAGCTTGATTCAGGCAGGGGACCTGTCGCAACCGTGCTGATCCAGGAAGGGACATTACATGCCGGAGAACCTGTGGTTTGCGGCGTTCACTATGGTAAAATCCGGGCAATACTTGACGATAAAGGGGCTCAGGTGAACGAAGCCGGTCCTTCAATACCTGTAGAGATACTCGGTCTTTCCGGTGTTCCATTGTCAGGCGATGAGTTTATTACGCTGGATGATGAAAAGAACGCAAAGCAGGTCAGTGCATACAGGACACAAAAGCAGCGGGCAACTGAACTGGCAAAAAACAGCCGGATGAGTCTTGAGGGACTTTTTGAACAAATGGCGGAAGGTGATATCAAGGATCTGAATCTGATAATAAAGGCAGATGTTCAGGGCTCTATTGAAGCACTTAAAGATTCTCTGACAAAGCTTTCCGGTGATGCAGTAAAAATTAATATTGTGCATTCGGCAACCGGTACCGTTACCGAGTCTGATGTTTCACTGGCAACGGTTTCCAATGCCATCATCATCGGTTTCAATGTCCGTCCGAGTTCTAAAGTTCATAGTATAGCTGCAGAAGAAAACGTTGATATGCGTTTTTATGATATTATTTACAATGCCATAAAGGACCTCAAGGGCGCCATGGTTGGATTAATGGATTCAACATTTAAAGAGGAAATTCTTGGCCGTGCAGAGGTCAGGGAGGTCTTTGTTATTCCCAAAAAAGGTACGATTGCAGGTTCTTATGTGACAGACGGCAAAATCGAGCGCGGTGAGAATGTACGTCTTTTGAGGGATGGCATTATTATATATGATGGTAAGATCGCTTCACTCAGACGATTCAAAGACGATGCCAAAGAAGTACCATCTGGTTATGAGTGCGGTATCGGCATAGAGAATTTCAATGATATAAAAGTTGAAGATGTCATTGAGTGTTATTATATGGAAGAAATAAAACCCGCACTTGAGTAATATGTTCGCCGGTTGGTCAGTTAGCCGGTTCAGGAAGTATTTATTGTGGATCATAACAATATGGTCGTTGGGGTTGGTCTCATTACTTTCAGGCTTCATGGGTGCAATAGCCTGAAGGGTAAACGTAAAATAATAAAATCCGTCGTTGCACGGATTCGGAATAATTTCAATGCGTCTGTTGCAGAAGTGGGAGCAAATGATATTCATCAAAGGGCTGAAATAGGGTTTGCGCTTACAGGAAACGACCGTACGGTCATTAATTCCAAAATTGATAAAATATTTAATTTTACAGAGACGTTGGGATTGGGTGAAATTATTGACACCGGTATGGAGATTATCAATCTATGAAGCAGAAGCCCTTCAAACGATCAGACAGAGTGGGCGGTCAGATACAGAAAGTGCTGTCTGATTTATTAAAAAAGAAGATTAAGGATCCGCGGCTTGAGACAGCTACAATTACTGATGTTCAGATGGCCCCGGATTTGAAACTGGCATACATATATTATATTTTAAATGACAAAGAGAAGAACAAGGAGGCAGTTGAAGGTTTTAACAGTGCTAAGGGATTTATAAAACGTAAACTTGCCCAACAATTGGGCTTGCGTTATATGCCACAGATAAAATTTTTTTATGATAAGTCTTTCGATTACGGGGCACATATAAATTCAGTGCTTAAAACTATTAAAGCAGACGATGAAGAAAATCATACAGCATCTTGAGAACAGTAAGCAAATTTTGCTTGCCACCCATATTGAGCCGGATGGTGATGCACTTGGGTCATTGATTTCCATGGGTCTTTTTTTAGAAGCGATTAATAAAAAAACAACCCTGTATTGTGAAAGTCCCATTCCGGCGATTTATCGGTTTTTACCCGGAACTGAACGTGTTGTCAGCACAATTGATAGTATAAGTAAGTATGATACGGCAATTATTCTTGATTGTGGCAGTCTTCAACGAATCGGCAAAATGGATGAACTTGTTGGCAGGGTGCCGACAATCATTAATATTGATCATCATATTACCAACAGCTATTTTGGAACATACCAGTTTGTAGAGACGGATTCATGTGCTACCACCGCACTCATCTATAAATTGATAACAGTACTTGGTGGCCGTATTGATAAAGATATTGCATTTTCAATTTATACAGGGATATTGACCGATACCGGATCATTCAGGTTTTCAAATACAAACATGGATTCATTTGCCATATGTGAGGAAATGGTATCTATTGGCGTAGATCCCCATATTGTTGCGCAGAATGTTTATGGCACATACTCTCTGGGGCGCATCAAACTTCTGAACCTGGCACTTGATTCTCTTGAAATATCAAGAAACGGCAAACTTTCCATGATGACCCTTACAGAAAGCATGCTGTCAAAAACAGATACGCAGCCGGAAGATGTGGACGGTCTTATCAATTATGCCAAAAGGATAGAAGATGTTAAAGTTGCTGTCCTTTTGTCTGAATATCCGAATGGCAACAGCCGATTATCGAATGCTAAACGATATTATCATGTCAGTCTCCGTTCCGATGGTTCTGTTGATGTGGCTAAAATTGCGGCTCTTTTTGAGGGGGGCGGGCATAAAACAGCCGCAGGATTTGATATTAAAACAAAATTGTCAGATTTGAAAACGGATATTTTGAATCTGTCTGAAAAGCTGTCATCCGGATAAAACAGTATGCACCAAGAGTTAAACGGGATACTGGTTGTGGATAAACCTCCGGATATTACATCTGCCGGGGTTGTGGCCCGTCTGAAAAGGCGTTTTAAAGTTAAAAAAATCGGACATGCCGGTACGCTTGATCCGTTTGCAACGGGGGTTCTGGTATGCTGCATCAACCGTGCAACAAAGCTTTCCAGGTTTTTTCTGGAAGGAAATAAAAAATACGAAGCTGTTCTTAAGCTGGGTGTTGAAACAGATACATTTGATTCAACAGGAAACATTATTTCGGTTTGTAATAAAACTGAGTTCACAGAAAAAAGAATAGTTGAGGTTTTCAGGCAGTTTGAAGGGGAAACGGATCAGTTTCCACCGGTTTATTCTGCCCTTAAACATAAAGGCGTTCCTCTTTATAAGCTGGCTCGAAGCGGTAAACCTGTCCAGAAGCCACCACGTCGTGTTTTTATTTCCCGTATTGAAGTGGTTGATATCCAGCTGTCTGATATTCGTTTTGATGTAACCTGTTCTTCAGGCACTTACATCCGAACGCTTTGTTCAGATATCGGAAAGATGCTTGGCTGCGGGGGGCATCTTAAAGCGTTGAGGAGAACCCAAAGTTCCCGATTTTCAATCGGAGATTCGTTGACTCTGAAGGAACTTGAACAGACAGTTGATGTGAAAACGCTGCCTGATAAAATGATTCGTATGGCAGATGCCCTGTGTGATATGGGTACGTGTGTTGCGGATGGAGTCCTTTCAGAAAAAATAGGATATGGGAGGAAAATTACCGGCAGTGATTTGAGAAACATTAAAATTGATCCCGGGGAGAACAGGGAACCAGATAATTACATAAAAATTGTTAATTCAGATAATTCATTGCTGGCGGTAATAAATTCCGTTCCAGTGGACGATTCATACACGTATTGTTGTGTTTTTAATTAAGCATGAATTACTCACATATTTATGTTGCTTGTTTTATTTGAAAAAGATATAAAAAACAAAAATTACTTTTGTTCATCTATTGGTAGATAACGTATTAGAGGAGGCAGGGAAAAGTGGTATTAACAGCTGAAAACAAAAAAGATACAATTAATAAATTCAGAATTCATGAATCTGACACCGGTTCACCGGAGGTTCAGATTGCACTTCTGACCAATCGTATTACTTATCTGACGGAACATGTGAAGGTTCATAAAAAGGACCACCATTCCAGAAGAGGATTATTAATTCTGGTCGGAAGGCGGCGTAGACTTTTAAAATACATCCAGCATAAGGATGTGGAACGCTACAAGGAAGTCATTGAAGGCCTGGGCTTGAGAAGATAAGGAAATAATGAAAAGAAATTCAGAGCTCAGGAGAAAGTTCCCTGTTGAGCGTGATGACGTATGCAGCTATATTTGCAATACGAACTGTTTTAACGGGAACTACGAAGATAAGACTTCTTGCCGATATGTTGCTCTGAAGTCATTTAGGAGGAAATAATGGAATATTCATTTGAGGCAGAAGTCGAGGGTAAATCCTTAAGTATCCGTACCGGGAAAGTCGCCAAACAGGCATCCGGATCTGTAGAAGTTCAGTATGGTGAAACCATAGTATTGGTTACCGTGTGCGCTTCCTATGAGGCAAGGCAAGGGACTGACTTTTTACCCCTTACGGTTGAGTGCCAGGAAAAAATTTATTCAGCCGGGCGGATTCCGGGGAATTATTTCAGGCGTGAAATCGGACGCCCAAGCGAGAAAGAAGTATTAACCTGTCGATTGATTGATCGGCCGATCAGGCCTTTGTTTCCGGATGGGTACTACAATGAAATCCAGGTTATCGCAACTGTTCTCTCCATGGACAAAGAAAACAATCCGGATATGCTTGCCTTGGTGGGGGCGTCTGCAGCCCTTGAGGTCTCTGATATCCCGTTTGATGGGCCCATTGCCGGGATTCGTGTTGCACGGGTCGATGGCAGACTGATAGCCAATCCTACAATCAGCGAATGTGATAACAGCGATATCAATATTGTTATTGCCGGTTCCAAAACCGGTATTGTTATGGTTGAAGGCGGCGGCAACATGGTCAGTGAATCTGATATGCTGGATGCCATATTATACGGCCATGATGCCATGCAGCCGCTAATTGAAATTCAGGAAAAGCTTAAAGCCGCCAAAGGCATTCAGAAACGGGAATTTGTACCCCCTGAAAAAGACAGTGAGCTGGAATCAAAAATTGCATCGATTGCAACTTCAGGAATAAATGACGCCCTTCATGTTACAGATAAGATGGAACGGCAGGCAGCGTTTCGAGCAGTAAAATCAAACCTGGTTGAACAACTCGGGGAAGACTATGCCGCACGCAAAGGGGAGATCAGCGAACTTTTTGGGTCCCTGAAAAAATCAATCAGCCGGGATCAGATTTTAAACGAGGGGCGTCGTATTGATAACAGGAAATTTGATGAAGTACGAGACATCACCTGTGAAGTGGGTCCGCTTCCACGGACCCATGGAAGCGCTCTGTTTACACGCGGCGAAACACAGGTTCTCGGTGTGTTGACCCTTGGCTCGAGCCAGGATGAACAGCGCGTGGAAACATTGAACGGTGAGCAGTTCAAACCGTTTATGCTGCATTATAATTTTCCGCCGTTTTCCGTAGGCGAAGTTAAGCGGATGGGCGGTCCCAGCCGCAGGGACATCGGCCATGGTGCTCTGGCTACCCGTGCCATAGAGAAAGTCCTTCCTTCAAAAGAAGAATTTGATTATACTGTCCGTATTGTTTCAGAAGTGCTGGAATCCAATGGTTCTTCTTCCATGGGGACTGTATGTTCGGGAATTCTTGCACTGATGGACGGCGGTGTTCCCATCAGCGCGCCTGTTTCCGGTATTGCCATGGGACTTGTAAAAGAGGGGGACAAAACGATTATTCTGTCCGATATCCTGGGGGATGAAGACCATACCGGGGATATGGATTTCAAAGTTGCTGGTACAAAAGACGGAATAACGGCACTTCAGATGGATATAAAGATTAAGGAACTTTCACGGGACATCATGGAAAAGGCCCTTGAGCAGGCCAGAACAGGCCGTATGCATATTCTTGATAAAATGGCGGAAGCCATCAACAAATCCCGGGAAGACATTTCACCGTATGCCCCAAAAGTGGTAACAATAAAAATTAATCCGGATAAGATTCGTGATATCATTGGTCCCGGAGGTAAAGTCATCCGTGCGATTCAGAGTGAGACAAACACGCGTGTGGAAGTTGATGATTCCGGTCTTGTCAAAGTCTCCGCTATTTCACAGGAAGAAAGTGACGCCGCTGTGGAGATGATCAACGGCATTGTTGCAGAGCCGGAAGTGGGAACAATTTATGACGGAACGGTTGTTAAGATAACCGATTTCGGAGCGTTCGTTCAAATAATGCCGAACACGGACGGCCTGTGCCATATATCCCAGATGGCAACACGCCGTATCAAAAGTGTTTCAGATGTTGTCAAAGAGGGAGATCCTCTCAGGGTCAAGCTCCTTGAGGTTACAAGAGACGGCAAATATCGTCTGAGTCACAAGGCTGTTTTAGAAGAAGAGAATGGAGCAGATAATAAATAAAACAATCCTTGATAATGGCATAAGGATTCTGACCAAAAAGATACCTCATGTGCATTCAGTGTCAATGGGGGTTTGGGTGAACGTGGGTGCCCGCGATGAAAAAGTTGCTGAAAACGGGCTTTCCCATTGCATTGAGCACATGATTTTTAAAGGGACAAAAAAACGTTCGGCATTTCAGATTGCCAAACAGTTTGATGCAATAGGCGGCCAGACTAATGCGTTTACATCCATGGAGATGACCTGTTACCATGCAAAGGTGATGGATACCCACATGGAAACCATGGTTGATATTCTTTCCGATATTTTTTTAAATTCAAAGTTTTCTTCCAGTGAAGTTGAAAAAGAGATTCCGGTTATTCTCCAGGAGATCGGTATGGCTGAAGACAATCCGGAAGAGTATATACATACGCTGCTGGGTGACAATCTGTGGGGAGGCAATCCACTTGGACGCTCCATCCTGGGCAGTCGTGAAAGCATTAACAGCTTTAGTGCGGAAACCATAAAAGATTTTTTCTTACGCTTTTATCAACCTGACCGGATCGTTATCTCTGCAGCAGGAAATCTGGATCATGAACACTTCATCAATCTTATCGGGCCGACTTTCGAAATGGTTCAATCCGGCGAAAAACTGCCGAAGCGGGTAACCCCTGTCATGAAATCGCCGGTAGAACTGCATTACAGGGAACTGGAACAGGTTCATATCTGCCTGGGAGCAAAAGGAATCAGTATAACCGACCCTGACCGCTATGCTTTTTCACTGATGAGCACCATCCTTGGCGGCAATATGAGTTCACGGGTTTTTCAGGAGATACGAGAGCGAAGGGGGCTTGCCTATTCTGTGTATTCATTTATATCATCGTATGTGGATACCGGCATGTTTGGCATCTATGTGGGAGTATCCCCGAAGAGTGCCCTGGAATCGATTGAATTGATTTTAAAAGAGCTTCGCCGGTTAAAAGAGGAGAAAGTCGACCATGCGGAATTGCATGATGCCATGGAGTATACAAAAGGCAATATCCTTATTTCCGCAGAAAACACGGACAACCAGATGGTCCGGCTTGCGCAGAATGAGATTCATTTCGGACGGTATGTGCCATTGCAGGAAATTGTGAGCAATGTTGAATCTGTAGTAGAAGATGATATTCTGCATCTGGCGCAAAGGCTTTTAGAGCCGGAGACATTTGCCCTGACAATCCTGGGGCCGGTATCAGAAGAAAAATCATTTGAAAAAATAATGCAGTAATAAACAAAAATATAAGAAACTACCGGATGAGTTAATGGAACAAAAACCCGAGTTAAAATTTCTTCGCCTGAGGCCTGATATTGATAATGATATTCCCATTCCGCAGTATATGACCCCACAGTCGGCAGGGATGGATTTATGCACAGCTATAGATGAAGATCTTGTTCTTGATAGTGGGGCGATTACCCTCATTTCTACCGGCTTTGCCATTGCCATACCCGGAGGATTTGAGGCACAGATCCGTCCACGAAGCGGCCTGGCGGTCAAGCATGGGATAGGGATTATCAATTCACCGGGCACAATTGATTCCGATTATCGCGGTGAAGTAAAAATAGCTGTCATCAACCTTGGCAAAAATAGTTATACATTTCATCGGGGGGACAGGATTGCCCAGATGGTTATAAAAAAAGTGTACCAGGCCAGGCTGGAAATTGTCGAACAGCTTGATGAAACCGAACGCAGCACCGGTGGGTTTGGACACACTGGAGTATAGATTCTTGGTTGAAAAAGAAGTTATTCTGAACGGGTCTTACCAAAGCTGTGAAACCAATCTTTCACTGTGTGTCCTTGCCAGTGGCAGCCGGGGCAACTCTATATATATCACCGATGGTTTAACATCCATTCTTGTTGATGCCGGTCTTTCCGGGATTGAAATTGAACGCCGGCTGAGTTTCAGGGGGCTTTCTCCTGAAAATCTGGATGCGATTGTTGTATCCCATGAGCATAATGATCATATTCGGGGTGTCGGTGTGCTTTCACGCCGATTTGATCTCCCGGTTTTCATAAGCAGCAAAACATACAGTTCCGCTTCATCTAAGCTGGGTGACATTGAAAATATAAATAACTTTCACTGCGGCTCTTCCTTTCATATCAATTCATTAACCATTCATCCGTTTTCAATTTCTCATGATGCAGAGGATCCGGCTGGCTTTACGGTTGCAAAAAACGGAGCGAAAATCGGAATTGCAACTGACCTGGGCATTGCAACGTCAATGGTAAAAGAGCATCTCAAAGAATGCTCACTGCTTGTTCTTGAAGCCAACCATGATGCTGTCATGCTTGCCGAAGGCCCCTATCCATGGTCTATCAAGCAGCGTGTCAAGAGCAGGGTAGGGCATCTTTCCAACGAGGAGTCGAAAAACGTCCTGTCTGAGATTAAACACGATGGGCTGCGGCATGTGGTTCTGGCCCATTTGAGCGAACAGAACAACACACCTCAAAAGGCCCTCGCAGAAGTGGGCGCGGCTCTTAATAACTGCGATACATGCCTGAGTGTTGCTCAACAGCATCAGTGTGGGGTGTTGCTGCACCTGTAAAATTTTTACCCTGATTATACCGGATTCCGGAGAACAGCATGAAATTATAAATACGGTAAACTTCCAATAATGTATTCTGTCATTCATAAATGACTGGAAACGGTGGGGTTAGAGAAAACTAATTATTAATTGCCACGGTCTTTATTCGTTTTCGCAACTTCAATTTGAACTGTTAATATTTTACGGAGTTCCTTTCCGTTTTGCCGGATAACAAGAAGAATTCCGTTTTTACCTGCCGGCAACGGCCCCGGGTAGATACTTTTTTCATCTTCGTCTCTGCGAGTAGATTTTAGAATCGCCCGTGCCAGCATTTTATAGGGGACGATTTCCTTTGAAAATGCCTTTCCCGGCGGAATGATGTCTGTGGGTATGGTTGAATCTTTAAGTGTGCTTCGGTCGATTCCTTTAAAAACAAAAATACCGTTCGACTGACCATTTAATAAATACCGGCATTTGTTCCAGTCAATTTCTATCGGGTTGCCTGTTATATTTTCTACCTTGAGAAGGAAGGCAACATAATAATTGAAATCCTGTGTAAGAGGTTTAAGCCGGGCATTAAAAAACGGATTACTGGTAGTCTGTATTTCCGGTCGGCTCGTCCAGATTTCTGTTGTAGCGCATCCGGTTAAAATAAAAAAAATAACGGTCAGAATTGATAATTTTTTCATACCTGTTCCTCATATGGCTTGATTATTGTTCATGGTATGTCGGAATTAGATATCTTTATTCTTCTTTGTCTTTTTTCACAACAGCACCAATTTCTTCTGCCTCTTTTTCAGCATCCTCTTTTTTGAGAGAAGCCTTTGCAGCCCGTTTGGCTGTTGCTGTGGCATCCTCTTTTGCCTTTTCCGCTTCATCTCTTTTTTGTGCGATCAGTTTTTCATCTGTAGACGAAGCGACCGCCTTTTTGAGTTCCATCTCCTTTTTATCGGCATTTTTCGCTGTTTTTATCGCTTTTTTTTGTGCGTTTTTTTCGCGTTTTTCAGAATCTTCAAGATTGTCTATCACCGATGCAATTTCGCCGGAGACACCTTCTTCCGGTTCTGCTCCCAGATTTATGTCTTCTGAAGCCAGAGCAAGAATAACCATGGGTAAACGCGGTATGATATCTTCCAACGGGCCACCGAAAGGGTCTAACATCTTATTGTTTTTTATTCTGAAAGGAATAAAAACCAGAGTTGCATCTGAAGAGTGTGCGGAAATGGCATCCGCGCTGGGTTTGATCACAATTTCGGGTTCAGCGTCAATTCTAAAATCGTCCAGCGTGCACTTCAGATCATTAACTGTCTTTCCGGAGTCTATATCAAATCCCGCAGCAAACACCCTGATTTTTACACCTTCCCATGCATCCCCCCGTGTCATTAAATATGCAAGAAGGAGCATCAGGTGACTTGTCGCATCTTCCCACCACCACACATCAATACGGCGTTCTTGTGGTGGAATTTCCTCAAGGGTGCGCCAGATTTTTTCTTTTGCATCAAGCACCAGAAGGTTGCATCCAAGACGATATGCGGTTCTTAAATGCTGCCCATACCTCAACATATCGGTATTATCCGCTTTCGATGATTCGATCCAGTTTAAAAGCAGTGTGTTTGCTTTTAAAGGTCCGATTCCATATGATTGCAGTAGTGCATGAATACCAAACTTTGGAGTAGGAGTAGTCACAACGAGGGGGAATGCTTCAACGCCAAATGCTTTTAAATCATCCTTAAGTTTTGTTTCAGCTTCCTGTTTTGGTTTAAGCATTTTTACGCCGCGTCCTTCAAGGATGTGGACCACCGTAGTAAAACCACTTTGACCTTGAAACCATGTGGAAAATTGCAGAATTTTCTGTCGCCTGTCAGAACTGTTAGAAAATACCAGAAGGTGTGGTCTCCAGTCCCGGGGATGTTCCGGTTCAGATGCAGTAAGAAAAAGGTGGTCACGAATCAACTGTAGATGATAGGCGCGTCGGCTGTCAGCCCACCGGGAATGTACGGAAGTTCGTTTAACGTATTGATAGATGGAAAACAATACGGAGATTGCAATAATCCCTGACGTTACATCAATGGCAAAAATAATTCCTAAGCAGGCCAGGCTGCCAAACAGACTGATATATTTATGAAAATACCTGAACCTGGGTCGAAAAGAAGGACTGTTTGCCCTTGCTTCAAAATATGTGGCGTAGTTTAAAAGGCCATATGAAATTAAGAAAAACATGGATACCACCGGCGCGATCAGATTCAGGTTTCCAAAACAGATGGTTGAAAACGCAATGCCGGCAGATAACAATACCCCTCGCCTGGGATTATTCATGGGGCCGGACACTTTGGCAAATGGTAATAAAAAAGGGAATATCCTATCCTTTGAGAGAGATTGAAGGATCCTGGGTGCACCGAGAAATGAGGCCATTGCAGAAGAAAGTGTCGCTGAAATAACACCGGCAGAGACAAGAAAACTTACAACAGATATCTGTTTCATTGCCGTGTAATCAGAAATTAAAACATTTTGCGGTAATGATGCGGCAAACAATAAAGCAGAAATAAAATAGACCACAATGGAAATACCCACGGCAAGAAAAGTCCCCAGCGGTAAACTTTTTCCCGCATCTTTCAAATCGCCGGACATGCTTACGCCCTGTGTGAAACCCGTGACAGCCGGGAAAAAAATTGCAAAGATAATCCAAAAATTCAGGCCTTTTTCAGCAGGGGACCAGTTTTGTATTAACAATGCATTGTCCCATCGTAGAAAACCGCCGATAAAGAAGGACGCAAGCGCGGCGATTAAAATGACCATTACAATATACTGAAATTTTGTCGCCAGATCTGCACCCATCCACGCAAGAATAAAAAGGAAACATAGTGAGACGGCAGCAATAATTTGCGGCAGAATTTTTATGCTGTACGGAAGGATTCCGGCAACAACTTCACCCAGGCCGAGACAGTAAAAAGCAATTGAAATGGTCTGCGCCAGAAAAAGAACAACCCCGATTGCACCACCAAACGCCGGACCGAGTGTCCGTGATATAAGGTAGTAATCGCCGCCCCCCTTAACTTTTAGATTTGTTGCAATGGCTGAAAGAGAGATGGTGGTTAACACAGATATCCCATTTGCGAGTAACAGGATAACCAGGGTTTGAGCAAGGCCGGCATTTCCAACAACATACCCTGCGCGAAGAAAAAGTATGATGCCAAGAATTGTTAAAATACTCGGTGTAAAAACACCGGCAAATGTGCCGAGTGTCCCACTCCTGTTTTCAGGCTGATTTTTTTCAGAGGTATTCGTTTTCTTTAATTCCATCTGGTAAACTCCCGGCTTTTCCGGGTGGCTCAAAGGGTAAATTTGTTCTAAAACACAAGGAGCTTGTTTGATAACTAATTTTTTTTTACCATGAAGTTCATGAAGAGCATGAAGAGTAGAGAACGGACTTCTTCATGTCCTTCAAGGTCTTCATGGTATTTTTCAAAATTTAATTTTGTAGGGGCAGGTTCCAAACCTGCCCTTTACGGTAGTTCGTCGATTAATTCAGGGCGGGTTTAGAACCCGCCCCTACAAAAAATTCGTTAAAGAAACGGCATTAACATAATATAAAAGGTTAAAATAAGAACTTATCAGAGTTTAAGTCACACAAAATGGAATTGCAAGTATCATGTAGTATTTATACCCAAAATGAGAAAACATAAGATTTATGGAAAAATTTGAAAGTATGTGGATGAAATATTTCATGAGCTGGCGGAACAGAGGGGGGTAGAATAGAGAAGAGGCTTAACGAAAAAAACGGGGCAATTTTTATCTAACGATAAAAATTGCCCCGTAATTTATTTCGTGCTTTCTGCCGGGTAAGGCAGGTTGAAAAAGTTATCTATTTTTTATTAACATACGCCACTGCAGTTTCACCGGCAATTCGTCCTGAATTATAAGCAAATGCCAGTGTAAGACCCAGTGTATGCGAAGCATCGTATGATTCACTGTACATGCCGCCGGCTACATTACCAGCCGCATACAGCCCCGGGATAACATCGAGGAACGTTTTACTGCTCTTTTTGATGACTTCGCATTTATGGTTGATTTTAATTCCGCCCAATGATCCAACATGGGTCGGATGGCCCTTGATGGCGTAGAAAGGCGCTTTCCTGAACGGTTTCATAAATTCAGAACTTTTTGCAAAAAGTGCGTCATGACCTTTGTCGCAGGAATCATTGTACTCATCCATGGAGGCTTTCAGCACTTCAAGGTTCTGGCCTGTTTTTTCACAAAGTTCTTCAAGGGTGTTACATACCCAGGCTTCATCCCTATCAATACTGGACTGGATAGCTTCAACAACATTGGGTATTTTTGTGCCTGTGGGCGCAAATACGCCGAGACCTACCTGGATACCCTCTGTTTCCATAAATTTCCTGTAGTCATCATCAAACATGTTAAACAGGATCTGGTAAGGCTGTTTGGACATGGCATTGCCGATATGGGCAAAAGAGAATTCAGATTCATTGAAAAAACGTTCTCCATTCGCGTTTACCCAGAAAGTAGGCTGTTTTAAAATAGCGGTAATGTGTTTATCAAACTGGCTTTTCTTGGGTGCTTCTTTCAATACTTCTTTTTTCTTCATAACGCCTGCAAGGCCGCGCTGGATGACACTAACACCTTCTTCTGCAGCGCCTGCTTCCCATGCCATTTTTACGCCGTCACCTTCTTTACCAACCTGTCCGAATGCCATCTGAACTGTAGGCTCACCGCATTTTGTATATTTGCGCATCATATCAAAATCGTTTGCAAAACCACCGGAACCAATAACAACGGTTTTACTGCGATAGGTCACTGTGTTACCTTCTTTGTCATCACAGATAAGACCGGCAACTTTGCCGCCTTCAATGATAAGTTTTTTTGCTCTAATCTGGAAGTGGATTGGTACGCCTAATTTTTCGCAGTGTTTTTGAAGACCCTTTGTTATGCCTCTACCTTCAAGCTTTGTTGTATGCCATGTTCTTGGGGCATAGGGATACAATGGCGGAACACCGAGAAATTCTGTGCCTCTGTCATCCAGCCATTGAATGGTATCTGCTGATTTATCAATAATAGCCCTTACGAGCCTGGCATTTGTAAGATAGGATGTGTATTCCATATGCTGGAGAAATACCTTGTCAGGATCGATATCAACACCTTCCTGTTTCTGTATGTGGCTTTGAGCGGCAAATAACCCTTTTGCAAAATTACTTGCGCCGCCGACAACACGCAATCTTTCAAGAATTACTACTTTTTTTCCTGCTTCTGCTGCGGTTATAGCTGCAGACAGACCGGCTCCCCCGGACCCGATAGCGATTAAATCATATTCTTCTGTCATGATAATTACCTCCTGGTAAAGTTAATGGTGTTTCCCGGAATGTAGATTCCAGGCGATCTGGTTTTTAAAAATAATGCAGGAACTTAACAATGTCCCTGCGGTTACAATTTTATATAAAGCTGAGTTGAATAGTGAAGCTTCAGGTTCATCTATTCAAACGAAACTTATGTCCTTGTGGTATAAATGAATGATCATTTAGTTCTGTTAAAAATGTTAGAGCTTTATCGCATCCCAGGCCATTGTAAAAGCGGTTTCAATATTATCATCATTAATTTCAAAGTTTTTACACGATCGTGCATTTGAAAGACCCATTATCGGGTAAAACATGAACGCCATCAGCAAATCCACGTTCACATCTTTGATGATCTTTTGCTCGATTCCTTTCTGCATCATATTAATCATGGGATCAAAATATTTCTCAACCTCCTCTTTATTGACTAATGAATTGTATGGTGAATTGGCGAACTGTTCTGTAAATTTAAAATATTCCGGGTGCCTGGAGGCATATTTAAACATACTGAACCATACATTTCTCAAAATATCCCTGATGGGAAGGTTATTGCCAAAATTTTTTAGAACAGCCCTGCTGAATTTTTGCTTGATGTCAATATAAGTTGAAACCAGTAAATCCTCTTTATTTTTGTAATACACATAAAGTGTTGCTGGTGATACATTGGCTTCATTGGCAATTTTTGAGACAGAGCTGGATACAAATCCGATTTCATTAACCAGCTTCACTGTTGCCTTAAACAGGGCTTCCTGTTTAATGTCATCTTTTATTCTCATGACCCCTAAAATAAACGATCATTCATTTAAGGTCAAGAAATATTTTTCATTATTTGGATAAAATGTTAAAATGTGTTGAATTTATGACGTTTTCCATACCAACTAATTTAACTGTTTTTCGGATCACTTTTTCAGCCATCCCGGATTATGTATGGGATTCCCCTCAAACCAGCTGATTTTCCATGTTTTATTGATTCTGGTAAATTTGAATCGATGAAGGGCATAGGTAAATTCAAGATCCTGTGGTGTCGGATCAGATGGTTTGGGTCGTTTATACCCGTAGCGGATCATGTGGTCGCTGCCGGTTGCCGTATCTCCGTCAATATCGATGGTAATGTTGGCTATAAGGGAGCAGTAATCCTCCTGGTTAGGCAGTATGACATTATTAAACAGCCAGCCCACACCACCCGGTTTAACCATTTTTCTCGGGTCATTTTTATCAAAAACCGGCGTTTTGTCACTGTTACCTTCCAGTTTGAACCCGAATTTTGGATTGGTATATACACAGTCTTCACTGAAAAGACTCACAAAAAGGTCATAATCCTTTTTCCCGTTTACAGCATCTGCCGCTTTGCCATAGTTGATGATAAGTCTTTCAATTTCCTGACGGGATTCCAGTTCATCCAGCCTTGATTTCAGTTCGTCATATTCGCTCATTATGTTAATCCTCATGAGTATTTTAAAAATATTATATGATAGTAAAAAAGCCTCCCGGATAATCCGGGAGGCTTTTATTCTTGATTGACAGGGCAGGGGATCGATCCTAACCCTGATGAATTATCTAAATTGACAATGCCACTTCACATGAATCTTCAACCACGTCAACGATCAGTGAATTCGGGTTTTTACATGCTCCAACCATTACGACTTCAGGCGCTTTATCCTTAATCGCTTCATAGAGGCTTTCATTTTTCTTCAGTGGATAGATCGGCAGGATGGAGTCTGCTTCTACGGTTCGTTCTTCACCTTCTTTTGTGGTGAATACCAGGCCGGTTTTTGTGATTTCTTTAAACTTTGCGTTTTTAATCACTTCAACACCGTTGTCGATAAACCATTTTGTGAGTTTGAAATTGTTCAAGCGTGCCAGGCCTTCACCAAATTTCATATCATCTTCTTCACAGACAAGCGTTACTTTCCTGTCTCGTTTGATCAAAAATTCGGTCAACTGGATCGCTTTAACATCGCCGCCCATCACGATAACGGATTTGCCGATGGGCATCCATTTTTCCGTTGCTTTGTAAAGGGTTTCGGGTTTTGTAACTTTCAGCGCAAGATCCAGACCTTTTTTCAGGAACTTATCGCTGACAACGATTTTATTGTCACTGCCGGGAATTTTTTCATCAGACATCTGTGCGCCGGTGGCAACGATGACTGTATCCGGTTTTTCTTTTTCAATAAGTTTCGCATCAACTTCCTTGCCTTTTACGATCTTTACATTCAGTTTGTCCAGTTGTATCCGGAAGTAGGCAATGATTTTCTGGATGTCTTCAGGAAAGTCGCCTTTAACAACACTGGCCATGTTCATGAGACCGCCGATAAAACCCTCTTTGGAGTAGATGGTGACATCGTGGCCCTTTAATGCACAAACACGTGCTGCTTCCAGACCGGCAGGTCCTGCGCCTACGACCATGACCTTCTTTTTGGGCTCTGCTTGGGGGAACTCATTATAGGGCCGCTTGCCGCCGGTAAATGCATTGATCCGGCAGCGGATCGGCAGCATGCCACCGGTGAGACAGCTCAGGCATGCGGTACAGGGAGCAATGTCTTCCATTCGATCTTCTATCATTTTTTTCGGAAGTTCATTGTCAGCAAACAGTCCGCGGCATACAGCTATCACATCCACTTTGCCTTCGTTAATTACTTCTTCGGCAAAGTCAAAATCAGAATCCCATTTACCCGGTGTGACTGTTGGTTTTGAGGTCACTTTTTTGAGTTCGCCGGCAATCTCGGAGAATGCGCCCACCCCTTTATGGCTGTAGTCCATGTTGCCCGGCAGGTTTTTGCCTTTTTCCGGGTAGAAAAATTGTTCTGTCCAGTAGCTTGCACGGTTGAAAAGTTCATATACTCTGGGCTGGAACGCGTCTGCACCGGCTGCTTCATACAATTTAACCAGTTCAAGGGTTTCATCAAGGGTTATGCCCTTGTCGCCCATATTGTATTCAGCGCCGTTAATGGTCAGGACGATGGTAAAATCGTCGCCCAGACGTTCTTTAATACCTTTTATGATATTGACGATTATTCGTACCCGGTTTTCATAACTGTCGCATCCATATTCGTCAGTCCTTGAATTCCAGTAGCGGGATGCAAAGCTGGCCAGCAGGTGGTTTGCCCCGGCACCCAGTTCCAGGCCGTCAAAACCGGCTTTTGCCGCTCTTTCAGCCGCATCAATAAACTGGTTTTCAATTACGTGGATTTCATCAATGGTCAGGGCATGACAGGGCGGCCCATCAGCAAGCACCCGCAAGTCAGGAACCGGCGCAAGCTCTGAAATCTGGGGATGCGGGGATGAAGAAACCGGCGTCAGTTTTGACAGCATACCCAGGTGCCACTGGCCCGCATGGTAAAGCTGCAGCAGTGCGCAGCAGTCATGTTTATGGATTACATCAACCAGTTCGGCCAGTCCGGGAATGAATTTGTCGTCGTTAATAAGATATTTATTGGGAATATCAATACTGGTTTCATCACCGATAGCAGGGGATTCAACAACAACACACCCGGCGCCGCCTTTTGCCCATGCTTCATAGATCAGCTTCCCTTCTTCACTCACATACCCGTCCGTATTGTTGAACAGTTTTGTTCCTGAAGGCGGTTTGTATAAACGGTTCTTGAATGTCAGGCCGCCGATTTTAACAGGGGAAAGTATTTTTTTATATTTCATTTTTTATTCTCCATATAAATATTAGAGGGGAAACAGGCAACGGCTGCCATGACATGTTGCCAGGCAGCCGTTATTTTGTATTTATTATCTCAGATACTTCTAACGTTCGTGAAAATATGTCAGCATATGCATCATGGAACGAATGTCTGACCTATCTTCCAGTTTTGCCATGGTTTCCAGGACAATGTCTGTCTGGTCGCTGGTCAGGTAAACGTCAAGGAAGTTTTTGGAAACAGTCGTGATCTGGTCCAGTGACAGTGGACGTAAGGGATGGCCCAGCTGTGCTTCCACTTCATTTTCAATTTTTCTTCCGTCTTTTAATGTAATGATTATTTTTGATCCTGGATGTCCCATTGTGGGCCATTCTTCGGGAATGAATACTTCCACTTTCTTTGCCAGTTCCCTGATATCAGAATCGGCCAGTCTTTTTTCCGAGAAGGTTGAGTAATCAATTTTATGCCTCAGAACGATTTCAGCAGCCGCAAACTGGTAGCTGAAACGTGCTTCTGTGGGTGACTGGGGATTGGCCCGGTTGCAGAACCGGTCGCCTGCCATAGTCACGCCCACTTCGATTTTTTCAATATCTTCAGGTTTGATATCATTGGCTTCAATAACTTCCAGTATATTATCATTGGTGGCGTGCATCAGGTTGCAGCAACCGTATTTTTTAAATTCAACGTTATGGACGGCATAAGGCGGTTTGCCAAGGTCTTTTGTCATCACTTCCACATCCACAAGGCCTTTATGCCATATCGGCCCGAAAACGCCGTCCGGTCGTTCAAAGATGTCCGGTCTTCCGGTGAGACCGTCTCTTGCGAAAATGGCAGACTGTACACCGGTGCGGCAACTGTTTCCGGATTCTATAAAATGCGCATCAAAACCGAGCTGGGCGACCTTGCCGGCTGCATGGGACACGGAAAGGCTCAAAGCATGCTGTGTCTGGACGGCGTTAAGACCCATCAGGCGGGCGGCTCCAACAGTGGCACTGATGGTTCCGTTATAGGCTGCTGTTGAAATTCCTGTAGCAGCAGCAACCGTATTATCAATAATGTTGCCTTCCGTATTTTTGGCGCATGCTGCACGGGTTAGTCGTGAAAGGATTTCCCATGATTCAATGGCGGATACGATCAGTTCCCGTCCGCTTGAAAAAAGGGTTTCACCAAGAGACAAAATGGCAGGATAAGACCAGAAGTTACCGTGAGCATCGCCGGTCTTTGGAAATTCATCATCTTCCAGCTCTGAAGAATGGGCAAACACACCATGGGCGTAAGCAGCATCTTCAAGTGTGGTCTTGAAACCGCCGCCGGTAACGCCTGCCACAGGAGGCCCTGCGGTCCGGGCGAGATAGTTGGTTATGGTTTTTCCGATAGGTTCACGTGCGCCGATCACCATGCCGGTAACGGTCTTTAAAAGAAGACCCTTTGCATAATCAATAGTTTCCTGTGGGAAATCACCATACTTGGCATCGACAATCCATTCTGCGACTTTTTGTGTTGTTCCTTCCATAATTTTAATCCTTTCGCTATTTGATGGAGTCGTAAAAAGTCTCCATCTACTGCGTTATAGTGTTTGGCCAGATATTCGAAATCACCAGACACTATGCCTTGTATATGAAGATTTTTATTTAGCCATCGTTTATCTGCTCATTTTATATGGATGACGCGGTTTCATTTGCTTCCTTAATCGCATCAACGATTAACGCTTTGGGATTTGTACAGGCGCCGATTCTATAAAGTTCAGACACTTTACCCTGCAGGGAGTTGTAAAGTTCTTCATTGTTTTTTAACGGGAAGACAGGGATGATTGAATCTGCCTTTAATGTTTTTTTCTCGCCTTCCCTGGTGGTAATCACAAGGCCGTCTTTTAATACTTCTTCGTATTTGCATTCCCTGTACGCGGTTATTTTCTTTTCTTCAAAAAACCAGTTGCTGAGTTTAAGAATGTTTACATTGGGCATACCTTCACCCCATTGTTCCGGTCCGTCTTCCGTAACGATCGTTACGTTTCGTCCGCGTTTCATCAGAAACTCAGACAGCTGAAGGCCCTTAATATCGCCGCCCATAATAATAACGTTTTTTCCAACAGGCATCCAGAGTTCCGTCATCCTGGAAACTTGCGCAGGGGATACGATTTTTAAAGCCATTTCCAGCCCGACCCTGAGCAGTTTGTCACTGACAATAATTTTATTGTCGCTGCCCGGTATGACTCTGTCAGATGTTAATGCACCTGTTGCAAGGATGACCACATCGGGTTTTTCCTTTTCAACCAGTTTTGCATCAACTTCTTTTCCCTTAACGATTTTCACATTTAATTTGTTCAGCTGAAGTTTAAAATATTTTACAATTTTTTGAATGTCTTCAGGATAGGTTCCCTTGACCATATTGGCCATATTCATGAGACCGCCCAAAGATGTTTCTCTGGAATAAAGGACCACCTCATGGCCTCTTAAAGCTGCGACCCTTGCCGTTTCCATTCCCGAAGGACCAGCTCCGACAACCATGACCTTCTTTTTCTTTTCAATTTTCGGGTAACTGAAGTATTCCTGCTCTCCGCCGAGGAATTTATTAATTCTGCAGCGTACCGGATTCTGATGCCCGGTCAGGCAGGTCATGCAGGCCGTGCACGGAGCTATTTCATCTCTTTTCCCGGCATGCAGTTTATTCGGCATTTCACAGTCTGCAAACAGACCACGCACAATACCGATGACATCAACCTTTTTCCGTTCGATACACTCTTCTGCAAATTCCAGATCAAAATCCCATTTTCCCGGGGTCATAATGGGTACAGACACCGCCTTTTTAATTTGTGCGGTAACGGTTGTATACGCCCCTATGCCTTTATGGCTGAAATCAAGACTGTTCGTTGTGGTGGGGAGCTTTATTTCAGGAAAATAATACTGTTCCAGCCA
>JAUXDD010000267.1 GCA_030618465.1 Desulfobacteraceae bacterium
TAATGAAAGCCGTTAAATCCCCCCCGGCCCCCCTTTACGAAAGGGGGGAGAAAAACTTCCCCCTTTGAAAAGGGGGATCGAGGGGGATTTTATGATTGATTGAAATCCTTAAGTCAACAGTATTGGGCACAAGGCCTGCCCCTACAAAATTATCAAATTTATCTGGAAATACTATTCCAGTTTTTCCTTTAATTCTTTTATTTCAGGGAGGATGTCCATGGATTTAAATATAACAAGCATTTCGAATTCTTTGGTTTCATCCCCGCACGTGACAGAAATGTTTCCGGTGCCTTCAGATTCTTTTACTTCAGAAACGTTGCCATTCATGACGGTGGCCCCGTCAATAGATTCCATATCATCAGATGAAATAACGGTGATGTTAAGGCCGCTGACTTTTTTAAGGGCAAGTGCCGCATTGCTTTTAATAGCGGCAAGCAGTTCCTCATCAGCACTGTCAATGACAAAGGCCATGGATACGGGAATATCACCGTCAAACGGTTTAATCAGATATCCGGAAGTGGGGCCGTCGGAAGCGAGCATGCGTTCAAATGCCGGCCCGTCAATAATGTTTTTACATTCACCAAAGCCGTATTCACCCTTTTCAATCGGCATATAAGCACCGGCTTCCGGGGCTATAATGATTTCATCAAATTCCAGTTCCAGGACTTCATCATCCTGCTCAAATACTATGGCTTTGGGTTCACAGACAGCCAGGCACAGGGCGCATCCCAGACATCGCCTGCAGCTTAAACACCGCCCGGCTTCATCCTGTGCATCTTCCTGTGTCAGTCCCAGTTCGACTTCATCAAAGTTGTCAATCCGTTTTTCAACTTCCAGTTCGGGCATTCCCACCCGTTTAGTCGGAAAATCGTGAAAATCGATGATATAACGGCCTTTATTTTCTAACATGATATATTTTATTTCTCTTTAATGTAATTGTCTATTGCAACTGCCGCTTTTTTTCCGTCAGCAATTGCTCCAATGGCAATCCAGGGTCCGGTTACACAGTCTCCCCCGGAGAAGACACCTTCCCGGCTGGTGGCACAATTTTCATCGGCTATAATGGTCCCCCATCGTGTGAGTTCGATGTCATTCGTGATAAAGGACAGGTCCGCACGCTGGCCGATGGCCGGCATGATCATATCCAGGTCAATGACAAATTCAGATCCTTCAACCGGTACCGGCCTTCTTCTGCCGGAATCATCCGGTTCGCCGAGTTCCATGCGGATGCATTTGATACCGGAGACTTTGTCGTCTTTCCTGGCTACTCCCTGGGGAGCTACAAGATATTCAAACTTGATGCCTTCATGAATGGCTGCTTCGATCTCTTCGTCACTGGCAGGCATTTCCACCCGGGTTCGTCTGTAAAGAACTGTCACTTCTTTTGCACCGAGCCGCAGGGAACAACGCGCCGCATCCATAGCCACATTTCCGCCGCCGATGATAGCCACCCTGTCCGCTACTTTTACATCGTTTCCAAGGTTCAGTTCGCGTAAAAAATCAACCCCTGAAACAACACCTTCTGTGTCTTCATCTTCCATTCTCGCGCTCTGACTGAGATGGCAGCCAACGCTGATAAATACGGCCTCATACCCCTGGTCAAACAGGTCATCTATGGTAATATCCGAACCAATACGGGTATTGGTTTTTAATTCAACACCCAGCCGGGTGATATTTTCAATTTCAAGATTCAGGATGTCTCTGGGCAGCCTGTATTTGGGGATACCAACGGCAAGCATGCCGCCGGCAACAGGAAATGCCTCAAAAACAGTGACTTCGTATCCTTTAAGTGCCAGATCATGCGCGCATGAAAGACCGCAGGGACCGCCGCCGACCACAGCAACACGTTTGCCGTTCTTTTTTATTCTGGGCATTGGCGCTTTAATATTATTTTTGATTTCGTAATCCGCGACAAAACGTTTCAGATCCCTGATACGTGGTTCTATGTCTTTTTTTCCGCGATTGCATTCTTCTTCACAGGGGTGAGGACAAACTCTTCCAATAGTGGCGGGGAAGGGGAGTTCCTCACGGATAAGAGCCAGAGACTCCTTAAATTTACCATCGGCGATTAATCCCAAATACCCGCGAATGTCCAGGTTTACCGGACAGGCCCGTTCGCAGACCGGTCGTTCTGTTACAATATTATATGATTTTATTTTTGAATTGGAAAAATCAACAGCGGTCCTGAGGTTCAGACTTTCGTTATAATCGTCGTTCATACTGACCGGGCAGACCTTGATACATTCCCCGCAGCCATTACATTTGTCTTCAAGAATTCTCAAAGCAGTTTTGTTGATTTTTACTTTATAACTGCCGTTTTCCTTGCGGATAGTATCGATGACGGCATTGTTTACCACAGTAATGTTCTCATGTTTTGTTACTTCATCCCACAGGGAAAGATCAAAACCGTCGATATTATCATTTGATCCGGCAGAAGAAAGACGGTCCCTGCCGAATCCCGGAAAGGTTTCAACAAGATATATACTGTCTCCGTCATTTGCTTTGTCAAGGGCAGAACGGATAGTGGCTGTGCTGCCTCCGATCATTAATACTTTCTTTGAACCCACAATATTTCCTTTTTAAGCTTCGTTATTACAAACTGAGTAAATCGGTGATCTCTCTTTAACTTCAGATATTTTCACCATCTTTTTTCGCAGCAGTGCAAGCATGTGCCTCAGTGTGTCAGGTGTTGTTGCATCCAGCTTCCGAGAAAGGTCTTTCACTGATAAAGATCCGTTTTCAAGATGGGCCAGGATTTCCTGAACCGTTATTTCCTCAAGAATCACGCCGTCAAGATATCTGCCGCTTTCATGGGACGTAAACACTTCTTTGTACCTGTTTCCGTCGGTCATGAACTCTGTCTGTTTGGCGGCAACCCATCTCAGTTTTTCACCGGAAACGGCTTTTTTGGCGGCCTGCAGTTTGAACGTCAGTTCGTCCATACCTTTTTTTGCATCATTACTTAACGGGCCCAGTTCTTTTATTTTGTTGGTCAGGGTCGTGACAACCTGTGCAAAACGTGCGGCTTCTGCAGCCGACACCCATTCCAGGAGCAGGCGATCAGGATTGATCCCCAGGTGGCTCATGATTCGTTTAGTGACATCAACCATCTTTACAGCTTCTTCATTACCAGACTGGTAATGGCATTCACCAAAATGTCAGCCGCCCACCCATATTCCGTCACAGCCTTCCAGAAAGGCCTCCACAAGAAAAACAGAATCCACACGTCCGGTACACATGACCCTGACAACCCTCATGTTAGGAGGGTATTGGATTCTGCTGACCCCTGCAAGGTCTCCACCGGCATAGGCACACCAGTTACACAGGATACCAAGAATTTTCGGTTCAAAACTCATTTATTTCACCTACTATATCCAATTCATATTCTTAATCTGTTACGTAAAAATTCACCACGGATTTTTCACGGAATTACACAGATTATTAAAAAAATATTTAACGAGTTGAGTTCGTAACATAAAGCATCTTCGTAAACAGATTCAAGGTAACCCGGTCCGAGCTCATTATATACTTCACGGGCTGCGCCAATAATCTTGTACGTTAA
>JAUXDD010000229.1 GCA_030618465.1 Desulfobacteraceae bacterium
AAGTGATAGAACGAGGAGCAGGATCCAGAAGGTTTTTCGGTCGTTTATTCTTAAATCAAATTTCATTTGTTATCCCAGGGCCAGTGTTTTATGCTGACCATAGCATATGGGGGAAAAAACGGAAATACCCACTTTTTTTTGAAAATTTATCCTATTTGATATATAGATGAAAAGTAACTCAGGTTCAAAGTTCAATGGTTCAGGGTTCAACGTTAACTGATGAGAATACAACCTTTGAACCTCTGAACCTTTGAACCCTTGAACGGTCACGACAGCCTTTATGGAAACCCCAATCAAAGAACCATCTCAGCAGACCTACCGAAAATTATTCTGGGCACTTCTGTTTTCTGTAACCCTCTTTCGTATGGCCATTGCAGGCAGTTTCGGTCTTGGCACGGATGAATCCCATTATGTGCTTTTCTCCCGGCACCTTGCATGGGGGTACTTTGATCATCCGCCCATGGTGGCCTTCCTCGCGGCCTTAACGACTCTTGCCGGGGATGAAGTCTTTTTTGTGCGCCTTGGCCCCATCATTTGCACGGCCATCACGCTGATTGTCTTGAGATTCCTTGCCCTGGCCCTTTACCGGGATGAAAGGGTGGCATTCTGGGCAGCGGTTTTGATGCTCTTCATGCCATACCAGCACCTGCTGGCAGTTGCCCTGCTGCCCGATGCGACCCTGAATCTTTTCTGGTGTGGCGCGCTGCTTGCGGCGTGGTATGCCATAAAAGATGGAAAATGGGCAGCGTGGATTCTGTTGGGTCTCTTAACAGGGGGAGCGCTCCTCAGCAAATACCACGCTGTGCTGCTGCCGTTGTGCCTGTTTTGTTATTTGCTTGCATCTCCGGGCAGGCGCTTTTGGCTTGGGAGAATTCAACCGTATGCGGCAGGATTAATTGCTCTTTTGGTATTTTTGCCAAATATCCTGTGGAATGCCTATCATAACTGGGTCTCTTATGCTTTTCAGTTGTCTCATGGAGGTGGCGGGCACTTTACCATAGGTAAGCTTCTTGCTGTCCTTGGAGGGCAGATGGGGGTCTGGTCGCCTGTGATCTTCGGGTTGTTGATTGCGGCATTCATATCAATGGCCCGGGAACGTCCGCTCAGTGAATCCGACCGTTTTGTATTGTGGACCAGCCTTCCTGTTTTTCTCTTTTTCTGTGGAATTGGTACATTTGGCAGGATCCTCCCCCACTGGCCTTCTGTGGGGTGGTGGACGGGTTCACTGGCCGTTATTTCAGTGACCCTGGGAAAACTTTCTAAAAGAGATAAGGCGGGAATCCGTTGGCGCCGCTGGTGTGTCACTGGAGCAATTGTAGGTTTTGTTATGACAGGCTTTTTGTACCTGGCCCTTTTCCTGCCCGTTGTTGACCCGCTCTATTCCCGGGCAAGAGACTTTTCTATAATGCTTAACCGGCATTTTCCTGCCATTAAGCGCCTTGAACCATTTAAAAGTCAGGATGACATTACAAATATCCTCTTCGGGTGGGACAAGATCGCAAAAAGGGTGGAAGAAATTCGATCCAGGATGCCGAACCCTGAAAAAACATTTATCTTCTGTCATCGTTTTTACACAACCAGCCGGATTGCTGTTTATGTTCATCCGGAAACGGAAGCAACAACCTTACGCAACAAATTCGATCAATATCGTCTCTGGTTTTCTGCGGAGGGCCACAAGGGATGGGATGCTTTGTTTGTTATTGAGGATCGTGCTGTCGAGAGGTCTGAGCGCTACATGCCCCTGTTTCAGGAAATGGATCCTGAACCTGTTAAAATCGAGGTGTTTCGCAAGGGTAAGCTGGCGCACGCGTTGAGCGTTTTCCGGTACTATGGTTTCAAGGGGAAGTATGAAGAGAAATAGGCGTAGGGGTCTTGGAGGACCTACCGCGACCGCCATCTTTCACAATTGCCTCGATCCGCTTCAAAATTTCGTTTGCCTGGGCAGAAAACCCTTGACGCCGCGAAGATGCCTCCAGCGTCAGTTTTAAGGATCGCTTTAACTTCAAAAGCTCGTAGATCTCTTCAGGCCTGTAACCTTCGCCCCGCAGCAGCCTGAAGGTTTCCCACACACTGACTTGAGGTTCATTGAACCCGTGTTCGATTCTTTGAATCATATCGACCATGAGTCGGCTAGCCTCGGCAGAATCCATAGTGTTATGTCGCCACGACAGGCCGAGGCCGGACAGGCCGAATTTATCCTTGTCTTCGTTGACCAGCATGTCCTTTGAGTAGTAAAACAGGTTCGGCTGGTAAAAGGGAAGTTTGCTTGAGTTGATCAAATCCACCGTCTCTGCAAAAGTATCCGGGGTTTCTCCCGGATACCCTAATATAAAGCCGCCTTCACCGTATATTCCATGATCATTCAACCTTTTAATGGCCTCAATTACCAGATCCCTCTTGAGATGCTTGTCCATGTTATTGAGTATCATCTGGCTTCCAGATTCGATACCCATATTGACGAATTCACAACCTGCGCGTTTCATAAGTTTAAGCATTTTGGGCGTCAGTGCGCTGGCCCGTGCATAGGTTGACCATGTAAAATCAAACTTCTCCCCTATCATCATTTCCAGAATGGATTCCATGCGCTTGCGGTTGCCGGTCAAGTTATCATCGGTAAAGCGGATATGCTTGACAAACCCCAGGTTGTGAATCAGGCGCAGTTCATTTCGCAAAACCGACAATGACTTGTAATGAACCTCCGGGCACAACCGCCAGCAAGTGCAAAAACGGCAACGGAAAATGCAACCCCGGCTACTGGTCACTGGCAAGGTTTTACGCAGGTATGCTCTGGGAATTTCACTCCAGTCGATAGTTGTGCGGTCCATTTCCAGGTATTCCTGCTCCCGGCGGGTAAAAACCATTTCTTTGTTGCCGTTAAAGAATGCAAGGTTGGGCACATCGGCCAGATCGCCCTCATTTCTCAAGGCGGAAAGAACATTGACTAATGTCTGTTCACCCTGAAACTCTATCACAAAGATATCCACCTTGTCTTGAAAGGTAGTCAGCCAGTTCATTGTCTCCGGAAAAAGGTTCGGGCCGGCATTTAAGACCTTTTTAACCAGCATCCCGCCGGCGATCACCGGAATCTGTGGATCGAAGCCCTTTATCTTAACAGCCATATCGCCGATCTCATCCAGATAGATAAAGTTGGATGATATGCAGACTGCCAGGGGTTTTTTTCGCAAAAGGTCGGGCCAATCGGCCAGCGAGAAATTCTGTATTATTTCCGGCTCAAATCCTTTACTCCGCAGGTAATGGTAGAGATAAATGCCGTTGAGGGTAATCATATCTGAATGGGTCAAAAATTTATCGAAATTCTTCGAGGTCAGTTCAGGCAATTGGCGGCCGTTTTTTGTGTAATTCATCAAATCCAACAGTCCCATGTATTTGCCGTTCATACTCAGCTGGAGTTTGGAGATATTATTATTTACAGCCGCTTGAATTTCCGGAAGATTAAGGTCATTAAATCGGGAGGCATGTCTTACGGCCCGGCTCATTAAATTTTTCAACCTGTTTTTAAAGTGGGTGTCGTAATTGAGAGGTTGATCGGCAGCTATAATAAACACTCTTGAATTTTTCATTTCAATAACACCTTTCATATCTTAACCCGGATAAACCGGAATTACGGAATTGTGGGATTCCTCAAATTTTTTGTACTTCGGACCTTTAAAGGGAACTACACATCTCCCCTTTTAGATACAGAGATCGCTCGTCACCCGGGTTGTTTATGCTGTTTAGATAAAAAAAAGTAAGCCCCCAATATACCTATGGCCATTCCTGCAACTGCGTCGGACAGGTAATGGGCGCTTACGACTACTCTTGAAAACGCTATCAGGAGCGCATAGGCAAGGGGCAGAAAGCGATATTTGGAATACTTTGAATATTTGAGCAAATAATACAGAAACACACCGGATACAAAGGCATCGGCTGAGTGGCCTGACGGAAATGAGTTATAGTGAGAATCAAATGAAAAAAATGTGAATTCCCCACCATATTTAGGCCTTGCCCGCCCGAAAAATATCTTCATGCATCTTACAACTCCGAATGAAAATATTAACTGAGCTTTTACATATGCCCAGCATATACCCTTCAGCCGGCTGTTTTTTTCATAAAAGGCATAAACAATCAGGCCAAAAAAAACAGAATAATAAAGATACAGTCCATACTTTGAAAACACCCTGGAAAGGTGAGTGAAATCAGGTGGGATCAGGTCTTTTATGGATATCCATATTTGAGTATCGAAAGCAAACAGCACAACCACACCCAATATGGCGATCGAGATTGAAATCAACAGGTTTTTCTTCAAGCCAGCCATTTCCTATAACCCTGTCCTCTAATTACTCCGCTCCGGCTTCCTTATCGAAAACGTCCATATGTCGTTGAATATATAGGTAAAAATTGCCGCTATAATAATGGCCACTATGTTCGCAATCAAATAGTTAATGAATTGTGCGAACAGCTTGGTGAGACCAAATTGAATCAGGATGGCCAGCCAGCTTGCCAGGAAATACTGTCCCATTTGAACGAAAAAACCATGCTTGGTCTTGCCTTTCCGGTCCCCCCATGTCCAAAGCCTGTTCCACAGGAAATTATTTAAAGTGGACAGAAAAATTGCCCCGGCAAGGGAAAAATTGAGCCGGGTCTCTACCGGATATATATTCCTGAGAAGAATTTCCTGGTTTAAGTAGAGAACAATCAGATTAACGATCGTACCGGAAAACCCTATTGTACCGAATTTGACAAACCGGTGCCTTATGAGTCGACCCAATACAGGTGCCTGCAGCAGTTTATCCTTTAGAATCACTTTAATATATTGCCCTTTTGACTATTTAATATCTCATACGATTTCTTCAGAACCGCTTCCGGATGAATGGATTTTAAACATAAATTGTTTCCGTCACAGGGAGAATTACGGTGGTTGTATGCCGTGAGACACGGTGAGCACGACAGGTTAGCAAAAAAATTTACTGATTTTTTGTCCAGGGCCCCA
>JAUXDD010000214.1 GCA_030618465.1 Desulfobacteraceae bacterium
AAAAATGAAAAATGAAGATCAATCCCTTGCAAAGAAGAAAATTTATCCATTTATGACATCACCTCGCTGTGGCGCCAAAAGCAGAAGGTCTGGTTTGCCTTGTAAATCCCCTGCGGTAAGAGGGGAAAAAAGGTGTCGCATGCATGGTGGGACTAACCCTGGAGCACCAAGAGGCAATATGAATGCTCTGAAACATGGTCGGTACACAAAGCGGGCAATTCAAGAACGTCAATATATAAGGGCTTTGCTTCGAGAATCAAAACGGATTATTGATGTAATATAACTGTTTTTTGAAAATCCAATTAAAATTTATATTTAAGGAAAAGAACTTACCGTCTTGGACCAAAATTATATTGATTTTTAACCATAATTCTTCTTAATCTTTCAGCAGCCTGTCTCGCTAAAATGCCTGCTGATAGCGATCCACCTTGTCTGTTAGCTGCATTTGCAACAGCCACAGTTTTTCCTTTATAAACAGCCTTAACAGTAATATCAGAAACATATCTATTACTGCCTATAGCACTGCTTTTTCCAAGGACAACACCTTCTGCACCTCCTAATGAACTTGAAGACGAGTAGCCAGATGCAGTCGTAATAATACCATCAATAATGATATCTGCTTCTCCATCAACAATCTCTAACTGCGTTTTTTCGATATAACAACCTTTCACAATCATTTTTACTTGTTCAGAAATTAACGGGTCATAGGATTTAAAGGTTTTAATGTGAATGGTTTTTATTGATATATCAGGAGAAACAAATGTAGAGTGTAATGTTGTACAGCTCACAAAGAAAACAGCCAATAAAATATATATAATTATACTTTTCATAATTCCCCTATTAATTCTCATTGAATAATAGAACTTCCATTTTTCATTTTGAGGATCAAAACTCAACAGATTTCGGATAGTTTTATAATAAACAATGCAGTCATAAGTTGAGTTGTAAGATGTTGCTATCAGCCTTAATGAAAAAATCAGCGGATGTCAAATACAATAAAACAATATACAAATAGCAATTTTAAACATCAAAGATTTTCCGGATGATCAACACTGACAGGCAAAATGCTGACTTTAAGGGGATTTCCTTAAAGGCACTTATCATTAAAGCAATAACCGAGTATCTAAAAAAGAAAAAATAAGGGGGCATTATGGCTTGCATATCAAAAAGGCGTGGCCGGTATTCATCAAATCACAAACAGACAAATTGGCATCACTTCTGCAATAATTACCGTGATCAAAGGTGGTAATTCCAATCTGCATGGTGCAGGTAAGTTATAATCTACCTGATTTGAATACTTCAGATAAGTTGTTTTTTCATTTCTGATCTGCACCATATGCTCATTCAACAAAACCAAAAACAGAATCCCAAACCTGCCCCAATTATTATCTGGAAATCATACACACAACGGAAATTAATTTTATTTTTTTTTCGAAAATAGTTTGCCTTGTTGGGTATAATGTTGGGTATTGAAATTTCAGGCATAAAAAAAGGACTTAGAATTTCTCCTAAGTCCCTGTAATCGTTTGGCTCCCCAGCACGGACTCGAACCGCGGACCCAGTGGTTAACAGCCACTTGCTCTGCCGACTGAGCTACTGGGGATCAATCAGAATCAGAACTATTTAATAGAGTCGGTTGTATAAGTCAAGAAAAAATACCGGGTATTTTTTCTGAAAGTTTTGAAATCAGTTCTTGTCAATTTTCAGTGAAAGCTCCTGAAGCTGCTTCCAGTCGGCTTTTGACGGCGCGTCTGTCAGGATACAGGAGGCTTTCTGGGTTTTGGGAAATGCGATCACATCCCGTATGGATGACTGGCCGCAGAGAATCATCACCAGCCGGTCAAATCCGAATGCAAGGCCGCCGTGGGGTGGCGCACCGGATTCAAGGGCGGAGAGCAGGAATCCGAATTTTTCCTCATATTCTTCTTTTTCCATACCCAGGGTGGAAAACACGCGCTCCTGGATGGATTTTTCATGAATACGGATACTTCCGCCGCCGATTTCCGAACCGTTTAGTACCAGGTCATAGGCACGGGATTTAACTGCCAGCGGGTCTGTTTCCAGTTTGTCATAATCCTCTTCAAACGGTGCTGTAAACGGATGGTGAAGGGCCTGGTATCGTTTTTCGGTTTCATCATATTCAAGCATGGGAAATTCCGTCACCCAGACAAAGCGGAATACGTTTTCATCAATCAGGTTGAGTTTTTTACCGATCTCATTTCTCAGATGCCCCAGGGCTTCATTGACTATTTTGGGCTGGTCTGCCACAAAAAATACAAGATCACCCGGTTCCATGTTGATGCGTTCTGCCAGGGCGGCTTTTTCTTCATCAGTAAAAAATTTGGCAATGGGAGACTGCCATTCATTGTCCTTTACTTTTATCCAGGCAAGTCCTTTTGCTTTGTAAATTCCGACAAAATCTGTAAAATCATCAATTTCTTTTCTGGAAAAATTGTTACACCCTTTTGCATTCAAGGCCTTTACGATGCCGCCTTTTTTCACCACACTGGCAAATACCTTGAATCCGGCATTTCTTACGATATCGGATATTTCACACAGCTCAAGACCAAACCGCAGGTCCGGTTTGTCCAGGCCGTACCGGGCAACCGCATCATCATAGGGCAACCTTTCAAAAGGGAGTTCAAGGTCTTTGCCAAGCACATCCTTGAAAATTTTTTTCATCAGGCCTTCGGAAATCCCCATCACATCTTCTTCACCCACAAAGGACATTTCCATATCCACCTGTGTGAACTCCGGCTGACGGTCCGCCCGCAAATCTTCATCCCTGAAGCATTTGACAATCTGGTAATACCGGTCATAACCGGATATCATCAGTAGCTGCTTGAAAAGCTGCGGAGACTGGGGAAGGGCATAAAACATGCCCGGATTGACCCTGCTGGGGACAAGGTAGTCCCTGGCGCCTTCGGGCGTGCTCTTTGTTAACATCGGTGTCTCAATATCCAGAAAACCCTGACCGTTTAAATATTCCCGTGTGGCTGACGCTGTTTTGTGTCGGGTAATCATATTCTTCTGAATCTGCGGGCGCCGGAGGTCAATATGCCGGTATTTCAGGCGGACATTTTCAGATACGTCGACTTTTTCTTCGATCATGAACGGCGGTGTCCGGGCAGGATTCAGGATTTTCAGCTCGGTTATTATGACCTCTATTTCACCGGTTGTAAGATTAGCGTTCACCATACCATCCGGTCTGTGGTTTACTTTACCCCGAACACCCAGGACAAATTCATTCCTTATGGTCTGTGCTTTGTCATGCACCTGCTCATGAATTTCAGGATTAAAAACAACCTGAGTCAGTCCGTCTCTGTCCCGCAAGTCTATAAAAATAACCCCGCCATGGTCCCTGCGGCGCTGCACCCATCCCATGAGTACCACTTCAGACCCCACATCTTTTGCACTGAGTTCGTTACAGTTATGGGTCCGTCTCATTTCTCCAAGTATATCTGCCAATGAATTCTCCTTTAAATTAACTTCCAAATTTTTCTTTAATATTTGTAACCAGGTCATCTATTGGACCCTTTATTGAAATAGACAGTTGCTCCTTTGTTTCCATGTTTCTCAGGGTAACGGCCCCTTCCTTGATTTCATTTTCTCCCACAATAAGCACATGGCGGGCATTCAGCCGGTCAGCCCGCTTCATCAGGCTTTTCAAGCTTCTTCCGGACATATCCATTTCTGTTTTGATACCGGAAAGACTGAGATCACCTGCCCAGGTGGACGCGGCGGAAATACTCTGTTCCCCAAGGGCGGCGATAAAAATATCCGGTCTGTTTTCAAGTCCGGCATCTTTTAAATCGGTTATCTCCACCAACCGGTCAAATCCAATGGCAAATCCAATGGCCGGCTGTTCCGGTCCGCCCAGGGCTTTTACGAGTCCGTCATACCGGCCGCCGCCGGCCACCGCGTTCTGGGCGCCAAGGGAGCCGGTCTGGATTTCAAATGTGGTCCGGGTGTAATAATCAAGGCCCCTTACCAGCTGTTTATTAATAATAAAAGGTACATTTTGTTTTTCCAGAGTTGCTTTCACTGTTTCAAAATGGCTGGCGCAGTCCGGACACAGGTAATCGATGATTGACGGTGCATCGGCCATGGCTTCCCTGCAGGAAGTCGCTTTGCAGTCAAGCACCCTGAGGGGATTTTTCTTACTTCTGCGGGTGCAGTTTTCACACAGTTGATCTTTTTTGGATTTTAGCAGATCAGACAGCGCAGCCTTGAAATCCGGCCGGCATTCCGGGCATCCCAGAGAATTGATATGGGCGGTGACATCGGTGACACAAAGCCGCGAAAAAAACGCTGTCAGCATGAAAATCATCTGGGCATCCATAAGGGGTGAATCTACTCCAAATACCTCGGCATTGATCTGGTAAAACTGCCGGTATCTTCCTTTCTGGGGCCGTTCCCGGCGAAACATGGGGCCGATGGTATAGAGTTTTTGAACCGGGTCGGCGGCATACAGTTTGTGCTGGATATAGGACCTCACCACCGATGCAGTTGCCTCGGGTCGGAGGGTAATCAGGTCCCCTTTTCGGTCAGGAAACGTATACATCTCTTTTTCCACTATATCCGTATCTATCCCGATACTCCGCTTAAAAAGCTCGGTCCGTTCCAGGATCGGCAGACGGATTTCACTGAAGCCGAAATCCTCGAACAGATTTCGCGCAACTGTTTCAATGTGCTGCCAGAGCTCTGATTCACCCGGAAGAATGTCTTTAAAACCTCTGATTAATTGTATCATTAATGTGTCGGGTCCTTCTTATATTTTAATTTTTATGCCGCCAGGACACGAAGGCACAAAGAAAAATAATAATTTCCAGGTATCCTGGTGTCTTTGTGGCAAATTCTTTTTTTCGCCTGGTTCGGTTTATGAATCAAAACCGGAACTTTGTGATACGAAAATGAGAATAATCTCATACTTTTATCCTATTTAAAGCCTTTTAGTCAATATTTATGTTGATCGCTTTGCCAGTTTGCCGGTTTGATAATTCCGTTGTCTTATTTTTACAGATTAACCGGCAAATCCCGAAGACGTTTTTAATGTTTTTATTTAACCGGCCAACCGGCCAACTGATTACATATAGAAATTCTCAGTGAAACGATAATCCACCGATAAAATTTTAGTTATCAAATAAGCTCCTTGTGTTTAGAACAAATTTACCCTGGGATTACCCATGTTGACCTTGACCCTGCGGGTGCATTCTGTTAAAAATTATAATTAGTTTCCATCCATATGTATTCTGATAACGGCTTACACGATGAGTTCAAGGAGGTATTTCATGGCATCTCAGATTACGGTTACAACACTTCACAAAATGAAAAAAGACGGAGAGAAAATTGCTGCCCTCACAGCCTATGACCACCCGTTTGCAACAATGGTGGATGAATCCGGCATGCATATGATCCTGGTGGGCGATTCTTTAGGAATGGTGGTTCAGGGTGAATCCAGCACTTTGCCGGTGACCATGGATGAGATGATATACCATACCCGGATTGTGGCCAGGGCAACAAAGACGGCTATGGTAATCGGGGA
>JAUXDD010000262.1 GCA_030618465.1 Desulfobacteraceae bacterium
TTATCAAGGGCTGAAGTTGCCTCATCAAGGATCATAATCGGCGGTGATTTTAAAAATGTTCTGGCAATGGCAAGTTTCTGTTTCTGCCCGCCGGAAAGTTTATTACCTTCGGTGCCCACCTTGAAATTCATACCAATTTCAATCATTTTTTCAAAAAAATCCTCCCCCATCAGAAGAGCAACCATGAATTGATTTATTTTTTCCTGGTCACTTGGATTCGTTGTCTTAACTATGCCGAACAGGATATTGTTAAATATGGTCTGAGAATTAATATATTTGTCATTTCTAAAAAATGCGATAGCATGGGGATCTTTTTGCTTAATCCTTTCCCGGAACATATATCTTCCTTCAAGGATCAGATTGGTCAGAAACTCAGGGATAATTGCTATCCTGTGTTTTCCCGGGGAAAAGCGTAATGCCAGTTCCAGAAGATTTATGGTTTGCTGTTTGTTTATCTCGTGTAGATTTTTATTCTTTATTTCACTTACAAGCTCCTTATATTTTTCAAATTCTTCCAATCTAATTGGACTTGATTCAAAAAACATTTTGTCAGGGGTAACATTATTCAAAATATCTACTGTCTGATCGGCTATTGTTTTTCCAAGGCTTAAAAGAGGTCTTGTAAGATCTGCGTCATCCATGAATTTTAAGAAAAATTGATTTTTAACCAGATTATGGTTTTTAAAATCCATTGATATTGGTGTACCAAAAATAATGTTGTTTGCAATGCTTTCATAGGAAAGGAATTGTTTTTCATCAAAAAATTCAACCCACTCACCCACGGTATCTCCAAACTCTTTTTGAAAATTTTCTCTCATCTTAATGATAACCGGGATAAACTCTTCATCCGAACCTTCAACAATGGCGTTCAGCCCGAACCTTAATACATCCACAAACAATCCGGACTGCTGAAGTACGTGAACAAGTTTGTCCAGTTCAGGATCAGACTCCTCACCATAAAGTGCCGCATAGGAATACATCAGGTTCTCCTTGATGGTACCATCAAAGATGAATGGAGACTGGGAGACCAGGCCAATATTTTTTGTGATATCCGCTTTGGTGAGTTCAGAAATCTCCTGATTTCCAATGGTTGCATGGCCTGATGTATATTTATAAAGTTGAGCCAGGCATAAGGCCAGCGAACTTTTGCCACTTCCTGAAAAACCCACCAGGGCTATATGCTCTCCGGGGGCAATATCGAGACTGACATCGTTGAGCAGCTTTACCCCTTCTTCTGTTTCCAGAGTCATATTTTTCACGTTGATGGAAGCCTCCAGTTCATATGGGTCCCTGTCTTTGGGTGCCAGCTCGTGTTCAATCTTAACATCAAAATAGTTCATGGTTTTATAATAATTTACAGACCCATCCTGATACACCTGATAAAACTCTATTAACTCTTTCCACGGATCATACAGTTTTTCCTGGGCGGACAGAAATGCAACCAGGGCACCCAATCCCAGCTGTCCTTTAATGGCCAGATAGCCACCGATAATAAAAATCAGAAAAGGTCCCATATTCATGAAAAAGTTACTGACAACCTTAATGGCGAACTTGTAAATACCCCATTTTATGCGGATTTTCATCAGGTAATCAACGATTTTATCATATTTCTTATTTTCAATTTCAAACGCACCATTGGCTTGAACTTCGTGAATACCGGAAACAGACTCAACTATTTTGGATGATAATTTCCGGGAAGCATTCACTCTTTTCTTATTGTCCCGGTTGACGAATTTTTGCAAAAGCGGAATGACGTAGAGCATGACAGGGTATATGGAAAACGATATAATGCCAAGAAGCGGGTTCAATACAATCAAATAACCGGCAAAGGCCAAAAGGGTAAGGACATTGGTCAAAGGCACGGCCACTGCCATACCAACGAAATTACCCGGAATAGTTAATTCATTGATAAGTGAATTGACCACCGTACCGGGTTGTGTGTTTCTGAAAAAGCCCAGGGGCATGTTTAAAACATGATGGTATAACTGCTTTCGCATTTCAGCCGTCGCTTTCTGGCTGATCCTGGTTTGAATTATATTAATGAAAAGTTTAAGTCCCGATGCCAAAACAACCGCAGCAAGATAAATACCGCAGTAAGTGATCAGAAGATCAATTTTCCGTAAATTTATGGCTTCATTGACAATCCGTTTCTGCATTTCCAGGGGAACAACTCTGATGGCAACAATCAGTAGAATGATTATTGCAAGTGCAATCTGAAGTTTTACATTCCCATCAAAAATCCACGATGTCAGGGATCTTTTTACTATGGATATACCTGATTTATCCTTTCCCTTAATGAAAGCCATTTTATTCTGCCTATACCCTTGTTCTTAATTTATTTTAACCAAATCATTCATTTTCTTTTTAAAGAAATTTAACGATAACAATAGTGATATCATCTGCTATGGGAACATCTTCCCGGTAATTGTTGAGATCTTCTATCAGGTTTTTCTCAATGGTTTTGGCTGATTGTGCTGCGTATTGTTCTATTATTTTGATAATTCTTTTTTCACCGTACATTTCACCTTGGGAATTTCTTGATTCCTTCAGGCCATCGGAAACTATCACCAGGATAGACCCCTTGGCCCATCCATTAATTTCATGTTCATTAATCTGTGCATCCGCATCAACCCCTAATGCCATTCCGTTGCCAAGCAGCTTTTGAAATTTTCCGGACCCGGGTGTAAAAAACAAGGCAGGTTCATGCCCGGCCCGGACCCATTTGATTATCTTCCTTTCCTGATCAACCTCCACAAAAAAAACAGTCGTAAACCGGCCGGTTTCATAGCTGTCCCTTGTCAGATGCTTATTGACGGAACGAATAAGCCGCGCGGGTCCTTTGTAATTCTCGGCACCATACCGGAGAAATGCACGAATGGTTGTCATATGAAGGCCTGCACCTACTCCATGCCCTGATGAATCAGTCACGGCAATGCCAATCCTGTTTCCGGGAAATTTAAAATAATCAAAATAATCTCCACCAACTTCCTCACAATATAAGCTTTTTCCTGAAATATCCAAATTCGGGAAATCAGGGGCATTGTTAGGCAAAAGATTCTTCTGTACCTCTTTTGCAACATTCAGCCGTGTCAGGATTCGAATTCTGTCCCTTAACCCATGAATCATTTTGTTTGTATAGGTTGCTATTACTCCGAATTCATCACTGGTTGCAACCGGAACAAGCGTTGAAAGATCGCCGTTACTAACCGATTCAAGAACATCTGTTTCCGTCTGGAAAAGCATCTTAAGATTTTTTGAGTAGGAGTATAAAATATTTATTACCAGTATTAAAAGGATGGTGATAACCAAAGATATCTCTTTAAAAATAGTCTTTGTGGTCATTTCCATCATGATATTCACTTGAGACAGATCCATACCTGCCAGCCACGCAAGATCTCTTCCAATGATCAGCATGATAATGATCATTACCAATAGATTGGTCACAAGTGCTACAATAAAGAACTTCCGGGTCAAGGGGAAAAATTGTTGGGGAACCTTGATGACATCGGAATTCTCCATGGCATTTTTAATTACACTTCTTTCTTTTAGTAACGACATGTCTATTGCGATAAAAAATCCAAAAGCAATAAAACCAATAAAAAATACTATCCCGTTAACAAATGGTATGGACAAGATAAAATAATCCAGAAAAACCATTAAAATACCAGCCAATAATACCAGACCATATTCAATA
>JAUXDD010000033.1 GCA_030618465.1 Desulfobacteraceae bacterium
CATATTATATTAATCTCACAGCTATTGTCATTTTTTCAAACTGTATTGATAATTTTGCAAAAAACCAAAAAGCTCTTGTTTATTTTCTATATTCTGCTTTTATCATTACCAATACAGGAAAATGACGTCAAACAATAATCCTATAAGGACCACATTGATGAATTTAAACAAAACACTACACAAACTTAACACCGGCCAAAGCCTTAAAATAATCGCCCTTGGTGACTCATTAACATACGGCTGGCTGGTGGACAAAGGATACCTTGAATTTCTTGAAGAGAAATTGACCCTGAAATTTCATCAAAGCACGATGGAAATCATCAACAGGGGGATCCCCGGCGATACCGCGCGAGGGGGATTGCACAGACTGAAAAGCCAGGTTATTGATTCAGCCCCTGATCTGGTTCTGGTTCAGTTTGGTTTAAATGATGCATTTTCCGGGTGCACGCTGGATGAATTCAAAGCGAATATCATTTCAATCATTGACGGCATTCACTCGGAAACTGAAGCGGACATTCTTCTGGTCACTTCCGTTGCATTAAGAGGTGCCAATAAATTTGCTGAAAAATATTACGAAGCCTTGATTGAAGCTGGTGGAGAGAAAGATGTGTCTGTTGCACGGGTGCATGAATACTGGGAAAAGCATATTGCAGCAGGAACTGATTTTTATGGACTGGTCATAGATGACGGTGTCCATCCCACAGAAGACGGCTACAGTCTGATGGCAGGTGCTGTTGTTGAGATGTTTCAGGTTGATACAGCCCATCAATCCACTTAAATACAGAAAGCCGCCTTGACACCCGCCAGAAGATGAACCTGGAGGTCATGGAAGCCAATCTGAATGATATAACAGCCCCATTGGTCCACAGCCTGTCCAGAAAGTATTTAAATTTTCCTGTTTTCACTTTTCAGTGATAACTGCTCACCGCTCCTCAACATGAGAAAGAATGGTTTCCCCGTTTTTTTCTGCTGAATTTCCAAAAAGCATTTTTGTTTCAATAAGTTCGAGATAGCTGTCATCCCACTGGATGCTGTTTTCCTGAACAATATTTTTGATATGTTCAAACTTGCCGCCAAGAGCTTTTTTCTTCACAGAAAGATCGATTTCCTCCTTAAATGTAATGTTCAGTAAAAGAAGATACTCGATAATATTAGGCGTTGCAGATGATTCTGATATGGCCGGGATAACCAGGATACTGCGGCTATCCTTTCTTCCAATACCGATATACACATTTCCCTGGTTAGTAATAATTCGCTTTGTTCCTTTGAGCCTTGTATCGGTTTCCACCCTGGAAGGAATGGGTTTCAGTACGCCTTCTTTCCTTATTACTTCAATTGTCGTATCGTCCGTGAGATCGCCAAGCAGTGACATGCCGCCGATTTTATAGAGTATGGATCCATCGATTCCCGCAATAATACCCTGCATATTTTTCAGGACAATGATATTCCTGCTGATAATTTGCGAAACTTTGATATCATGGTGTGCCAGGGTATCAAACAGAATACCTTCCAGCTTTTCACTTAGCCGGCTCGTACCGACAGTAACTGTTTTAGCCTGGTGCTTGATGGCATCCACTGGTCGTACCATAAAATTAATGGATTCGCCTATACACTCAAACAGGGTATGGATCATATTTGCAGGTGTGCCCTTTTTACCGAAATCAAATTCAAAATCCGAACTGGGGAGTCGGCCTGAAAGATATTTGAAAAGCAGGGTCAGATCCGATGCCATGGCGATAAATGTAGGGAAATGCATTTCCGTTTTTATCACCCTGAACTCATTGTAAAAACGGACCACCTTTTCTCTAAAGTCCTTTTCAAGAATTACCTCATATATATCCAGTCCCTTTGCTGAATACTTATCTATGGTTGACTGGATTTCTTCACGGAATGTATTTAAAATCTTTGACCCTTCATTGATGGCAAGAGCGGCGTAGTATCCCCAGATATGCCCCACAAGCGTATTAACGATAGGTGCAAGATGCTCTTTTACAGGAGGCACATGAAAAATATCTTCTGCATAAGTGTCAAAGCGGGTTTCCCCTTCATCAGCAATCACGATCGATGTCGCCTTGTGTGCCTGAAAGATGGCCGTATCTTTAACTATATCGCCGATAACCGTATCCCGGGTACCGGCGGCACATACAATGATAAGGGGCTCGGAAGAAAGATCAATATGTTTCTTATCTTCAACAAAATCCGATGATATGGTTTTATAGCAGAGTTCGCTCAGCTTTATCCGGATTTCATCTGCTGCAGCCTTGTTCGGGCCGCTTCCCACTGCTGCCCAGTATGTCTTGGTTGCAGCGAGCCGCCTGGCGGAAGCCTCTATCTCTTCCTTCATGGTAAGGATTTGTCTCATCTGGGAAGGAAGCTTTAAAAGTTCTTTTATCTCTTCTGTCACAAATGAATCATTTCGGCACCCTTTCAGACGGGATATATGAAGGCCCAGGATAGCACCGGCCACAATCTGAGAATAAAATGCCTTGGTCGAAGCAACCGACATTTCAATATCACGGCCACTGCTGGTATATACGACACCGTCCACTTTAAATGTAATGTCCGAATCCCTCCGGTTTACAATGGCGATGGTATGTGCTCCGCGTTCTTTTACCATGTCAACGGTACGGTTTGTATCTGTTGTTGTACCGGACTGACTGATGGCAATCACAAGCGCATCCGCCAGGCTGTCTTTACTATCGTCCACACTGAGTTTGAATCCACTCAGTTCAGACGCCTTTAATGAACTGATATTCAGTAAAGGGTCATTCATGTAGTAGTTCAGGATATCGGCACATGCACGGGCGGCAACCCCGGCCGTACCCTGGCCCACAAAATAAATCCGTCGGATCTGACAGACATGTTCTTTCCCTGAAAGTGCGTCTTCTATGGTTTGAGGGACAACAGTTTTGTCCAGTGTCAGCATATATGTAGAATGGTCATGCCCACTTATTTTCCAGCGGTTTAGCAGGGTTTTTTCCACTGAAACCGGCGATTCTGAAATTTCTTTTAAAAAATAATGGGGGAATCCCTGCCGATCGATATCTCTTGACGTAATCCCGGTCACGTTGATGTCATCGTCCACAAGATGAACCGGTGTCCCGTCATAGTACATGGCACTGATGCCGGCAAGTCCGCCGGATGAAGACTGATCCAGGATAAAAATCTGGCCCTGGGTTTCACCTTTTTTACCCGCGACAACCTTTTCCCCGTCCAGTTTTATAAAACGGGGCGTCTCTTCAACAAACCCGTAAACTTCTGATGCCGGTATATAGTGATCTTCGGCAATACCCACAAAAACGGCCTGACCGCTTCCTCTCTGGGCCAGAAAGATTTTTCCCGGTGCCAGATCTGTATGCATGGATATGGCATGGGACCCTTTAAAATCATTTAGAGCCAGGCGAAACGATTCTTCAATATCATTCCCGCTGTTCAAATATTTCTCTACCTGGAGCGGAATAATCTTAGTATCCGTCGTAATATCTTCCGGTATATTATCATTGGTATTTTCATACTCCTCTTTTAACTGAAGGTAATTATCAATATCCCCATTCAGACACACATGAATAATGCTGTTTTTCTCTGCACAGCTTCTGGTTGTTGCATTGTCTACCGGATGGCAATTGGGTTCGGTAATAGCGCCCACAGAAGCCCAGCGTGTATGGGCAGTAACGGTATGATACAGCACTGGAAATTTGACAAGCGTATGAAGAACCGCGTCATTTATGATCTGGGAACGCAGAAAACTGATATTATCACCAAGGCTGCCTATTTCAGCGGCAATCTTATAAATTATGGCAACACTCACGACGGCTTTCCCGTTTTCACCCGTTGACTCACGGATACTGATACAGTTATTTACAAGAACATCCTGATTTGACCGCTCCTGGAATTCTTCATGCAGTTTTTCATTCTCAAGGGCGTTATGAAATGATTTAAATTCTTTCTTTTCAAAAACAAACATCAAGGAAATACCAGCTGAATCACGGCCTCTTACTTCTATGCGGTCAATACTGTTGAGAACCGAATTGATTTTTTTAAAAATGAATACGGCATCGGGTGATAAAGGCTCATCATCACTATTCATTAGCTCTTTCACCCGGAAAATATTGTCTAAAATTTCTGAAGCAAAACACCACTGGATATCCTTTAAATCTTCAATTCTCCGGGAGATGGTTTCCACTTCACTGGAACTGAGCCGACCCATATTTTCAGAAAAAAAGGTTTCATCTGTCTGGATAATGCCTTTGAGACGGAATGAAATCTTTTCAAGCTCTTTGCCGGCAACCGGATCTAAAAAAATACGGGTAAAACAGTCCCCTACCTTCAGCTTCCTGGAGGCCTCCCGGAGTGAATCGATCTCCGCGATCCCCCCCAGATAATGCTCATCAAACGGCAGATTATTGTCCCTGCAAATTGCAAAATCATGACCTTCAATCTTTTTAATGACGCTGTGTATGCCTGCCATATCAACCTGCCCATTATCTGTCCCCTTCACAAAAGAGACAATGCCTGCAAGTCCGCAATAAAAAACATTCTCTTTGTAAGGGAAAAAAATGATGGCGTTATCTGAAGCCGGGTCCATATGTTTCCCAAAATAAACATTTGAACAAAAATACGGAAAACTGCGATGATATATATTTTTTAGTGCTGTTTCTAAAAAATCGGTCAGCGCTTTTAGGCGTTTCATCGTCATTTTACATCCTTGTATATTGAATTATAGTCTTATTATTGTGGCTCTAAAAAAAAGATAAACAAAGGTGATAATACTGAAATAATAATTTTAAAGAATGATCAGGATCTTGTGCGACCGGAGCGTTGTACATCATTGTTATTTGCCTGCCGCTCTGCAAAGCTTTTCCGGAAATACTCTTTTATTGCATAACGGGCATAGTGAAATGACCGTCTGCCTATGTATTTTTCATGGGCGACCACTATGGCCAGGGCGAGTTTTTGTTCACCCTTTTTCTCTTCAGCATACCCCACGAACCAGTCATAGCGGACATCATGAGACCTGCTGGCAATAGAACCGGTCTTTCCACCGATATTGAGTTTTGACAATATTCGATCTTTTCTGTATCCACTGAACGACTTCCTGCAGGTACCGGCCCGAATTGTCGTACCCATAAGATCCTTCAATATATCTGCCGTTTCTAAAGAAATTGCATGATTTATCTTTTTCAAACCGGACTTGTAAATGACCTGCCCCTTCTCATCAACAATCTGATCAATGACAGTCGGTTCTATGAGTACACCGCGGTTTAGAACGGCTGAACTTATTAATGCCCCATGAACCGGTGACAGTTGTGTCTCACGATTGAATCCGCAGGCAATTTCCGCACAATTGTATAGATCATCTGAAAACGATATGGGGCTGGGAGACAGTGGCAATTCAAAATTAATGGTCTGGTTGAATCCGAATGCATCGGCATATTTTTCAAGAGACGTTTTTCCCAGATAATTTGCACCGATCTTTCCAAAAACCGGGTTGACCGACCTGGCGAATGAGTCCCTCAGGGTGATATAATTAGTGTATCTGTTTTTTCTATCTTTCAGTTGTCTTTTGTATAATGTATGATTGCTTCCATTATATGAGAACCGGGTGTCTGCTTTGAAACCACATTTTTCGACAACAGCTGCTGCTGAAACGATTTTAAACACACTGGCCGCAGGAAACATGGAGTCAATGCAGGTATTCTTTGACGCATTGGTCTTATCAAAGCCTGCCATCACCAGTACTCTGCCTGTATCAGGATCAATTGCAACGATTCCAATATATCTGGAATTCTTCCGGTCCAGTTTCTTCAGCAAGTATTCCTGTAAATCAATATCAATGGTCGTATCAACCCTCAGCTTCCGTCCTTCGTGATCAACAGTAAAATTTCTGGATTTGCGATTGATAATGGCACCGGCATCAATAAATAATTGAACTTCATTCTTGCTGATACCCTGCTTATCATCTTGGAAATCACCTGTTTTATCCTTTAATAATCCCCCTGTTTTTGACAATATATTCTGGCACGCAGTCCCACTGAAAATAGTAATGATGCCATAGAATACAGCTAAAACAATCGGTACTATCGGCGAATATTTGAGAATTTTTTTACTCATTTTTTTCATTGCATGGTTACGCTGCAATTCAGTCTGATAGTTTCTCCACCCTGAATTTTCATGGGTGTTTCGTTTTGATTTATATAGATTGGCCATTATGTTAGATAAAACTCATAATGAATTTCAGTTGAAGTTTGATCTATCCTTCATCCACAATAATATCATCAATCGTTGTTTCAATTTCTGAACCGTCTTCTGATTGAATAATCAACCTGTTGCATATAACATTATGACGTATCACTTTACCTTCTCCACTGGATGTTTTAACTTTTTTACCAATTTTTGGAACTTTCTCCAACAGATCCCGGTATGTTTCATTTTCATAAGTAAGACAACACATTAACCGTCCACACTGCCCTGAAATTTTTGTAGGATTCAACGATAAACCCTGCAATTTTGCCATACGTATGGATACAGGTTCAAATCTTTCTTTATAAGCGGAACAGCAGATTTCAAGGCCACACCGGCCGATACCACCACACATTTTTGCCTGGTTGCGAATCCCCACCTGTCTCATCTCAATTCTGACATGAAACTGCTTGACCAGATTTTTCACAAGTTGACGAAAGTCTACACGCCCGTCCGCTGTAAAAAAAAATGTCAATTTCTTTGCCTCAAAAGTACATTCAACGGAAAACAGATTCATATTCAGCTTCAGCTCTTCAATCTGTTTAAGGCAGTATTCATTTGCTCTTTTTTCAAGCTCGATATTTTTGTCTCTCTTGACAAAATCCTGTTCCGTTGCCAGGCGAAATATTTTTTTCAGAGGCTTTTTTGTAGTTTTTTTTCCAAGTGGCACCGGTACTGTTGCCACAACACCAAAACCAAGCCCCTGTTCGGTTTCTACGATCACATGATCACCGATATCAAGGACAAAAGCGCCACAGATAAAATCATAGATTTTACTGGCTGCCTTGAATCGTATGCCGACGACTTTTCCCATATTTATCTCATTTTATTTAAAGATTAAATAATCAAACTACCCATACCCTGTACATTATGTTCTTGCAAGTCTCATTAACATAACTTCCAATGAAAGCCTCAAATTCACATTTGTCGGAATTTTCTGCAGGACAGACTCAACTTCCTCTATTTTTTTAATAAGTGAATTCAGGGAGAATTTCTGTGACCCATGCTGAATCCTGTCGATGAAGTCCCTGTTAATAATCTTTTCAGTGGAATATCGACAGACAATGAGATCACGAAAATATGATTTAATAATTTCGAGAGAATCTGAAAGAATATCTTTTTTTTTTGATAACCGTTCCGCAAAAGCCAGAACCAGACCCACAGGTTTTGATGGAAGGGTATCAATTTCATTAATGAGCCAGCTGCGCATTTTCATCCAGTCTTCCTGGCCCCCGTAACTGTTTGATATCTGCAATGCCCTGATAAGACTTCCTTTGGCGACAGATGCCAGTACCATTGCCGTGTCCGTGTCAAATTGAAATTTTTCAGACAGATAGGCACCAATATGTTCTCTTGAAACAGGATTAAACCGGATATGCTGACAACGTGAAACAATTGTTGGCAGGAGTTCAGATACCCTCTCGACAATGAGAATAAAAATTGTCTGATCCGGGGGTTCTTCCAGTACCTTGAGGAGTGCATTCCCGGCTGGTTTGTTCATGGTATGGGAACTGGAAATTAAAACCACACGTATCCCTGCTTCATACGGTTTCATGGCAAGGGTACTGCGGAGGGAACGGATTTGATCAATCTTAATATAATTACCTGACGGCTGAACAAAAATTATATCCGGATGATTACCTGATAGTATCTTTCTGCACGACCGGCATCTCCCGCAAGGCTCTGCTGATCCAGGTTGAGTCCCTCCGGCCTGAAACCTTTTGTCTCCGTCAGTAACCGGCCCGGGGTCTTTTCCCAAACAATTACACGCCATGGCAAAAATCACGGCAGCTGTCAATTTACCCACACCCTTAACCCCGGCAAAAAGAAGCGCGTGGGGTATTGTTCCCTTTTCCAGGATTGTGGTTAACAGCCGTACGGGCTGGTCTTGATCTATAAGAACAGAAAAATCCGGATGAGCTTCAAAAGCAGGAAGGGTTCCAACCCAGTGCAAAGCTCCCACTCCAGACATTGGCTTAATAATCTACACGTTCTTTCAGCTCTTTACCGCATTTGAAAAACGGAAGTTTTTTCGGTTTAATGACAACCTTTTCCCCTGTTTTGGGATTTCTTCCGGTATAGCTTTTATAATTCTTCACATAAAAACTACATAAGCCACGAATTTCAACCCGTTCCCCTTTTGCCATGGCATCTGCCATGGAGTCAAAAAATATCTGAATAACTTTTGCCGCATCTGATTTGGAAATATTTGCTTCATTTTTTAAGGCAGAGACAAGCTCTAACTTATTCATATATCCTCCTTCGCTCAATAGAATAAAAACTTCAATTAAAATAATTATTAAACATAACCTGATAAAAAGTCAAGGAGTTATATCAGTTATGTTATTTTTTTATTATTTATAAATTTTCGGTAATGGTTCCACATCTTCTTCGCTGACATGTATGGCAGCAAACTGGCCCAGCACTTCAATATTTACAATGACACGTCCTTTCCCCCTGTGCTGAACAAACTCTCCGATGATACCTGTAAACGGCCCGCAGGCGATCATCACCTTATCACCCTTTTGAAAGCGGGTGCCTGTAATAACCTCTTCCTCGGCTGCCACCATGATTCTCAGCGATTCAACAGCCTCTTCAATCACCGGTACCGGGCCGTCATTGTTCCCAATAATACGAACTACCCCTGCTGTTTTCAGGATCTCAAGATGCTCATGGGGACTGAGATCAGATTTCACAAATGTATACCCTGAAAAAAGCGGGACCCGGATAAACAGTTTGCGGTCCTTCCGTCTGCTTCTGACTTTTATCCTGGGAAGAAATCCCTCTATTGACTTTTTGGTCAGTCCGTTATCTACCACATTTTCAAAACGGCTTTTCGTGTGAAGGACGTACCATGAACGTTTTTTTTCTCGATCCTGCATTCTAAATGTTCAAATCCGGATTATTAAATTAAGTTAAAGTTGATATATGGAACCACTTAAGCCGTTCAAATCAAGCTGCTTCATTTAATATTTTTTTTTGCTTCTGTCAATCAAATTACTGATCTTCATTCATCTTCCATTTTATAATTTGATTTAACTTCTCCAATACCCAAAAGATTGACAACAAAGAACAGCCTCTGGTCGTCATGGTCATCACCGTCATCTTCATAGTTCACTTCCAGTGACCAGCACTGGGCCCGGTATCTCATGCCAAGATTGAATTCAACATTTACCCCTTTTTCTATGTCACGCTTGTAACCGGAAAATAGAGAGATTCTGTCTGAGCAAACAACGTTGAAGCCTATCATTATTGTCTCCATAGCGTCCCGTTCATCTGTATCCTCATTATCACGTGCCCATTTGTGTTCTATATAAAAAGAGTCTTTGCGTTTGTCTGAAATGGTCGCTTTGATATTTCTTTCTACTATCAACTGCTTGTATGGTTTGTAGGGTGACCATTCTCCATATACATCCAGGGAAAAATAGTCTGACGGGATAAAGTCAATATCACCTTTCAGATTGGAAAGAGAGTGTTCTCCCTTATTTAAGGCATTGATATCAAACTCCTGTGAAAGTTTAAATTTCAGGAGCTTATCGTTGTATGTATATTCAGGGTCTGAGTTTTCAGCGTTACCGTTGTTAAATTTATTGATTATTCTCTTCTTTGACACCAGTCTGTTTGTAAGTGAATAGGTGATCTTGTTTTCTTTCTCAATTCTATCAAGACTGTCAAATTCCGGATACTTGTCCTGGTCTATATCCGGTTTGAAGGAATACGTTACCGCAGGCTCAATGGCGTGCTTCATGGCGTCGAAATAAAATCCATCTGTATCAAACACACTGAACACGGCAGTTGAAAGATCCGCCTGTAAATCATACAATTCCCTGTGATAGGACTTGTTTTCCGGACCTACATCCGGTGTATCCATATTGCTGTCATCCGGTTCATCCAGCCACTTTTTCTCTTTACCATACCAGACTGTCTCACGCAGACCCACAGATGGTTCAAATGTAAAATAGTGTCTGAATTCCATGGGGAGATAAAATCGCGGATAAAGGTCTGCCCGGTGGCCTTTTGGAAACAGTACATATGAATTGTTTTCTTTTTTAACAGGTTCATTATCATCCTTCCTGTAAAAATAGCGATACTCGGAATCCAGATTGTAATAAAAAGGAGAATCTAAAATCTGATATTTACTTGAATCAAATGCGACATAGGGTAATTCTTTGCGTAAAGTTGTGTCCTTGTCCAATTCTTCTATTGCTTTTTGATACTCCAGAATTTTTCCTTCATCCGTCTCATTTTCTATCAGTTTTTTATACCAGTCTTTTTCACCCTCACTTCTTCTATAGGGATCATCCATCCATTTCAGATCAATATTCAGGGTGTAATTCGTCCATTTTTTGTACAGATTAAGCTTATTTCTTCTCTCTTCATTGTATTCTTCAACACCACTGCCAAAATTGTCCAGATAATATTCATCTGTATCATCAAACCCCGTTTCTCCTTCCTTGAACTCATTAAGGTAATCCTGATCGCTTACAATATCCAGTTCAAACCTTGATGAAAAATCCAATGGAAGGTGTTTCTGAATATACATCATCCTGAGCCAGTACCGATCCGAATTGGTACGTAAGGCCTGATCATCCTGGTATCCCCATTTTTTTTCGGAATTCAATTCATAATTACCATCTTCATCATAGCCAAACACGCCATTATCCGTCCGCCTGTCATCCAGGTAGTCCAGCTTTATGGTTACTTTTGACTCTTCATCCATTACAAGGCGGTATTCAGTGCCGATTTTTTCGCCGCGTTTCTGCAAATGATACCAATAAAACGTTGCATCAGAACTGTTATTAATGGCCCAGAAAAAGGGTTGTTCAAATTCAATTCCGTTTCGATTGGAAAACCCCATTTCCGAGGGAGACAGCAAACCGGTCTTACGTTCCCGTTTGACCGGGAAAAAAAGGTAGGGAGTGTATAAAACAGGCACCTTTTTTGCCCATAAGGTGGCGTGACGGGCATAACCGTACCCGTCCATGGCGATTTCAACATTTCCGGCGCTTATCTTCCATGCCGGAGAATCACCATCACAGGTGGTTATCGTGCTCCTGCCGATTGTATATGTACTCTCCCCCGTCTTCTGTATATGATCACCTTTTATATAAAAATGATCTTCTTTAATAAAAACAGTCCCGTAATAAAGTATTCCGGTTTCGGTATTCAAATCAATTTCAATATAATTTCCGGTTAACAGATCTTCACCGGTTTTCATTATGACATTGCCGCTGGCATATGCCTTCATGTTTTCCCTGTCATACCGGGCCTGATCAGCAGTCAGGGTCTTCCCTTCTTTGGTGATACGCACATTGCCCTTTGCCATGTACTGCCGGAAATTACTATCATAACTGAGTTCATCAGCTGTAATATGCCACTGTTCCCCACGGATATCACCAGCCGGTGTTTCCAGGTCCCCGGCATAAATCCCTGGGGTGACAATACTGCCGGTGATCAGTAGAAATGAAAGAAAGATGGCTGCTTTAATGGAAACGCAAAACCATTTTCTGCACCCCACAGAAAACCGGATTTTCAAGCTGAAATAAAGTCTGTTGCAGGTATGTCGGATTTTATTCAGAAACATTAACACTGGTTTGTAATCTGTTATATTAAAATAGATTCCGTTTGAATAATGCCGGAGTTTTCTGTATAAAGCTAACCTGCTTAAAAAAGTCAAGATTTAGTTAAAAAAGATTAAGATAAAATACGCTCTTTTAAAAATATGAAAGTTGATGTATTTATGTAAGTGTAATATCATAATCAGTTGCATGTCAATCGGCTTTACCGGTTTCTTTGTTCACGCAATATACCGAAAGAGCCGTTGCAAAATATTTTATATTAGGGGCAAATATGATGAATATACTTTTAACAAATGATGACGGTATCCATGCAAAAGGACTGGAGGCGTTATACAGCCGGTTTTCAGAAGACCATTCTGTAACGGTCATCGCCCCTGACAGGGAAAGGAGTGCATGCGGTCATGGCATCACCCTTCACGAACCGCTCCGGTCAACTGATATAACTCTTAATAATGGTATTCACGGACATGCCGTAAACGGTACACCTGTTGATTGTATCAAACTGGCGATACTGGAGATTTTTGATGGTAAGCCGGACCTTGTAATTTCAGGAATCAATCCAGGGGCAAACACCGGGGTGAATATCAACTATTCAGGAACCGCGGCAGCTGCCAGGGAAGCGGCATTATACAAAATTCCCGCAATCGCGGTCTCCATAAGCAGTAAAAATCCTGGCAATTATAATGACGCATCCGTTTTCACATTGAGACTTGCCGAAACCGTTTTATCAAGAGGATTACCTTCCGGCACAATTCTCAATGTGAATATTCCGGATATGGCGTTTACCCGTATCAAGGGTATCAAGATAACCAGGCAGTATACTTCGTTTCCGCATGAATATATTGAAAAAAAAGATGACCCGCGGGAACGTCCCTATTACTGGTACGGATATGAAATGCATACCCCTTTAAGCAATTCTAACTATGACGAAGTTATTTTGAATGACGATTTTATTTCCATTACCCCGATCAAATGCGATATGACAGATTATGGTATGGTGAAAGAACTCTCAGAATGGAATATTTTTACTGGATTTGAAAATTAATTAAAAAATGTTTATAACACTTGAAGGTATTGAAGGCTCCGGAAAAACAACCCAGCTCAGGCATATGGTTGATTTCCTGAAAAACAAAGGACATGACTGTGTCATTACCAGGGAACCCGGTGGCACAGAAATCGGCAAAAAAATACGGGCGGTGCTGCTGGATCCTGACAACAGTGATCTGGACCCTCTGGCGGAACTGCTTCTATATGCGGCAGACAGGATACAGCACATACAGTCAAAAATAATGCCCTCTCTGCGTCAGGGCAAAATGGTTCTATGTGACCGCTTTTCCGATGCAACCACCGTTTACCAAGGGTTTGCCAGGGGTCTGGATCTGGAATTAATCAACCGGTTGCATGAAATTGTCCTGGGTGACCTGAAGCCGGATATCACAATTCTTTTTGATCTGCCGCCGGAAGTCGGCCTGAAGCGTGCCTGGAAACAGATAAACAGTGGTGACAGGACAGATATGGAAACCCGGTTTGAAAAAGAAGCGGTTGAGTTTCATGAAAAAGTAAGGGCCGGTTACCTTGCGCTTGCACAGCTTGAGCCGGAACGGTTCCGGGTAATAGATGCATCAGGAGATGAAAATCAGGTCAAAAGCGATATCATGAACATATTGTCTTTTCTATAATATAATTTATCGTATAATCAGAATTTAAAAAATGAACATCAAGCATGAAAACAATTCAATTCTAAACGCCATCGGCAATACCCCCCTTGTGGAAATCAAACGGCTTAATCCAAATCCAAACGTAAAAATATTTGCGAAACTGGAATACTTAAACCCGGGAGGTTCCATAAAAGACAGGGCTGCCCTTTATATGATCAATGACGGAGAAACATCCGGCAGACTGACAAAAAACAAAACCGTTATCGAAGCAACCAGTGGCAATACAGGCATCGGCCTTGCGCTGATATGCTCGATAAAAGGATACAAACTGCTTCTGACCATGTCTGAAGCTGTGAGTGAAGAACGTCAGAAAATTTTAAAGGCACGTGGGGCTGAAATTCTTCTCACCCCGGGGCGTCTGGGTACGGATGGTGCTATTGAGGAAGTGTACCGTATAGTGCGTGAAAATCCTGAAACCTACTTTTTGACAGACCAGTTTAATAATAAGGCTAACTGGCAGGCCCACTATTATGGAACGGCGGTTGAAATATGGGAACAGACCAGGGGCAGAATAAATACCTTTGTTGCTACAATGGGAACAACCGGAACATTGATGGGCGCTTCAAGAAGACTGAAGGAGTATAATCCCGAAATAAAAATTGTCGGCGTTGAGCCGTATCTCGGCCATAAAATCCAGGGGCTGAAAAACCTGAAAGAAGCTTACTGCCCTGAGATTTTTGAAAAAACCCGTCTGGACAGCAAAGTAAATATTGATGATGAAGAGGCCTATGAAACAGCCCGACAGCTGGCAAAAAAAGAAGGCCTTTTTGTAGGGATGAGCAGCGGTGCAGCCATGGCCATAGCCATAAAAGAAGCCGTGTCAATGAAGGAAGGCACTGTTGTTGTGATCCTGCCTGACAGTGGTGAACGGTATCTGAGTACATCCCTTTTTGCCGTGCAGGAAAAGGTGGACCTGAAACTGTTTAATACCATGTGTCGTTCAAAGGAACAGTTCACCCCAATTGTCCAGGGAAAAGTATCCATGTATTCATGCGGCCCAACGGCATATGCACGAATGCACCTGGGAGAATGCCGGCGGTTTGTGTTTGCCGATCTGTTATGCCGGTATCTTGAATTCAGAGGGTATGATGTCAAACACATCATGAACATTACGGATCTTGACGATAAAACCATCAGCGGCTCGGAAAAAGCCGGTATAGAACTCAAAGCATTTACCGACAACCATATTGAACAGATTAAAAAAGATCTGGCCGATCTGAATATCAAGCCGGCAGCCAAATTTCCCAGGGCAAGCGAACATGTTGGTGATATGGTCGACCTGGCTGAACAGCTTGTAAAAAAAGGAATTGCATATGAAAAACTCCGTTCAATCTATTTTAACATTTCACAGTTTCCCGAATACGGCAGACTGTCCAATATAGACATAAATAAAATCAGGCTGGGTGCTACGGTTGATCTGGATGAATACGAAAAAGACAACCCCCGTGATTTTACCCTCCTGAAACGAACACGGCTTTCAGAACTGAAACGGGGCATCTATGTCAAAACCAAATGGGGAAACGTACGCCCCTCCTGGCATATTCAGTGTGCCGCCATGTCTATGAAATATCTCGGGGAGAGCTTTGACATACATACGAGCACAAGAGAATTCACATTTCCACACCATGAAAATGAAATCGCCATTACCGGTGCGCTCACTGGTAAACCCCTTGCCAGATACTGGATTCATTGTGACCAGGTCATGGTTGACGGGAAAAAAATCGATGAGAAAGGAACCCGGCCAACGCTTAAAGAAATTTCCGGGATGGGATACACACCAAGGGAAGCCAGGTTCTGGCTCATTTCAGGCCATTACAGGAAACCCCTGACATTTTCCGAATCCAGACTGTCAGATGCAAAGCAGTCTTTAAAACGAATAGATACCTGCATCCATTCCCTGAAAAATATAAAAACAGAAAATTCACCCTGTACCGACCTGGATCAGCTTATTTATGATATCAGGCAGGACTTTATAAATGCCATGGATGATGACCTTAATATATCCGTTGCCCTGGCATCACTGTTCAGGAGTATTAAAAAGATCAACATTCTTATCCTTGAAAAAAAGATTGATTCACAGGGGGCTTCAATAATACTGAAAACGTTTCACAATGTTAATTCTGTGTTAAAAATATTCGCTTTTGATGACAATGTGCATAATTCTCAGATACAGCGTTTGATTACAGATAGAGAACATGCAAGAAAAGAAAAAAACTGGGCCATTGCTGATAAGATCCGCGATCAGTTGAAATCGCTGGGAGTATCTGTCAGGGATTCCAGGTTGCATATATCAAATCAGGAGGGAAAAAAATGAAACCGATCTACTTCCCGTTTACATTCATATCAAAAAATAACATTCCAGCAGTATGCTCATGCTTTCCACAAATTGTCGTGTACCAGCCCACAGGCAGACACATGACGGAACATATGCAGATACTGGCGGATAAGGGCATGATAGAACCGAGGTGCCCGATTTCCACAAATGATGAGACAAATAATAAGTCTGATGATGAAAAAATCGATCGTCTGTGCAAAGATTACAGGGACTGGATACATATTCATCAGGGAACAACTGCCGACCTTTTAAAAGCCCGCCCCGGAGAAACGCCTTTCTTTGATGATTTTTCTGTATTTCAAATAAGAGATACGATTAGAAAAAAAGAGTCAAACCAGCCTGTTGAAAAACCGGAGCCTCTTTTAAATGCAAGGTTGTTTCTTCAGCTTACCCAGGAGTTTGATGAACAGGAGTCTGACATACACCAGGATTTTCAGAATTGTAATTCAATGGAAAAAAATCTGTTTCAGGCCATTAAAGGAGAAGATGAATTTATTTCAGACAAGACAGGCAACATGCATAATGATTCTACGTTTATTTACGATCAGGGTAAATATATGACAGACAAACGAATTGACGCATGGGCCCGGCTGGTACTGCAGGATCAGAAACGATCCGGTCTTTATGTTACAACCAGCCAGGCTGTTATTGAGCAGATGACAGACAATTTTCCTGAAGCTGAAAACATTCTCACCTTTGATTCAATACCGGTCCCCCATATCATACAGGGGGAATTTAGTGACTGGCAAAACGATCTGGCTAAACATCTCCATCTCATAATTAAAGACGGCCCGTCTGTATCAAAGGAAAACGTTCCCTCTCCACCCGATACGCCCTGCTCACAAAAGGCGTCACTAACAGTTTTTTTAATCCCGGGGCAAACGCCTGATACTCTCTTTGACCGTTCTAATAAAAGTGGATTGACTGAAATAAAAAAAATAGCCTGTCCTGAAAATATTAACCATACGCTGTTCGCACTGATCGAATGTTAACCTCCTTACTATTTTAATTTTCGGACGAATTTTAAATCTATTAAACTTTTATTAAAAAATCGTTTAGAAAGCTTGACTCGAATAATCAATTGGTATAAAGGATTTCCTTCAATGTGGAATAGACTGGTGACCGGGTCACCACAACTTAATTATATTAATAATTAATAAAAATAAGGAGGATATTAAAGATGTCATCATTTACCCCTATTGTAGACCATGCAAAATGTACGGGCTGCGAAGAATGTGTTGATGTATGCCCTGTAGAAGTTTTTGAAATGGAAAACGAAAAATCAGTTCCTGTGAATGCTGATGAATGCATGGGCTGCGAAAGCTGTGTTGAAGTTTGTGAATCAGATGCTATCACCATTGAGGAAAGCTAATCAGTCTGTTTGTAATTTATCCCCCTGGCCTTTTTCAGTCAAGACCAGGGGTATCTTTCTTCCCGCTCCTGTCGCTTATTTTTCTACCGACAAATGTTTTTTAAATTTTGTATCTTTTCCCTGACATTCCATCATGCATACTGGTTCATCCATGACATACCCTGATATGGCCGTCATAAAGCAAACACTTTATACTTCCGAAATATCGGATATCACGGCTGAAGTATCGTCCACCCTTTCAAAGCTATCGACAAAAACATTTCCCGAACCCGGCAAGACAATCGCCGTCGCAGTGGGAAGCAGGGGCATAAATAAGATTGATTCCGTTGTTTTTCACTGTATAAAATTCCTTCAAAATAAAGGTTTAAAACCTTTCCTTGTTCCTGCAATGGGCAGCCACGGAGGCGCCACAGCCAGAGGCCAGCAGGAGGTGCTTGAAAAACTTGGCATATCAGAATCCACCATGGGCGTGCCGGTTTATGCTTCCATGGATGTTATTTGCCTGGACAACCTGACATGCGGCACAAAAATTTTAATGTCCAGGACAGCCCTGGAAGCTGACCATATTGTAGTTATTAACAGGATCAAACCCCATACCAAATTTAACGGAAATATTGAAAGCGGACTTTGCAAGATGCTGACCATAGGTCTTGGCAAAGTCGAAGGCGCATCCGAATTCCATCGCAGCGCAGTTAAAAACTCGTTCAGCATTATCGAAGAAGCGGCAAAAACAGTCCTCAAAAAGTGCCATGTCCTTTTCGGACTTGCTCTTTCCGAGGACGGAAAAGGAAGCCTGTCCGCCATAGAAGCTGTAAATGCATCATCCATCATTGACCGTGAGAAAGAACTGCTGAAAGCTGTGTATGCAAAAATGCCGGGCATTCCGTTTGACCCTGTTGATATTCTAATTGTCGATTATATTGGAAAAAACATCAGCGGAATCGGGATGGACTCCAATGTAACCGGCAGACACCGGGACATTACAGGTGATTTCTTTAAATCACCCCATGTGAAAAGAATCTTTGTACGTGATCTATCCCCGGATTCCGACGGTAACGGAAACGGAATCGGCCTTGCGGATATAACCACAACACGTCTTGTGAATGCCCTGGATCTGGAAAAAACCTATATCAATGCATTAACCGCCGTATCCCCGGAAAAAGCAGCCATCCCTGTCCATTTTACCACAGACAGAAAAGCGATTGATGCTTGCGCGCAGGCACTTGGCAAAGTTTCCCTTCAAAACGCGCGTGTTGTCAGAATAAAAGACACAGCCAGCCTTGAACATCTCCAGATTTCAAAATCACTGAAAAATGAAATGAAAGCCAATCCGAAACTAAACCGATTGACCCAATGGCAGCCTTTCCAGTTTGATAAAAACGGAAATCTAATGGAAATGCCAGCCAGAGCTTGAAGGACGATAATACTTTCCATGCGCACAGGCTCAGTTTTTTAAGGAGCTTCCGGTCATACAAAAAATATATTCCGATTACCACCATTTTTAATTGCACTCCTCACTTCATGCCCCGCATGTAAAAAAGTCCTCATGTTTGCAGTCCCTGTTTTTGCCTTTTGAGAAAGAATGAAGAACTCCGTATATAAATTTCTGTTAATCAAAAAAAGAAAAATATGGACACTTCATTAAAAAACACTTTATCTTTCCGCATTTCTGTAATATTTCATACGAGTTACAAACAATCGGGGAGATGTGCTCATTTACTGTATCCCGATTATTTACAAGGTGCTGAAAGATAACGGTTCACCCGGCCCCATTTTTGATACAGATTATCCAAATCGGAGTTTTTTTGTTGTAGAGTTTCCCATATATTCTGATTTTAAGAAAGTTGATGGAGGTGGCTCAATAGGTGGCTCAATAGGTGGCTCAA
>JAUXDD010000194.1 GCA_030618465.1 Desulfobacteraceae bacterium
GATGAATAATCAGTTTAAATTTTTATATATTTTTTAGGAGAACCAAATGGTAGACAACAATACAGAATTTCTTGAACTTGATACTTCAATTCCCTATAAAGTGGCCGATATTTCACAGGCAGATTTCGGAAACAAGGAGATGCAGCTTTCGGAAAACGAGATGCCCGGATTGATGGCGGTCCGGGAAAAATACGGCCATAAAAAACCCCTTGAAGGACTGAAGGTGACCGGGAGTCTTCATATGACCATTCAGACCGCCATGCTGATTGAAACCCTTAAAGCCCTTGGGGCAGATATTCGATGGGCATCCTGTAATATTTTTTCCACCCAGGACCATGCAGCTGCCGCCATTGCAGAAAACGGGTCTGCTGCAGTTTTTGCCTGGAAAGAGGAGACCCTTGATGAATTCTGGTGGTGTACGGAACAGGCGCTGATCTGGCCGGACGGAAGCGGTCCTGACCTGATCGTGGATGACGGGGGGGATGCCACGCTCATGATTCATGAGGGAGTTAAAATTGAAAATGATCCCTCCCTTCTTGAAAAAGAATATGACAGCAGTGACATGAAATGCCTCATTGCCCGATTAAAGGTAGCCTATGAGCGGAATCCCAAATTCTGGACAAAGATTGCGTCCAGGGTGCGCGGTGTTTCCGAAGAGACCACAACCGGAGTTCACCGGCTGTATACCCTGGCAAAAAATAAAGAGCTCCTTTTTCCGGCATTTAATGTGAACGATTCGGTTACAAAGTCAAAATTTGACAACCTGTATGGCTGCCGGGAATCCATGGCAGACGGTATAAAACGGGCAACAGATGTGATGATCGCCGGAAAGATCGTTGTTGTTTGCGGATACGGTGATGTGGGCAAGGGATGTGCCCAGTCCATGAGAGGATTCGGTGCAAGGGTGCTCATTACTGAGATCGATCCTATCTGCGCATTGCAGGCAGCCATGGAGGGATACGAAGTGTTGACCATTGAGGAAGCCGTGTCCATTGGTGATATTTTTATTACGGCTACCGGATGTTATTATGTGATTACCGGCGAGCATATGGAAAATATGAAGGATGAAGCCATAGTATGCAACATCGGCCACTTTGATAATGAAATTCAGATGTCGTACCTGGAAAATTCACCGGAATGCAAAAAATTAGAGATCAAACCCCAGGTGGACAAATGGACATTACAATCAGGCCGGTCCATCATCGTGCTGGCTGAAGGCAGGCTTGTCAATCTGGGCTGTGCCACCGGGCATCCCAGCTTTGTGATGAGCAACAGTTTCACCAACCAGTGTCTGGCCCAGATCGAACTGGCGTCCAAAGAATATGAGAAAAAAGTCTATACCCTGCCCAAGCTTCTGGATGAGGAAGTGGCCCGGCTGCATCTTTCCAGGCTGGGGGTCAAAATGACAAAGCTGAACCAGGTCCAGGCAGATTATCTGGGTATTTCTGTTAACGGGCCATTTAAGCCGGATAACTACAGGTACTAGCCTTCTATAGAGGTATTTGAAAGAAAGTGAAGTTAAAATACCAAATTACAAATATGAAATATGAAATATGAAATTACAAGCTATTTGGCATTTACTAATTTTGATTTGGTGTGAAATTTGATGAACTTGAAAAAAGTTTGATTTCCCCACCCCCTGCGGGAGGGGATTAAGAGGCGTGGGATATAATAGACTGAAATTCCATCTTATTCACCCTCACCCCGACCCTCTCCCGTCAAGGGAGAGGGAGAATTTTGACTTTTTACGAAACCATCAAATTTAGATTTTGTCATTTGATATTAAATTATAAAAGGGCTGTAAATCACCGTATTTACAGCCTGATTTTTTTACAAGGGTTTATTGTCGCATGAAACTTGGAATTATCGGCCTTTCAGGAACAGGCAAATTCACCATATTTGAAGCGCTCACTGGAAATGTGGATGCTGCTGCCCACAGGGGGGAAAATCGCATCGGGACCATCCATGTGCCGGATGATCGGGTGGATGTGTTGAGCAGGTTGTACAACCCGGCAAAAACTATTTATGCCCGGGTGGAGTATTTTCTGCCCGGCAAATCCGGTCAAAAGGATCAGAATATCTGGAATCAGGTCAGGGATAGTGATGCCCTGATCCATGTGATCCGAAATTTTAGTGGTTACGGGGCTGAATCAACGGATCTGCCCGGTGATTTTTCCGAACTGGATCAGGAGATTATGCTTGCCGATACGGTTGTTATTGAAAAACGGCTGGAACGGGTTGAGCTGGATAAAAAACGGGGAAAGAAGATCAATGAGGAAGAACTTTCCCTTTTAAAAGAAGCACTGAAAAACCTGGAAAATGAAATTCCGTTGAGAAAATGCCCGGATATTGCTGATGCACAGGTCCTGAAAGGCTTTGCCTTTATTTCGGCCAAACCGGTAATGGTTCTGTTTAACAATGATGATGAGAATGAGCATCTCCCCGATATTCATGGACTTACAGAAAACGAAGAGTGCATGGTCATCAGGGGAAAACTGGAACAGGAACTTTGCCAGATGACAGACGAGGAAGCAGAAGACTTCCTGGCAGAATTTAATATAACCGCTTCTGCCAAAGACCGGGTGGTTCAAAAATCATATGATATTCTCGGTCTTATCTCCTTTTTTACCGTTGGAGAGGATGAAGTCAGGGCATGGACCATTAAAAAGGAAACCGCGGCCCTGGATGCTGCGGAAGTCATCCATTCGGATATCAAAAAGGGATTTATCCGGGCGGAAGTGATTTCCTATGACGACCTCATGGATGCCGGCACCTTCCAGGAGGCAAAGAAAAAAGGCACTGTTCGACTGGAAGGAAAAACATACGAAGTGAAAAACGGGGATATCATCAATTTCCGGTTTAATGTCTGAGTCTGTTTTAATAGAATGACGGAGCGTAAGCGGTACCAAAACTTAGGCACTTTAGTTCACTTGTAACTTCAGTCTTTTTTTATATGGGGATAACTATATGGCATTAAAAAATATACAGGAATTTATAGGAAAACTTGAGCTCATAGGTGAACTCAAAAGGATTTCCAAGATTGTTGATCCGGTTCTGGAGATCACTGAAATTGCCGACCGTGTGAGCAAGACCCATGGACCCGCACTGCTTTTTGAAAATGTGAAAGGCTCTTCTTTTCCGCTCCTGATTAATGCTTTCGGAAGCTGCAAACGTATGGAACTGGCACTCAACTGTGACTCATTTGATGCTATTGCCGCCCGTATAGAGGCATACATGAAACTGAGCCCGCCAAAAAGCATCAGGAAAAAAATAAAAACGCTGCGTTCATTAAAGGAAGTGGTGAGTTTTATCCCAAAAAAAGTAAAACGCGCTCCCTGCCAGGAGAATGTGCACGATACCGACAGTGCCCTGCTTGACATGCTGCCAATTTTAACATGCTGGCCGATGGACGGCGGGCCATTTATCACACTTCCCCTTGTAATTACAAAAGACCCGGACAACGGTATCCAGAATATGGGCATGTACCGCATGCACAAATATGATAAAGCCACCACCGGTATGCACTGGCAGTACAACAAGGACGGCTCCCGCCATTTTGATAAATACAAAAACCAGGGAAAGCGCATGGAAGTGGCGGTTGCACTCGGTGGCGCGCCTGCCGTTACCTACGCGTCAACAGCCCCCCTACCGCCGGATATTGATGAATATATTTTTACCGGGTTCCTGAATTCCCGGCCGGTGGAAATCGTCAAAGGAAAAACCGTTGATCTGTTTGTGCCGGCAGAGTCGGATTTTGTAATTGAAGGGTATGTTGATCCCGAAGAAGAGCGCATTGAAGGACCGTTTGGAGACCATACGGGATTTTATTCCCTGGCCGACAATTATCCGGTATTTCATGTCACCTGTATTACCTGCAGAAATGATGCGGTCTATCCGGCCACTATTGTTGGTAAACCTCCCATGGAAGATTGCTACATGGCAAAGGCAACGGAGCGGATTTTTCTGCCGCTGATTAAAATGATTGTTCCGGAAATCGTTGATATTGAACTGCCCATGGAGGGTGTATTCCATAATTGTGCGCTGGTATCTATTGATAAAAAGTATGCCGGCCAGGCGAAAAAAGTGATCAACAGCATATGGGGACTGGGGCAGATGTCTTCAACCAAGTATATAGCGGTGTTTGACAGGGACATTGATCTTCAGGACTCCAGCACGGTGGTATGGAAACTGCTGAACAATGCTGATCCGAAACGAGATATTCTAATGTCTGAAGGCCCCCTTGATGCCCTGGATCATTCCGCGCCGTATCCCAATTTCGGCGGCAAGATGGGGATAGACGCCACACGGAAAACCCGTGAAGAAGGCATGGGCCGGGAATGGCCGGATGAGATTTCCATGTCTGAAGAAATCAGGGATAAAGTAACCAGGCTGTGGAAAGATTATGGATTTTAAAACATTTTCAAAACTGATAATGATTGAGCAGACACTGTTTGCCCTGCCGTTTGCCCTGATCGGTGTGCTTTTTGCCGGTGGCGGGATATTTTCAGACTGGGTGCTGGTGATTATTGCGCTCACGGCTGCCCGGACCGCCGGCATGTCATTTAACCGGGTGGTTGATGCGGAAATTGATGCTAAAAACCCCCGCACCCGGGACCGGCTTTTACCTGAAGGAGAAGTCAGTCCTTCAGCCGTATGGCTGACCGGTATCATTTCGTCTCTTGTGCTGATCCTTGCGTCCATGATGCTCAACAGGCTCTGTTTTTTTCTGTCGTTTCCGGCTGTTGCCATGTTGTTGACGTACTCCTATTTCAAACGGTTTACCGCTTCATCTCATTTTTATCTCGGTCTTGTTGAAGCTGTTGCCCCTATTGGTGGATATATTGCAGTTACAGGAAAATTTGATCTGGTTCCATTTGTTCTCGGGATTATCATCATGGCGTGGATAGCCGGGCTTGATATTGTATATGCCCTGCAGGATATGGATTTTGATAAAAAAGAGGGCCTGTTTTCGGTCCCGGCCAGGTATGGCAAGAAAAAATCACTGAAAATATCGGCCATTTGCTATGGCGTGTCTGTTCTCGGACTCATTCTTGCGGGTATGCTTGCGTTTAAGGGCGGGGTTTACTGGCTTTCCGTATTTTGCATCAGCGGAATATTTGTTTTCCAGCAACTGCTGGCGCGAAAAGAAGATATTGAAGATGCAATGAAATATTTTTTTAAAATAAATATGTTTGTATCTCCGATTTTGTTTTTTGGAACGTTTATCGACGTTTTCATAGCATAAATATTTTATTCGCCACAAAGGCACGAAAGCACTAAGAAAAGCAAAAAATATTATCTTTGTGCTTTGTGGTAATTTTACTAAAGGGGAATAAGATGATCGTTGTGGCAATTTCAGGGGCCAGCGGCCCGATTCTGGGGATCCGGCTGATTGAGGAGCTGCTGAACCAGGGTGAAGCTGTTTCTGCCATTATGTCAGAGCCGGCACGTCAGATCATTGAATACGAAATGCAGGCCCCGGCAGAGCATCTTTCGTCATTAACAAAATTGCTGTCTACCCGCAAAAAAACAGCCCGTCTGGATCTTCTGGAAGAATATGACAACAACGATTTCTTTTCACCTGCTGCCAGCGGTTCCACACGATATGAAGCCGTCGTCGTGATTCCGGCCTCAATGAAAACGATTTCTGCCATTGCACACGGTTATGCGGATACGCTGATCACCCGAACATGTGATGTGGCCTTAAAGGAAAAGAGGCGATGCATTGTGGTTCCCCGGGAAACACCCCTGGGAATGATTCATCTTGAAAATTTGCTTAAACTGGCGCAGGCAGGAGCAGATATTGTACCGCCTGTTCCGGGTTTTTATACACGCCCGAAAACAGTGGATGATATTGTAAATTTTATTGTGGGCAAAGTGTTAAATATGCTGGGGAAAGAGCATAGCCTGTTTGAAAGATGGGATCAGAGTTATATTAAGAATGAAGTTTCCGAAAACCATAGAAAATAAAAGGCTTCGCAGTATTGCTGAAAAGGTATGCAACCATATTCCGGT
>JAUXDD010000006.1 GCA_030618465.1 Desulfobacteraceae bacterium
TTACCAATGAAAAGATTTTTTCATGGGAAGAGATTTAACTTACATTGTGATTGACGTTAATTGCTGGAATATATAAATCTGATGGCGTCGTAAAAAGTCTCCATTTATCTGGTATCGTAATTTTTAAAAAAGTTCTGTTTCTTCCTAATTGTTGTCTCCTATTAATTAGTGTCTAAATTATTGACGTATTTTAAAATTTTTGCTACAATTCAACTGTTTATTACATCAAGAAAATCATTTCTCGAATGTTCAATTTTTTCATAATTACAGAGATTTCACATAATCCTTATTAGTTCGGAGGACCACTATGATTTTTGAAGACGATGAAACTTTACAGATGTATGTGGAAGAATCGTTGGAGCATTTAGCTGATATTGAAAACAATCTGCTCGCTATTGAGGAATCAGGGGCTGATATTAATGAGGAACTTGTCAATGATGTTTTCCGGGCAGCCCATTCAATAAAGGGTGGGGCCGGTTTTATGGGATTGACCAATATTAAGAAATTGTCTCACAAAATTGAAAGCATCCTTGGTATGATTCGAAACAGAGAAATTGTGCCCCGGCCTGAAGTAATCAATGTACTCCTTCATGGTTTTGATAAACTGCGCGATCTTATTAATAATAATAATATCGCAGAAAGTAATGATGCTGATATTGCAGAACATATTGAAGCGCTTGTTGGTTTGACAACCGCATCCCTTCCTGACGAAAGCAAAGAAAGTGTTTTCCGTATGGTGAATATTCACCTGGCTGACGGAAGTATTATTTTTCAAATTCCACAATTTGATATGGACCAGGTCCGTAAGGATGGAAAGGTCATCTATCTGGTCGAATATGATCTGATCCATGATATCCAGAGAAAAAACAAGACACCCATGGAGACCATATCGATTTTGGTTAAAAGCGGTATCATAATGGAATCAAAAGTGGACATTGCATCTGTCGGTACACTTGATTCAGAAATTTCACCCGCCGCAGGTATACCATTTTATATCCTGTTTGCTTCAACTATCGAACTGAATATCATTGGCTCTCTTTTTGACGTGGAAGATAACAAAATCCATGTCATTACCGATGATGATATTTCACTGGCAACAGAACAAATCCCGGTAACAACAGTCAAGACGGAAACAATTGAACCGGAACATGTGGAAGGTCCGATCGAAACAGAAATTGAAACCATTTCATCAAGTGAACCTGTTAAGACAATTGAGCCCATAACGACTTCTGAAGACGATTTTACGCAGGAGGCTCAGAATGAACAAACGTGTGATGAACCTTTGGATGATGAGTTCGAACAACAGGTATCTTCACTTAACAAAGATGTAAAAACAAAGGCACAGGCGTCCCTGCGGGTTAATCTCGGGCTTCTTGATTCACTGATGACGTTAGCCGGGGAAATGGTACTGAGTCGGAATCAGCTTATTCAGAGCCTTGCGGCAGATGATACCCGAGCGTTGGAACTGTCGAGCCAGCGCATTGATATTGTGACTTCCGAACTTCAGGAAACAATCATGCGTACCCGCATGCAGGCGGTTTCAAATGTGTTCAACAAGTTCCCGAGGGTTGTACGCGATCTGTCCATGGAGCTTGGGAAAGAAATTGAGCTGACAATCGAAGGTAAAGGTGTTGAACTTGACAAGACAATTATTGAAGCGATTAATGATCCACTGACCCATCTTGTAAGAAATTCGGTTGACCATGGTATCGAACTGCCAGGCGAAAGAGTGCGGAAAGGAAAGACACCCACAGGAAAAATAGACATCAGGGCATATCATGAGGCCGGCCAGGTAAACATTGAAATCGCTGACGATGGAAAAGGGCTGGACGGCCGACAACTGGCAGAATTTGCCATCAGGCAGGGGCTGATTTCAGAACAGCAGACTGAATTGATGTCTGATAAGGAAAAAATAGCCCTGATATTTTTACCCGGCTTTTCAATGGCAAAAAAGGTTACGGATGTTTCCGGCCGCGGCGTAGGTATGGATGTGGTCAAGACAAACCTGGATAAACTGGGTGGCGTTGTTGATATTGATTCAATAGTTGGCGAAGGCACTATGATCCGTATCAAACTTCCGTTGACACTGGCAATTATACCCAGCCAGATTATTCTGGCCGGTAAGGAAAGATATGCAATACCCCAGGCTAACCTGAATGAACTCTTAAGAATACCGGCAGCACAGGTCAAAGACAGAATTGAAAAGGTGGGTGGCGCAGAGATTGTGCGATTGAGAGGAAATCTTCTCCCGCTTCTGAATCTTTCAAAAATATTGGAGGAAACTGGGTTTTATTACAGGGAAGATGGAAATACCCAATATCCGGAAAAACGAAAAATGATTGTTGACAGACGTTCCAGGCATAGTCCCCTTTTTGTTGAAGATGACAGGGATACTTCAGCAGGTGATGATGAAAAATGGGAGGAACGTCGCACAGGTGAGGATCGGCGGCAATCTATGGCAAGTGCCGTTAATATTGCCGTTGTTTCAACAGGAATATTTAAATACGGTCTGGTTGTTGATCAATTGTGTGATTCTGAAGAGATTGTTGTCAAGCCACTTGGACGGCATTTGAAAAGATGTCAGGGATATGCCGGTGCAACAATCATGGGAGACGGTAAGGTCGCTTTGATTATTGATGTTTCCGGTCTTGCATTGATGGCGGAACTGACGTCGCTTGAAGGATCCGACAGGCTTGGAGAAGCTGCCCACCAGGTAAGTGAGGTTAAAAAAGCTGAAAAAGACAAGGCATCCTTACTTCTTTTTCAAAATACGGAAGATGAACAGTTTGCTGTACCACTCAGCCTTGTGGAACGAATTGAAAGAATCAAAACGGCTGATATTGAAGTGGTGGGTGGTAAAAAAGTTATTCAGTACAGAGGCGGAACATTACCGCTTTATTCACTGGATCAGGTTGCAGAGGTTAAATCGCTTCCTGAGAGAAACCAGCTTGAAGTGATTGTTTTTACGCTTGGCGGAAGAGAAATCGGTCTTATGGTGACACCGCCCGTAGATGCAGTTGATGTATCTGTTCATGTGGATACCAGTACACTGCGTCAGACAGGAATCATGGGGTCAACAATAATAAATGATAAGACTACGTTAATGGTTGATATGTTTGAAATAATCAGAACATTGAATCCTGAATGGTTTGATGGCGTGGAAGAAGTTGATAAGCTCATAAAAGATGATCGGGTAACTGTGCTGTTTGCAGAGGATTCAGATTTCTTCAGGAACCAGGTTAAGGGTTTTTTACAAGATGGCGGTTACAATGTGCTGGAAAATACAGATGGCCAGGAGGCATGGGAGTGTCTGGAGAAGCATAGCGATAAAGTCGACATTGTACTGACAGATCTGGAAATGCCGAACATGGATGGCTTCCAGCTTACCGAAAAGATAAAAGGAGATGCGCGATTTTCTCATTTGCATGTTATTGCGCTTACTTCTCTTGCCGGAGATGAGCATATGGCGAAGGGGAAAAAAGTGGGTATTGACGCCTACCAGGTGAAACTGGACAGGGATAAGCTACTGGACGGCATTCGACTCAGCCTTGGCCGATAGATATTATTAATAAAAAAATCAGGGAGAAGATCCATGAGTGAAGCTTTGGAAAATAAACAAAGTAATTTAATGGAACTTGCAACATTTTACGTGGGTGACACACTTTGCGGGATAGACATATTAACAATCCAGGAAATTAACAAGCATGTTGATGTTACGGATGTGCCACAGTCTCCGGAATATGTTCAGGGAGTATTGAATCTGCGTGGAAAAATTGTTACTGTAATTGATCTTGGAAAAAAGCTTGGACTTTCATCCATTATTCAAGGTGAAAATAATAGTAACATCATTGTTGATTCAAATGACGAGCATATTGGTTTTGTCGTTGATAAAATTAGTGACGTCATGACAGCTGAATCAGATAAAATTGAACCCGCACCTGCAAATATTGGGGGGGTGCAGGGCAAGTTTTTCAAAGGTGTATTTAAAACTGAAAAAAGTCTCATTGGCGTTCTTGATGTGAACGAAGTCCTGAAAGACGATTAGATCGTGGCCCGTTCCCTCCGAATATTGCAGCATTGAATCCTATATAATTATAAGATGCTTCGAAGTCACTAAGCATACCCACAATCTTGTTAAAAAAAAGATTTTTATTTTCAAAGTGTAAATATGAATAATTCAAAACGATTACGAGTTCTGGTTGTTGATGATACAATTGTATACAGAAAAATTGTAGGTGATATCTTATCGGAGCTGCCCAATGTTGAAGTTGTTGGAACGGCAAACAACGGTAAAATTGCCATGGCAAAAATTGCATCTTTAAAACCGGATTTAATAACACTGGATATTGAGATGCCCGAAATGAACGGCCTTGAAGTACTGACTCAAATCCGGGAAGAGGCTTCTGATGTCGGCGCCATCATGCTCAGTACCCTTACCCAGGAGGGGGGTGACATGACTATAAAGGCTCTTGAACTGGGTGCATTTGACTTCATTCCCAAACCCCAGGAAGGTGGGTCCAGGGATGAAAACCGGGAGACAATTAAAGGGATGCTTCTCCCAATGCTGAAGGCATTTGTTAACCGGCAGGAAATAAAAAATATCCTGAAGGGGAAGATACCGTATGCTGGAGAAGAAAAAACATCAAAAAAAGTGGAAAAGCCTGGCAATGTGGTAGCAAGAATGCGTATGATTTCCGATACGCACAAACCTAAATCGGAGATTATTGCAATCGGTATTTCAACCGGCGGCCCTATTGCGCTATCGAAAATGATGCCAAAGATTCCCAAAAACATTGGGGTTCCGATTCTTGTTGTGCAGCATATGCCGCCGATTTTTACCCGGTCACTGGCAGACAGCCTCAATGGAAAATGCTCTCTGGATGTAAGGGAAGCCAGAGACGGCGAAGTCCTTTCCCCGAACACAGTGCTTATTGCTCCAGGCGGCAAACAGATGAAGGTGGCTGCCACTGCTGATGGTAAAAACAGAATCATTCGAATAACCAATGATCCTCCTGAAAACAGTTGTAAACCGTCCGTTGACTATCTTTTTAGATCAGTGGCTTATCATTATGTGGGAAGAGCGACCGGGGTTATCATGACCGGGATGGGTACGGATGGAAATACGGGATTAAAACTCATGAAGCGAAACGGTTCTTTCATTATTGCGCAGGATGAGCCATCCTGTACCGTGTTTGGTATGCCAAAAGAACCCATAGAATCAGGTATAGTGGATGTTATTTCGTCTATTGATACCATCTCTGCCGTGATTACAAACACAGTAAAGAAAGCTTTCTGATTTATAAATATGGCTATTAAAATTACGCCAGATGAATATAAAATAATTTCCAAATACGTGAATGATATATCGGGTATTATTTTGAGACCCGGAAAGGAATATCTGGTTGAAACAAGACTGAATACTGTACTGGAAGAATTCGGCTGCGCGTCTTACAGTGAATTTTTCAACAGGATAAAAATGGATAGAACACAGACAATAGAAAAAAAAGTCATAGATACAATTACAACGACTGAAACATATTTTTTTCGTGATAAATCGCCGTTTGAACTCCTTAAGCATAAGATTCTGCCGGATCATATTGACAGGCAGAACACATTAAAAGAGGGGAAGGGAAATGTTAACATCCATATTTGGAGTGCGGCTAGCGCTACAGGTCAGGAGTTATACAGTCTTGCCATTGTTTTAAAGGAATTGCTTTTTGATGTAAGTAAATACGACATCAAACTTTTAGGAACCGACATTTCAAATAAAGCGATCGCAAAGGCAAGTTACGGAAGCTACAATAAGTTCGAGGTTGCCAGGGGACTTTCAAAAGAACGATTGCAAAAAAATTTTAACCAGGACGAATCGAGCTGGAAAATAAAAGATGAAATCCGTGCAATGACGTTTTTTAGAAAAATGAATTTGATGGACCCTTTTATCGGACTCGGGAAATTTCACATCATATTATTTCGTAATGTAGCCATATACTTTGATCAGGAATTACGGCGAAAACTGTATGAAAAAATTGCTTATGCACTTGCACCTGACGGTTATCTAATTATCGGGTCGACAGAATCTCTGGTAAATGACACCTCACTCTTTGTACCCAAAAAATACTTGAACTCAGTTTTTTATCAATTGAAGTAAAATATAATGCAAATTACCACAATATTTGACAGCTGTTAAGCTGTTGAGCCAATAATTTTTTTTATAAATACGGACGCTTCTTGAAATTTTTTGTTTATCTGCAGTGTCATGTCAACAGCTTCCTCAAGCATGGCAGTAGCTTTGCCAAGATTTTTACCCTTTGTTTTTATCGCCCAAGTCCTGTATGTTTCAGCATGATCTTCATTATGTTTTATCCAGTGCTCAAAAAGTTTGATAAGCTTTTCTTCATCTGTCATGGTAACCTGGTTTTTATGGTGATGTGACATGGAATCCCTCCAAAAAAAAAATAGTCTGAAGTTAAACAGGTGGTCAGTAATTGAACACCGGATGAATACAATAATTGATTTCATATTTACCTTCATGGTATGTAATAGTCAAGATGGCAAGATACCTGTTAAGCAAAAATAAAATTACCATTTATTTAATCCTGTTCGGCGGTATTGTTTTCGGGGCAACAACAGGTGCTTTTTTTGCCCTGACATATGATCTTCCGCAGATACGCTCTTTTGAAAATTTTAGACCGTCAGCTATAACACGCATATACTCTTCAGATAATGTTCTTCTTTCCGAGTTGTTCTCAGAAAAAAGGTATCCCATTCCATATGATCAGATACCGGATGAAATAAAAAAAGCGTTGATTTGCACTGAAGACAGAAGTTTCTATGAACACAGCGGGGTTGATCTCAAAGGTATATTGAGGGCCATAATCAAGGATGTTCAGGCAGGTAAATTTGTTGAAGGGGCCAGTACGATAACTCAGCAACTTGCCAAAACACTCTTTTTGACCAACAAAAAGACACTGGTGAGAAAATTAAAAGAGGCGATTCTGTCTTTTCAGCTTGAGCGCCGATATACAAAAGATGAAATACTGGGATTTTATCTGAATCAGGTATATTTCGGCAGCGGTGCATATGGCATTGAGTCCGCCGCCAGAAATTATTTTGGAAAAAATATTAATGAGTTAACGCTTTCGGAATGTGCACTTATTGCCGGTATGCCCAAGGCACCTTCCCGTTATTCTCCTCTGGTTAACAGGGACCTTGCTGAAAGAAGAAGAAACATTGTATTAAAACAAATGTTAATAACGGGTGCGATTAATGATTCTGTTTATAATAAGTCAATTAATGAACCGATCCATCTTTCAGGTAAAAATAGAAATTCAAAGAAAGCCCCATATTTTATTGCATATGTAAAAAATTTTCTTGAGGAGACAATTGGTTCAACACAATTATATAAAAGTGGGCTTATCGTTCACACAACACTTTCATATGATTTGCAGGAAGTTGCTGAAAAATCGGTAATAAATCGATTGGTAGAACTTGAACAAAGGATGGAAAAAAACGGGATAACTGCTTCTGATTCCCAATCCGGTCTTATTGCTATCGATGTGATTTCCGGTAGCATCCTGGCTATGGTCGGGGGAAGGGATTTTACCATCAGTCCTTTCAACAGGGTAATTCATGCTCGCCGGCAACCCGGATCAGCATTCAAACCGATTCTTTATGCAGATGCAGTTGAAAAGGGTTTTTCTCAAAATATGATAATACTTGATGCGCCTATTGAATTTGAAAAATTAAACAATGGAAAGTCATGGCGTCCTGAGAATTTTTCTAAAACATATTTGGGGGGAATTACACTCAGAAAGGCGCTTACTCATTCGAAAAATATTCCTGCTGTTCGATTGATTGAAAAAATAGGTGTTGCCTCGGTTGTAGATTTTTCACACTCCCTGGGAATAAGTTCCAGACTTTCACCATATCTTTCTCTTGCATTAGGAACATCTGAAGTAACTCTTATTGAATTGACATCTGCATATGCTGTCTTTCCTAATCGTGGGGAGTATGTAAAGCCTTTCGGGATTACAGAGGTCCTGGACTATAAGGGCAGAATCATATGGCGCAGTAAACTGCAAAAAAGGATTGTGATGTCACGCGCCGGGGCAGCCATAATAACAGACATGCTGATGGGTGCAGTAAAAGAAGGCACAGGAAAAAAAGCACAGATTCTTCACCGCCAGGTCGGGGGTAAGACCGGAACGACGAATAATTATAAGGATGCGTATTTTATCGGCTTCTCACCAACTGTTGTCACAGGTGTATGGGTTGGGCGGGACTCATTTAAAACACTTGGTAACCTGGAAACCGGTGCCAGGGCAGCACTCCCCATATGGATCGATTTTATGAAAAAGGCACTTGAAAAAAAAAACCTCCAATATTTTGATATACCGGACGACGTAATGAGGGTTCGAATGGATTCTTCTACGGGAAAGCTTGTCGGGGATGATTCTCAGCAGTACGTATTTGCACTGATAAGAAAATGATGGACACAAAGAATATCCAGAGATAAAATAATCCTGATAAAAAGGAAAAAACTAATTATGATTAGAAAAGCTACTATAAAAGATATTAAATCCATCCACTCACTTCTTTTTGAATACGGATTAAAAGGTGAACTTCTTCAACGGCCGCTAAGCCAGCTTTATGACCATGTGAGGGATTTTTCAGTTTTTATAAATTCGGAAGACGATATGGTTGTGGGATGCTGTGCTTTGCAGATCTGCTGGGAAGAACTTGCAGAAATTCGCTCCCTGGCGGTACATTCTGATCACTGGGAGAAAAAGATTGGTTCAAAGCTTGTCGAGGAATCTATTAACGAGGCAAAAAAGTTTGAAATACGTAAATTATTTACACTTACCTATAAGCCGGAATTCTTTAAAAAATTTGGTTTTAAAATTATCGACAGATCCGAGCTGCCCTTAAAAATATGGGGGGACTGCATAATGTGTGTGAAATTTCCGGAGTGTGATGAAACGGCTATGATGAAAGATATTAGCTGATTTTTTAAATATTATGAGTAAATGACATTGTACGAAAGCGGAGGAAATTTCCAGATGCCCGGTTTCGGAAGGATCTGCTGGGCTCCCACAGTAAGCCAGTACGGGTCGGTTTTGAGTTCCCTTAATTTGCCGTCATCAGGGGGTTTGGCATGTTCTGTGTACGAACACGTTGCCTGGAATATACAGATGCATTGTTTGTTGTTATGGGTTATTGCATAGTTCTTTTTAAATGTTTCAATCGGAATTTTTTTCGCATCAGCAATTTGAGCAATTTCTTTTTTTGAGAATTTAATAAGAATGGATTTTGCGACACCTCTCTCGGAGATTCGTATCAATGCCCTTGATTCACTGCTTCCTGCATAAATTGTATACAGACACGGAATTCGTTTAAAAAACTGAGCCGCAACTATTGCAGCTGTCCTTCTGCCCCCGGCCATTGCCGGGAGGCCGTAATACTCAAAAAATTTTTTTTGAATAACTTCAGCGTATTTATCGCCTTTTTCATAAAGATCCTTTGAAATATATCTGAGATGGCGTGCAAGATCTTCAGCTGCATCAGCGATTGGCCAGTCAATACGAACGTGATAATGCGAGAGCGCATAACGGGCCTTTGCAATACTTGTGGGATCTCTTTTAATCAACAGGGCATAATCCACCGGTAGAAGTTCTTTCAGGAAATCAAAAAATTTTGCGGATTCAAGATATTTCTGATTTCGACCATATTTTTTTGTAAGCGGGAGTGATTTTGTTTTAAGAAGATTTACTTTTGTTGTTTTGTTATCGTTAAAAAACCGGATGTACTTTTTGTGAATTTCAGGAAGATCATCTTCAAGAAACATCACGAGAAAAGCATTTTGAGGGCCATATTCAATATTAGGTATCAGGGCACGGGGCTTCAATTCTCGTCTTTCAACAAAAGGATATGGAATCTTCTGTGCTGAAAACTTATTATATGAATCCACAAGGGCGTATTTTAAAATGAACTGATCCAGTTCATCCCTTAAAAGTTTATAGTATGAACGTCTTAAACGATCTGAAAGACAAATTTCTTCTCTGAAATCCCAGAATGCCAATTTTTATTCCTTTTGCAGATTAATGGAATGATTTATTTTGACTGATAACAAGGCTTAATATATTAATATCATTATATCCGGAAATCGTCAATGGGTTCTTTGTTAATCCTTAGTGAAAAAATTAACGCTTGTTAAGTTTTTTTCACGACTTTTGGTCTGATTCGTTACATATCCGTTAAAGACACAACACCGGGTAATTTCTTGCCCGCGAGAAATTCCAGTGATGCGCCTCCTCCGGTTGAAACATGGGAAACCTTGTCAGCCACACCCGCTTTTTCAACTGCTGAAGCTGAATCACCACCGCCAATAATTGTTGTGGCGCCCTTTGCTGTTGCCTCAGCAAGAACATCAGCAATGGCGTAAGTCCCTTTTGAGGTTTCTTCAATTTCAAATACACCCATTGGTCCGTTCCAGACAATTGTTTTTGCTCCATCCAGAGTAGAACGGAACGCTTTAATTGAATTGTTTCCAATATCAAGCCCAAGCCAGCCGTCAGGGATTGATTCAGCGTTGACTTCCTTAAGCCGGCCGACTTTTCTTCCGTCAAAATCCAGCTTATCAGAAATGATACAATCAACAGGAAGCAGAATCTTGTTTTTCCCCTGATTCAGAAGGTCGCCGGCAAGGTCAACCTTATCTTCTTCAAGGAGTGAGTTTCCAATATCCCGTCCCATTGACTTGAAAAAGGTATAGGCCATTCCACCGCCAATAATCAGCCTGTCGACTTTAGGAAGCAGGTTGGAGATCACATCAATTTTGCCTGATATTTTTGCGCCGCCAAGAATAGCAACAAACGGTCTGTCCGGATTTTCCATAATCCTGCCAAGGTAATCCAGTTCTTTCATGAGAAGATAACCGGCAGCACATTGATCTATATAATGCGTAACTCCTTCCGTAGATGCATGCGCACGATGGGCAGTTCCAAAAGCGTCATTTACATAAATATCACCCAGTCGGGCCAGTTGTGATGCAAAAGTCTTATCATTTTTTGTTTCCTGGGTGTAATAGCGAAGATTTTCAAGTAGAAGCACATCACCTTCTGCTAATTTTTCTGCCGCCTCTTCTGCCGGTTCGCCGATGCAGTCGCCGGCAAAAGAGACCTGTTTGCCAAGAATATTTTCAATGACCGGTATACAGGGTTGTAAGGACATTTCAGGAATTCGTTCACCTTTGGGTCTGCCTAAATGTGACATCAGGATCAGTTTTCCTCCGTTTTCAATGATATATTTTATTGAAGGCACAGCCGCTTTAATCCTCTTGTCATTTGCCACTTTTCCCTGTTCAAGCGGTACGTTGAAATCTACACGCATTAAAACGCGTTTTCCGTTAAGGTCAAGATTTTCAATTGTCAGTTTTTTCATTATCGCCACCTTTATTTAAATCCTTTTTTATTCGATCCAGATGTTTTTTTTGCGACCATCTTTTCAGAAAAGGTATCCTGCCTGAATTGTATGCCCGGTCAACTTTTTCTTCTTTGACTTTAAGGCCGTTTTTCCCATTCATTGCAGACTTCAGGCACTTTGTTTTGTAAGGGCAGGAAAGACAGGATTCGGGGGAGTGCCTTAAACTGTCTGAACCAGCAGGGAAAACAGAATCAAGGATGCCGAAGCAGGATGGGTAATTCGTTCTATTCCCGGTCATATTGACCATCCTGTAACTGGTTGCTCTGAGTTTCGTATTCTTTGTTCATCCGGGTGATATATCCATGATCCGCAAAACTGAAATAGCTGTTATCACCAATGATGATATGTTCATGAACAATTATTCCCATAACTTTACAGGCAAAAAGAAGACGGCGGGTGATGGAAATATCTTCCGGGGAAGGCTCCGGATCTCCGGATGGGTGGTTATGGGCAAAGATCAGCGCAGCGGCATGCTGATTCAAGGCGATGCGGACGACTTCCCTTGGATAAACTGAACTGGAGGTCAATGTGCCTTTAAATAATATATCTGTTGAAACAATCCTGTTTTTTGCATCAAGAAATATGACTTTGAAACACTCCCGTTCTTTGTCTCTGATTGTATGGTTTAGAAATTCAATGAGTTCTTTTGAATTGTGTATGGGATTTTTGTTGATCAACTTTTTTTCAAGGTAGCGGTCGGCAACTGCTTTAATCAGTTTGATACCAAATATATTAACAGGGCCGATTCCTTTTATCTCACACAGTTTTTCCTGTGGCGCCTCAAGTACTCCCTGAAGTGAATTGAATTGTTCCAGGGCTTTTTTTGCAGCAGCTTTGCAGTCTTTTCTGGGAGTGGCAAGTGACAGCAGGAGTTCAATGATTTCATAATCATGAAAACCTGACAGACCGGATTCAAGAAATTTATCACGCAATCGTTTCCTGTGGCCTGCTCCTTTATGAGGTTTGGATGTTCCCATGGTTTTAATAAAGTACGCTTACACTTTATCATCAATTTCTTTTTTAAGATCACGGGTCATTAGCCTTTTTAAGGCTTCCGCGGGCGTTCGGTTGTCGTAAAGAATATGGTAGACCTCGTGAGAAATCGGCATTTCAACATCAAGTTTACGGGAAAGATTGTAAACCGATTTAGCTGTTCTGACGCCTTCTGCTACCATACGCATGTCAGCAAGAATTTCTTTCAATGTTTTTCCCTGACCGATCTGTTTGCCCAGCGTATAGTTACGGCTTAAATTCCCGGTACAGGTAAGCATCAGATCACCAACACCGGCAAGGCCGGCAAATGTATGCGGGTTTGCACCAAGCTTTATACCAAGACGTCGTAATTCGGTAAGTCCCCTGGTTACAAGGGCAGCCCTTGTGTTTAAGCCGAACTCAAGTCCGTCAATTATTCCGGCTGCAATGGCGATTACATTTTTAACCGCACCGCCAAGTTCAACACCCATCACATCGTCATTTGTGTAAACCCTGAAAAGAGACGTTGCAAATACATGCTGAACAAAGGAGGCCGTTTCGTTATTTTTTGAGGCTACCGTCACCAGGGTCGGTAAATTCATTCCAACCTCTCTGGCAAAGCTGGGCCCTGAAAGGGCAACAAGACGGCTTTCATCAATATCAGCAATTGTTTCTTTAAGAACCCCCGTCATTGTCAAATGGGTTTTATTTTCTATTCCTTTTGAGGCTGTAACAAGGATTGTGTCTCCTGCCAGCAGGGGAAACATTTTTACGGATGTTTCTCTCATTAAATGGGATGGGACAGCGATCAGAACCAGATCCTTTTCTGAAACTACTTTCTCCAGATTATTGGATGGCGAAATATTTTGAGACAGCCGGATACCCGGAAGGAAAATTTTATTCTCGCGTGATTCTTTTATCTGATTTTTGACTTCTTCCTCAAAAACCCACAGGTCAAGTTTATACCCTTTTGTCCCAAGAAGATTCGCAAGAGCAGTCCCCCAGCTTCCAGCACCAACAACACCAATTTTTACTGACCCAACAGCCATATTTTTTTTCATAGATATTTATTTTTCAGGATTTTCCAGGTCTTTTTTCTCAGCTATTCTTACTGCACCGACTACTTTTTCATGTGAATCCATTCCGATAAGCCTTACACCCTGGGTATTACGGCTGATAACAGAAATACTGTTTACTGACATTCTGATGAGTTTCCCCGCATCTGTCATAAGCATCAATTCATCATCTTCATTCACAAGAAGAATGGTAACCACTTTACCATTACGTTCACTGGTTTTGATTGTGATAACACCTTTGCCGCCGCGTTTTTGTACATGGTATTCGTCAATGGATGTTCGTTTGCCATAACCGTTTTCCGTTGCAGCAAAGAGTGTGGCACCGTGGCTTAGCACTTCCATTCCGACAATCCGGTCACCTGGATCCAATCTCAATCCCCTGACACCCCTTGCTGTTCTTCCGCTTGAGCGGACATCAGACTCATGGAAACGAATGGATTTGCCCATGGCTGAACACAGAAAAACATTCAGGGCGCCATTGGTAATTCTGGCTGAAATCAATTCATCACCAGGAGCGAGATTGATTGCAATAATGCCTCCAACTCTTGGGCGACTGTATGCCATAATATCTGTTTTTTTGACGGTACCGTTTTGGGTTGCCATAATGATATAAGAACCCGGTTCAAAATCAGGCACGGCTAAGACGGTTGTCAGTTTTTCGTCCTTTTCGAAATTTAAAAGATTTACAATCGCTCTGCCGGCACTTGTTCTGCCTGCCTGGGGAATGGCATAAACCTTACACCAGTATACTTTTCCCTGGTTTGTGAAAAATAAAAAGTTATGGTGGGTTGACGCCACAAATAGATGCTCAACAAAATCCTCATCCTTTGTACCCATGGCTGTTTTGCCTTTTCCTCCACGGTGCTGGCTCTGGTACAACGTTACAGGATTCCGTTTTATATAACCTCTTTTAGATATGGTAACCACCATGTCTTCTTCAGCTATCATATCCTCCATACTGATTTCTTTGGTGGATTCAACAATTTCAGTTCTTCGCTCATCACCATAATCTTTTTTTATTTCTGCAAGTTCTTCCTTAATAATATTGAGCACCAGGCGTTCGTTACCAAGGATTTCTTTGAACTTTTTAATCGCTTTTAAAATGTTTGCATATTCTTCTAAAATTTTTTCCTGCTCAAGACCGGTTAGTCGCTGAAGTCGCATGTCCAGTATGGCCTGGGCCTGTATCGGTGACAGCTCGAACTCCTGAACAAGTCGTGTTTTTGCTTCAGGCGGTGTTTTCGATTCACGGATAAGGGCGACCACTGCATCAAGATTATCAAGGGCGATTTTCAAACCTTCCAGAAGATGGGCGCGTTCTTCCGCTTTTTTCAGTTCAAATTGTGTCCGTCTTACAATAATATTTTTGCGGTGAAGGATAAAATATTCGAGCACTTCTTTTAAGGTTAGCAGTTCAGGCCGGTTGTTTACGACTGCAAGAAAGATGATGCCAAAGCTGTTTTCCAACTGGGTATGCTTATACAGCTTGTTAATGATAATTTCAGGTATTTGATCTTTTTTCAGACCAATCGCAATCTGCATTCCAGTTCTGTCTGATTCATCTCTTACATATTTTATGCCTTCAATCTGTTTGTGCCTTACCAGTATTGCAATTTTTTCAATCAACCTGGCTTTATTCACCTGGTATGGGAGTTCGCTAATAAGGATTGTCTCGTTTTTTGAATTCTTATCCTTTTCAACTCTGACGCGTGCACGGATTCTTATTACACCGCGACCGGTACGGTACGCATCATATATTCCCCTGGTACCGTAAATAATTCCCGAAGTAGGAAAGTCAGGTCCGGGTATGTACTGAAGTAACTCCGTCCATGACATGTCAGGATTATCAATAAGGGCGTAAATTGCATCAATTACTTCAGTAATATTGTGGGGAGGGATATTTGTTGCCATTCCAACGGCAATCCCCGAGGAACCGTTGATTAATAATGCCGGTAATTTGGCTGGCAGTACGGACGGTTCCTGTAGGGATTCATCGTAATTCGGAATAAAATCAACCGTTTCTTTATCCAGGTCTTCCATCATATGATGTGAAAGATGCATCATCCGTATTTCAGTGTATCTCATTGCAGCGGGGGAATCTCCGTCTATGGAACCGAAATTTCCCTGTCCGTCAATAAACGGATATCGTAATGAAAAGTCCTGGGCCATTCTTACAATTGTATCATAAACAGCCGCATCCCCATGGGGATGGTATTTACCGATAACATCCCCCACTACACGGGCTGATTTTTTATACGGCTTGTTCCAGTCATTTTTCAGCTCCCCCATTGCAAACAAAACGCGTCGGTGGACCGGTTTTAAACCATCACGAACGTCAGGCAATGCCCTTCCGATAATAACGCTCATGGCATATTCCAGATAAGATTTTTTCATCTCATTCTCGATGAAAATTTCAGAATTTTTATCAATTTGTGTCATTTTATATACCTGCTGATAGCTTAAAAAAAATTACTATATTAGTCATGGGTCATCTCTGTTTTATCTCTTCAGGGTGTTCAACCATTCTCTGATAGTTTGTTATATAAATATCTGTTAATGTTATAAAACCTGATATTATAAGAGGGCCGTAAATAATCCCCAGAATTCCAAATAGATTTAATCCCCCCACAATGGAAAGAAATACAAGCAGCGTATGCATTTTTATGCGATTCCCTACCAGTTTGGGTTTAAATAGATATTCAATACCAAACGATAGAACTACGTAAAAGATGATAAAAAACACCCCTGAGGCTATATGGCCGTTTAATAAAAAATAAATAGCAGCAGGAATAAAGACTATGCCGATTCCTAAAATCGGAAGAAACGCAAGCAGGGACATCAATACACCCCATAAAAAAGGTGATTTTATTCCAAATAAGGAAAAAACAATACCGCCAATAATACCTTGAATAATACCGCCCAGCCCGTTGCCTATTAAAATGGCCCCGCCCATGTCTTTAAATTTTTTGATCAGTTTTTCATCCTGTTCATTTGGAAGCGGAGATATCTTGATGATGAATTGAATCAATTTGTCTCCGTCAATCAGAAGATAATAGATAACAAGGAGCATAAAAAAGAAACTTATCAATATTTTAAGCATATCGGCGGTAATTGCGCGGGCCTGTTCAAACAGGAAAAGTCCGATGTCCTTGCCCATGTTTGAAATCCATTTGTTTGCATTTTCAATGGAGAGATCAATATTAAATTTTGCAAACAGTACAGATGCTTTATTAAAAATCATGCTGTTTTCAATAAAATTTTCGTTCTGACTGCTGATAAGTGCATCTTTTCCTAAAAAATAAAGTTGTTGAGCTTCTTTTGCAAGTTGTCCAACCAGAAGAAACATTGGAATAAAAAGGATAAAAAATATAAGCATGCACGTTAAAAATGATGCAAACGGGGAATTTATTTTATCCGTCACATTGAAAAATTTGTAGATGGGTCTAAAAATACCTGTGATAACAGCTGCCAGGATTAATATGGGAAAGAAAGGCAGTAAAAGCCAGCAGATCAGAACAATTGAGAGGATAAAGAGAACAAGAAAAAACCAGAAGATCATATTGCCTGAATTGAGTTCCTGCATCAAATCTTTTTTTGTTTGCTGCTTGTCGTCTGTGGGCATAAGGCATACGGTATGTAAACTCTGCAGGCACAGGACCTGCATCTAAGCATCAGAAATTAAAATACGGACAGGCATCTATTTGCTGACAATGGCACCTGCCAGCAGATACAACATTATTTCATAAAGACAAACCGGTACATAATTGCCAAAAATATGATAAATGATTCCACCGCCAATTATGGCCGGAGCTGCGAAAAATACCATAATACCCAATTTTCTGCTGATGTTCATTATTTATTATCTCCTGAAATAATAACGTTAAGTATTTTTATAACCAGAATGGTATTTAATAGTGCAACGAACACAAATTATCAAGAAAAAAATTATGTAAGTTTGCCGGTTAGATGGTTGGTTAATTCTTCAAATATGACAACAACCTTATTTAGCAGGCCAACCGGCAAACACTTTCCATATTGATAAAAATAACCAAATCAGATAATTGATTTTAATAAGTACCTGATACAGGAAAAAATACCATGTGTTTAATCATTTTTTCATACAAACAGCATCCATATTACAGACTCATAGTTGCATCAAACAGAGACGAATTCTATGAACGTCCTACGCAGTCCCTTGAATTCTGGAAGGAAAATCCACATATACTGGCCGGCCGTGACCTGAAAAATAAAGGGGCCTGGATTGGTGTTTCAAAAACAGGGAAAATCGCTTTTATTACAAATTTTCGTGATTCTTCCCCGCAAAAAGGGAATGCCCCATCACGGGGAAGACTTGTCAGTGATTTCCTGGAAAATAAAGAACCGTCGGTGATGTATTTGGATCAACTGGCAGCATCTGATGACGTGTACAACCCGTTTAATCTTGTCGTGGGGGATTTTTCAGATCTATTATACTATTCAAACAGGGGCGGTGGTATACAAAAACTGGGCCCCGGTCTGTTTGGACTCAGTAATCACTTTATGGATACCCCGTGGCCAAAAGTTGAAACAGGAAAAAGAAATATTCAAAACCTTCTGTCAGCAGGTGATTTTGAAGTTGAAGAAATCTTCAACATTCTCAATGACAGATCATGCTCCCCGGATTCCATGCTTCCCGATACAGGGATTGGAATAGAAGGTGAGCGTATGCTTTCCCCCCTGTTCGTCACAAGTGACATTTACGGCACACGAACATCATCCGTAATATTAATAGAAAATAATGGGAACACTGGTTTTTATGAACGCACGTATGTGCGGGATCAGAATGGCAGTTATTTCCATTCAACGAAGAAGAAAATATTTAATCTTTATGCCATTTGAAAAGCATAGATCCCATCAACATGAAAATACATGACATGACAGTCAATGCAATGAGTTGCTGTCTGATTTCAAACAGTCCGGCCCCGTCATTCATGATTTTGCGCGCACCATCAATGAGTTGCGTAAGGGGAAGGAGTCTGGAAAATTTTTGAACCCACGGGTGTGCGCCCTCCAGTGAAAACCATACTTCAGACAGGAACATCATGGGCCAGGTTAACAGGTTCAATATGCCGTTTGCGAATTCTTCGCTGCTGCTTCTTGAGGCAACGACAAGACCCAGGGATATCATGCTGAATCCACCCAGCGAAAAAATAATAACCAGGTTCAGGTATGTTCCGAGACAATCAAACCGGAATAACACCATGCATCCGACAAAAACAATAAATGTGGTAAAGAGTATTACATACATTCGAGAAATAATCTGTGCGGTTAAAAATTCATAGGGTTTCAAGGGGGTTACACTTAATCTTTTCAGTACGCCGTTTTTTCGATACCGTACAACAACAAACCCGACACCAAACAGTGCACTGAACATCACATTCATTCCCATAATTCCTGGGAACAGCCATTCAACATACCGTACTTCACTCCCGTCAATGCTCTGTTTTTTGAAATCGCCAATCATCGACCTTGAATCTGAATAAAACAGTTTCTCAACCACATATCCGGTTGGGGAAGATTTGCTGACCCAGTATTGACGGGAATCCGGATCAATCAGAAAATCAATTCTGTGATGTCGGAGTTTGTCCATTGCCATTGCATTAGTTTTAAATTCAATGAATTCGATGTACCGGCTCTTTTTAAAGTTGTTGTAATGATTGAGATTCCCAGATGATTCCCTGGATGTAACAGCAGGGTTATCTGAATGGACAATGCCTACTTTATACATTGTTTTGTTGTCTTCATTGAAAATAAAACTGAAACCGGCAATAACGAGAAAGGGAAAAACAAAGTTCCATCCAAGAGAGGATTTATCCCTGAAAAATTCATGATTTCGTGCTTTAAATATGGTCCACGTTCTTCTCCACATATTATTTAACATCTCTATGTACGTAATTGTTTGCCAGTAAGTTTTAAAAACAGATCTTCAAGATTTTGCGACCGCACCGTCATGGTGGAAAGATCAATATCCTGTTCCAGGAGTATTTTGATGCATGTATTTATTTCATCTGTTTGAATTTCAATTCTGTCCCGCACCCTGAACCATTTCCAGGGAAGTTTGTCCAGTATTTTATTCGAAATGTTGGACTGAAGATTTAAAGTGGCACCCTTACAATGCTCTTCAAGCAGTTCGGTCGGGGAACCTGTGGTAATAATTTTCCCATAATCCATGATGGCAATTCTGTCACACAGGATCTGAGCTTCTTCCATATAATGGGTAGTAAGAATAAGGGTTCTTTTTTTTGATTTTATAAGATCGACAATATTCCACAAATACCTGCGTGCCTGTGGGTCAAGTCCCGTTGTTGGTTCATCAAGAAAAATAAGATCCGGATCATTTGCAAGCGCCATAGCCAGAAGAAGGCGTTGTTTCTGTCCGCCGGAAATATGCCGGTTATCCTGATGTAAAATTTCATTTAAATGGCAGGTCTCAATCAAGTCGTCCAGATTTGCTTTGCGTCTATACAGATTACGATATGTCTCCAAAGTCTCCTTTACCGTCAGGAACATGGGAAGTTCGGTATCCTGAAGTTGAATCCCCACTTCTTCATGAAAAACTGTGCCCCTGGATTTGCCTTTATACAGAATGGTGCCGGAGCCAGCAGGCATGATACCTTCGATGACTTCAATGGTAGTGGTCTTCCCAGCCCCGTTGGGCCCTAAAAGTCCGAAACATATTCCCTGTTCAATGGAAAAACTGATATCATCAACAGCCTTTACTTCAGGATACCATTTAACAAGATTTTTTACGTCAAGAATTGGAGTGTGCATAGTGTTATGGCTTTGTGCTGATTTACAAAGAATTTTTTATAAAGAAGAAAATTAGTATGGAATGGCTGGGAAGTCAATTTTGAATTTTCTGCATAAGGTCAATATGTTTGTAATATTTGTCTGAAAAGAGTGTATTCAGCACCCATAGGGTGTACTTCCTGTTTATTGTAATAGCCTGATCTTCTGTATATCTGGAAGGATAAAGCAATACGGAAATTTCATTTTGCCTTGTCCTTTCCGAAAGGAATGAAATGACCAGGAAGAGGATATTTCTTGGCAGATCATCAGGGTCAAGAACAATAATTTGTAATGTGTTGGTTAGATCATTCATATTCAAACAGATATCGGTCGTATTTAGAATAAAAATGGCTTTTAAAGTATTATTTTTTTTCAGTGAAATAAGGCGCCTTGAAAATTTTAAACCGTATTCATTGTATTTTTTGGCAAGATTGATGCTGCCTGCATTTCCATTATCAAGGTCAAGTGCTTTAACCATAAGCCCACCGGACTGATGTTCGTAAAAAGTATTCAGTTCATGGAGGTCTTCCGGGCATGTATTGGTTAATTTCCATGGTTTTGGTAAAACAGGTCCATCATCAAATAGTCGCTGGTAACTAAAATGGGAAAATGTATCGAGCGAACAGCCCTTGAGGTCTTTTATGTAGTCTGCCGTTCCCTTGAAAACAAGTTTGGAAAAATCATTCTCATGGGAAAAATAGTTAATAAGGTAATTGAAATGAATGGAAGAAAAACGTTGAGAATCACAGGAACACCGTGCAACCTGCTTCAGCATTGACAGCCAGTCCTTGCGTAATGATGATTTACTGGCATGATTATGGATCATCCATGAATTTTCATATAAATGCAACAATGATACATGTCGTTGAATAATTCCGTTATGCTGATAATAAAAATGCCTGGTGATCTTTGGATTACTGAAATAGAGTTTTCTGTAAGTCTTTTTTATTCGGTCTGATTTTCCATAGATATAAATATATTTATTCGGATAAATAAAGCCTGATTTGAAAAACAGCTCCCACAACATGTCCGGGTCCACATTATTGCTGATATATGAATGATTATCATCAATTTGATTTAAACATGAGAGCAACCGGGTGTGGTCTTCAACGCCAACATCAAGAATTGCCAGTCCACATTTAACCATGGTTGTTTTATTCTTTTCATTGTAGTTATTCCGGTAAATTACCTGTGCCTTGCAGGTAATCATGATGTTGCCGGCAACGCAAAGAGTCAGTGAATGGATGATCATTCCAGGTAAAAGAACTGAATTTTCTTTTTCTTCTTCTACCGAAAAACCGGTACAGGACAGATCAATCGTTTTAAGACTGATACGCCTGTGGGTTATGGGGTGTGTGAAAACAATGTCCGGGGATGGTGTGAGAAGGTGACGGATACTTCTGTTTTTTTCAGGTTTGAATCTATGAATCTGGTGGATTACTGGAAAAAGAACATACTCCCTGTTCTTATGTCCGCAGGTTTGGCGGGTTATTTTGCATTTACCTGTGAACAGTGTGTTTTCCCCTTCAGTAATAATAAGATTCACTGACGATGATGGATTAATCCATTGAAATGACTGGTCAGGGGCGGATTGAATTGTTATACGCATGGAAACTGCATTGAAATCTTTAATGGTACCGTAAAAAACAGCACTGTTTTGTATGAGCTGAACATGAATTTGTTTACACGGATATCTTCGTATTTTTCTAAGATTAATCTCATAACATGTTTCAGGGAGTTTTAAGGTTAACCCATATTTGTTTATTTTTAACACTTCGGGTTTTGACATAAGCAGTTTCCGGCCGTCCGGAACCAGGATTTTTTCGAGTTTAAAAGGCTTTAATGTGTGGGGCAGACCTGATGCTTCACTCCAGAGGCATTTGAACTGGTAATCGTCGCATAATTGGGGTTTCACATGGCGGGTAATTATACGGCCATATTTGATATGCCTGAACTTTATCATGATGGTGTCACCCAGAAAATTAATGTAATTCAGTTTATTAATTAAATGGCTGATAGTAAATTCAGTATGCCGTGCATATTTTTTTTCCCGATCATGAGATTTTATTAAATGCGGTGTAGATTGTTTTTGAACAGGTTTATCTGAATCGTTTGTATCTGAAATAACAGATTTTGCTAAACTGAGTGAATGAATCTTAACGGTGTCTTTTATATTTTTTTTGGGAGAAGTTGCCGATTTTACAGAAATTGATTTGCCGGTATTCTCATGTTCATGAACATGGAAATTTTCACGACTGGTAAGCGGTTGAAAGTTAAGACTATTCAACAGAGCCGTCATCTGTTTTTTCTGCTTGTTGATTTCTTTATATGTAACAGAATTTTTTTTGGATTTTTGAACACTCCACTGGACGTCTTCTTCATTTTCTTCATTATCAATTAACCGTTTAAGATAATCCATCATAGGACCTCTTTCTGGTGAATAAAACATCAAATCGGATAAATTGCCGCCTGTGAGTATTCAAAAAAATGACTGTTGCCCATACTTGTTATCTAAAATTTATACTTAATATTTCTATTCGTTTATTTATCTCTTGTCAATGAGAAACCCTGTTGACTGCTGAGATAATCCCAGCTTTATGTTTGAATGGGCTCTAAAATTATATGGGGCGGCAAAGTATAAGAACCATACAACTGCAGTTGTATAAACAACCTGGCTTGTGAGTATTCGCAGCCTTGTTATTGTTGGGAATCGTTGATTTTGCATATAAAAAACAACCCACGTTGTGTTGTTTGAAAATTACTGGAAATATATACGGCTTTATTAAATGACTGTTAATATAGAAAGTTGGAGTACGAAATACATTTTTGGTATGGTCATTGCTCTTTTATCAGGATAACCATATTCGCTACCGTGTATTAAGAAAGAGCTATAAGTATAAAATAAAAAGTAGGCACATTATGTGAAGCGAGAATTTTAGGGATCTAGTTTTATAATTTATGGGTAAAAAAATGGAACTTTCTGCTTTAAATAAAAAAACATTATTTGCTGATAAAATCTGGATTATATCCGATGGCTGTTTTACTGATTATGATTTAAGCTGGGTTTGTGAAGGAAAAATTTCAGGTCAGGTGAGGGAATATAAAATTTCGGAAATCACCAGATATATGCTCAATCCAAATCCGGTTCATATAGAAAAAAAGTTGATCGGATGCGAGATTCATTACCACCAGCCACTCTTAAAAAAAATAAATAATTCGATTAGAAATCTGTTGCCAGGGAAGATGCATGGCATTTTAAAAGCAAAGGCCATACCGCCTGAATCTCTGGTATCCATTTCAAAATCAAAACATCCACCGCTGAAAGATTCTGATCTGGAAGCCCATGTTGATTCCATTTATACTTTATTGCAGCCTTATGATGCATTATTCAAAAGGCTTTCCAAACTGGATACTGGTAAAATTTATGATGTGTTGGGTACGTGTGAGGATTTTGTCAATTGTCGTTCGTATCTGAATCTGAACGGAACGATTGAAGATAAAATTAAATATATTGTCAACAATATCTCAAAAAGTGTTAGGGTGACTATAAAAAAGGCCCATATATCTGAAGGCTTGTTTGAAATGCGCGGGTTTAATTTTACTTCTTATGATCCGAAAAAAACATATAGCCTGCTTAAACTCAAAGAAGACGGTGAAACGAAATACTGTGTTTTAAATTCAGACAAAAGAGTTGAATTCTGGGTAGAAGATCCAAAACTTATTTATTATATGCATCTGCTTGAGCATTCCATCAAAACGAATCCAAATCTGGAAGATTCATTCAATATATGTATTCGCGGTGAGGCAAAACCGCTGAAGATCTTTTTTAATAAACAGATTGAGATCAACTATTCCATGACGCATCTCCCTGAAATGTTTAAAAAAGTATTTGAAACTCGTGCTATGGGATTAAACGAAAGAGATGTTGTTATGAATTCGTTGAATAGTTTGCAGCGAATCATTTCATTTAATTATATCCCAGAATCAGGAACCGGTGCCAAGAAGATGGTTACGAATATATCCGTCATGCACGATGTTAGAGCTCTTAAACCTATAAAATTGTATTTACCGCAATTATATTCAGAAATTAACAAAAAAGCGCCTGTATCGGAAGCCGGCAGGTTTTATTTGCTGGACTCAATAAAAGGGTAACCATAATGATGAATAATGAATATAAAGAAAATGATTACATGTGGATAAAAGAATTGATGCAGTATCCCGATACGCTGGCGGGTCATCTTGAATTCTTTGAGGATACATCCCAGATAGACGTTCCGGAAGATCCCATTGAAAGAGTGATTTTTCAGAACAGAGCGAAAGAAGCGATTCGAAAGATTGCCCAGAACAAGGGACACATTCTTATGGTGGGAAGACCGGGAACCGGTAAGTCGATGCTGGCAAACATGTTTAATGATGTGCTTGAAAAATCACTCGGTGATTATATTCGGCCTGCTGAATCCATTGTTGCTTATCCGGGGAAAGATAAAAATCATATACGGGTTGCCTATGAAGAACCTGAAAAAATTGATAATTTGATTGTGTGTCTGAATAAAGAGATAGAGTGTGCCCGCAAGAGTGCTGATGAGTTCAGCCTTTCAGATCAAATATCCTCGGTAAAAAAAGTCAGGAACGGGCTGCTGTGTGCAAGCTGTGTCAGTGTTCTTGCCGGAATTTTTTTCCCGCCCGCTTTTGTTGCCACCGGACTCACAGGAATGGGGGCTATATTCATGTACCTCCAGGAAAACAACCACAAGGTACAGGAAAAAATTCAACGAGAGGCACAGGCCGGCTCCAGGAATGTGGTAAGGCACTTGACCGATATGGTTCCTGAAATTTTATATGATCCCAGGAGAGACAAAGATCTGATGTCACGAGTATCAGAACCGGATTCAAGAAACATGAAAGGTGGATTCCGGCATGATCCCTATCAGTCCGGAAACCTGCATACACCTGCGCATAAAAGGGCATATGTGGGTGCACATGCAAAATCACCCATTATTTATATTGATGAGTTGAAAACACTTGTGAAAGTCGGGTATATGGCTGATCTCTTGGAGATCATGCAGAATAAGGAGTTCGTGCTTGAAGGTGGAAGAAATGCCGGTAGCGGAGCGGCTGACAGGTCGGAGAACAGTTTAAAAGCTGAAAATATAATTATCGCATGCTGTAATCATGATACTCTGAATTATTTGCAGGACGAAGGAGATGGGGCGTTCTTGAGCAGAATTGAAGACAAAGGAGAAATCATCCAGATGGAGAGCGCTGTTCCTGAAAATACAGAAAATATACGAGCGGTTGCTCAGTATATCAAACAGGAAATAAATAATCTGGGAAAGGAATTTAAGAGTACCTGGGGAGAAGTCCTGGAAAAGGAAGGATATAAGGGCGTCCGGAAAAGAAGTGAAAAAATTTTTGGAAGAAAACTGCCTGCTGAATATAAATTAAAGGAAAGAGAATTCTCAAGAAATGCTGTTTCTGAAATTATCAAAGAGCTCAGGTGCAGAAGTGCGGATAGAAAATTAAGCGGTATATTAAGACCGATAAACGGTATTATTAAAACAGCTGAACTTGAAGCCATTCTTGAGAATTCACTACTGGTTGAGCCCAAACACGTGAGGCGTGCGCTTGATGAACATTTGAGCCTTGAAGGTGCTCTTTCCAAAGAAATTGTTGAACATAAAAAAGATTTAAAGAAGTATATCAGTTCCATGACAGACTCTATAGGCTATGTGGTCGGACTTGCTGTTATCAATTCCAAATCAAGCGGCCAGATGTACGGTCAGCCATTGCCGATTCATTGCCAGATAAATGCCGGCGGTGCTGATTCCGTTATTGCACCGGGTAAAATCGGAGATATTGCCAGGGCGGCCGCTCAAAATGTAAGAGCCTCAATTAAAGGGGTTTTTAAGGAAATCGGTGCTCCCTATGTCGGGTATGAAATGCATGTCGAATATATCCAGGCACATGGCGGTGTGGAAGGAGACAGTGCATCCGTAGCAATGGATATTGCACTCATATCCGATTATATTAAGGCCCCTGTTAACCAGAAATATGGTGTAACAGGGTCATTAACCGGTGATATTATTCTTGCTGTAGGTGGTGTTACTGAAAAAATCAGATCGATTATGGACCCCGGACTTGGAATGGAAGGTGCGTGTATCCCCTGGCAGAATAAATATGATATTGAACCTCTTCTTGTGAATATTGAATCGGAATATATTCAACAACATGATGTTCCGGGAATAAGGATTTTCAGAAAAGAGAATCGAGCAAGGCCCTTTGATATTTATTTCTGCAAGACAAAATATAATGTGTACAGAATATTAATGGGGCTGGACAGAGATGTGGTTGAAACCAGAATGGCTGAACGAAGCAGAAAGGATCTGGAATTTATTCAGCGTGTCAAAAAACCGATACTTCAGTCATAATTTAGAAAATGTGCTTAAGAAATTCAGGGTATTTTTTTGTCCTGCTCCTTAATCAATTTTTTGTCTGTAGGTACATTTTTTTGTCAGGCAGGACAGGAACGTCCCCATTTTTTTTGTCGATTTTTCAACTAAAAAAGCAGCTCCGCATTCAGGACATTCCTGCGGAACGGGTTTGTCCCATGTGGCAAATGTACAGTCTGGAAAACTGTTGCATCCATAGAATAATTTCCCCCGTTTTGACGTTCGTTCAACAATATCGCCGTCACAGTTTTTTTCAGGACACTGAACCCCTATGGATTTGCCGTTACCATTTGCATTGATGGACTGTGTGTTTTTACATTCCGGATATCCGCTGCAGGCAAGAAATTCGCCGTATCGTCCCTGTTTGACCACCATGGGTTTGCCGCATTTGTTACAGGTTTCACCTTCCGCCAGCTCGTAATTGATTTCAACAGGGTGGATTATTCCTTTTTCATCTCGTGTGTAGTTCCTGGAATATGTACACTCCGGGTATCCGTTGCAGGCAATAAAAGGACCGTTTCGGCCAATTTTTATATGTAACTGGTTTTTACATTCAGGACATTTTAATCCGGTTGAGATTCCTACGCCCTTGATATTCAACATTCCTTCTTTGGCAGACTCCAGTTTTTTTTCGAATTTCTCGTAGAATTTGCTTAACAGCATTAAATATTTTAATTCAGCAGATTCAATACGGTCCAGATCATTTTCAAGCCTGGCGGTGAATTCCACATCCAGTATATCAGGGAAATTTTTCACAAGCAGATCATTGACGATAAATCCGAGTTCACTTGGTCTGAACTGCTTGTTCACAAAGTCAACATAACCTTTACTTCTGATTGTAGAAAGAATGTTTGCATAGGTGCTGGGTCTGCCGATTCCGTTTTCTTCAAGCTCTTTAACCAGCGATGCTTCTGTAAATCGAGGCGGAGGCGCAGTAAAATGCTGTTTGGGATCAAGTTTAATAAGGGTAAGCGTCATTCCTTCGGAAAGATCAGGGAGCGGCTGTTTTTTCTTTTCGCTTTCCAGAGTGTCGTCAACCGACATGTACAGTTTCATGAAACCGGGGAATTTCACTGTTGATCCTGTGACACTGAACGTATACGTGCCGGCCTGGATTGATATTGAATTCTGGTCAATCAGGGCCTGGGTCATCTGGGATGCAACAAAGCGTTTCCATATCAACGTATATAATGAGAGTTGTTCCTTTGAAAGAAATTTTGATACCTTTTCCGGTGAATGATAAACAGAGGTGGGGCGTATGGCCTCATGGGCATCCTGGGCCTTGTTTTTGTTTTTGAAAAACCGCGGTTTGTCCAGGGTGAAGTTGTCGCCAAAGTTTTCCTTAATATACGACATGGCTTCTGCGGCTGCTTCCTGTGCAATTCGTGTTGAATCCGTACGCATATACGTAATAAGCCCCACAGGCTCTCCCGGCCCGAGATCAATACCTTCGTAAAGCTGCTGGGCAACGCTCATGGTTTTTTTTGCCGTAAATCTCAGTTTTCGAATGGCCTCCTGCTGCAGTTTGCTTGTGATAAACGGTGGTAAAGGGTTCCGCTTTATTGTTTTTTTAGAAATTTTGTCCACATTAAATGGAACATTAGAAAGGTCTTTTAAAATTTCAGAAGAACTTTTTTCATCAGGAATTTTTATTTTTTTTCCGTCATTTTTAACAAGTTTTGCTTCAAATTCAGGGGGTGTCTGTCCTTTTAGATTCGCTGTTATTGACCAGTATTCTTCGGGTTCAAACGCCTGGATAGCCCTTTCTCTTTCGCAGATAATCCGGACGGCAACAGATTGAACACGGCCGGCACTTAAGCCCCCCTGCACTTTGCGCCACAACAGGGGCGAAATCTGGTAGCCCACAAGTCTGTCAAGTATCCTTCGGGCCTGCTGGGCATCATATTTATCCTGATCAAGATTAAAAGGTGATTTCAGTGCTTCTTTAATCGCTTTTGAAGTCAGCTCGTGGAATAGAATCCTGTGAAACTGCCGTCCTTTTTTCTTTAAAATTTCTGCGGTATGAAATGCAATGGCTTCGCCTTCCCGGTCCGGGTCAGGTGCCAGGTATATATCTGAAGCATTACTTGCTGCTGCTTTCAGGGATTTGATGATTTTCTGCTTGCCCTTGATGCTCGTATACTTTGGCTTAAATCCATTTTCAATATCAATTCCGAATTCATTGGGTGGGAGATCTTTAATATGTCCTGATGTGGCAGTTACATTAAACTCATTGTTAATGTATTTTTTAATCGTTCTGACTTTTGTCGGTGATTCTACAATAATTAACGGTTTACTCACTTTCTTTCCTCACTTATCGAAAAAAATTTTCCAGGTAACTGATCAATTGCACCTTTCAGTTCAAGTTTGAGAAGGATGCCTGACAATTTTCCGGGTTCCATTGTAATTTTTCTTATGATATCATCTATATGAACCGGATACGGTTCAAGTGCATTATATACTGTCAACTCTTCCGAACAAAGCAAAAGGACTACATCATCAGACAGGTTCTGAGCGGTCTTGTTTTGAACCGTGCAGGATTCCTGATTCCTGACCGGAGGAAGTTCTTCAATAATATCCTGTACATTTTCCACAAGCTTTGCTCCCTGTTTGAGCAGGCTGTGTGTACCTGTGCTTTTAAACGACTGGATACTGCCGGGTATGGCAAAAACTTCACGTCCCTGTTCTGCGGCAAGTTTTGCGGTAATTAATGAACCGCTTTTCTTTGTCGCTTCAACAACAAGAGTCCCATATGACATGCCCGAAATAATTCTGTTACGTATCGGAAAATGATGGGCTTCCGGTTCTGCCATTACATGAAATTCTGAAATAACAGCCCCGTTTTCAGTAATTCTATGAAAAAGGTTCCTGTTTTCAGGGGGATAAACATTTCCTAAACCGCTTCCAAGCACAGCGATTGTCTTCCCATTTCCCTGCAAGGCACCCTGATGTGCAGCCGTATCAATCCCTCTGGCCATCCCGCTGACAACCGTATGGTTTAATGCTGCAAGGTCCCGGCATAACCGCTTTGTTGTGGATATACCATAACCCGTTGCGTTTCTCGATCCAACAACAGAAATCGTATGACTGCATTTATCGAGATTGCCTGAAACATACAAAAACGGCGGCGGATCAACAAGTTGAAGCAATAGTTCAGGGTAGTCCGGTTCTGCCATGGTGACAATCTTTATTTTTTCTTTTTGTATCAGGTCAATATCTTTTTTTACCGTGTCCGTCATTTTGTGTTTTTTGATAGTTGTAGCAAGATGATGTGAAATGCCGTCAACACGGATAAGATCTTCGAAAGATGCGGATAACACACACTCCGGGCTTTTAAACAGGTCATAAAGCCGTTTAAAAAGATGATTCCCAATACCGGGTATACTTTTTAAGATAAACCATGATAGAATATTTTCCATAAAGCAGTACTGTGAAATTTATTTGATACCAGCTTGGCCGGTTACCGGTTGATACGTTTCAGCGTTGCTTCCGCTTTATTTCCGGCCGGACTGAAAGGGTAGTTTGTTACAACTTTCTTTAGAAATAATTGAGCATTTTCTTTGTCATCAATGGCCAGATACGAATATCCTGTTTTTAACAATGCATCCGGGACCTTACTTCCTTCCGGGTATTTTCCCAAAACATCTTTAAAGGCGAGTATGGCGTCTGAATATTTTTTCTGGGCGTACAGGCATTCTCCAACCCAGTATAGGGCGTTGTCTGCAAGATCATGATCCGGGTAATTTTTCACAACAGAATTAAATAGTGAGATGCCTTTGGCATAATTTTTATCTTTATAAGATGCAAGTGCCTTTTTGTATATTATGTCAGGTGATTCCTGTGCAGATGGAATTTTTAATACCGAATTAGTATGAGAATTTTCAGCAGCATAAACAGAACCCTGTTGTTCGGCTTTTTTTGATTTAATTCCTCTGGCATTTACCAATTCTTTTTCAATATTGTTTAGACTTCTTTCATGATTATCAACCATAAACTGGATTACAGAAACCCTGTGATAAATATCGTCAATCTTTTGGCCTGACTCCATAATTTGTTTTTCGAGCTTTGCGAGGTCTGGATCTTTTTGTTGCTGCATTGTAGAACAGGCCGATAAAAATATAAATAGTATGATCATGGCACCCGACATTATATTAGATGCTTTGGTCTTGAATCGAGGATATGTTATAAACAATTTTTTAATTAACTCCCTCCCTGGTATGTGATGTGAAAGAATCATCCGCGTTTCGGCCATGCAAGAAGTATAGGGCTGGCAACAAATATGGAAGAATAGGTTCCAACTATAACGCCAACGATCATTGCAAAAGCAAAATCATGGATGATGCCGCCGCCAAGAACAAAAAGTGCAATAACCACAACAAGGGTTGTTAGGGATGTCATAATTGTGCGATTCAATGTTTCGTTGATACTTTTATTGATTATATAGTCAAGCGGTTTTTTATGCAGCTTTTTTATGTTTTCCCGGATTCTGTCAAAAACAATAATGGTATCATTTAATGAGTAGCCGATGATGGTAAGAAGGGCCGCAATTATCGGCAGGGTGAACTCTTTATCAAAGAGGGAGAAAAGACCGATAGTTATTGTCACATCATGAATCAGCGCAACAATTGCACCCATGGCATATTTAAGCTCTAAAAACCAGCAAAGCACAAGTGAGACAATGAGAGCGGCAAGTATCAATATGGGAATGCTCACATCAAAAATTGAAAGAAAATAGACTGCGCCGATGAGGGCAACCGCCATCACTCCGCTGAGTACCCATTTTAATTCAAAGCGTCCGGAAATATACGTTGTGATGAAAAGAAGGGCAAAAAACATGGCAAACAGGGCCTTTTCCCGTAAATCCTTACCCACTTGCGGTCCAACCATCTCGATTCTGCGTATTTCAACCATTTGTCGTGTACTGGCTTTCAGAGAGTCGGCAACTTTGTCGGAAAATCCATCTGCTGTCATGGTGGATTGGGTTGTATGAATAAGGTATTCGTTATCTGTTTCTTCACCAAATTGCTGAACGGAAGATTTTTCAAGGCCAATGGTATTCAAACCGGATTTAATATCATTAATGGTTACTTTTGAATTGAATTTTACCTGGATGAGTGTTCCACCGGCAAAATCGATGCCGTATTTGGGCCCGTTCTTTACTGTTAATGAGCCTATGCTCACAATAATCATTGCAACAGATATAAAAAAGGCAATTTTTATTTTACCGGTAAAATTGATGTTTACATTGTGACGAATAAACTGCATGAATGATATCCTTTATCTATATGCTTAGTGTTTTAATTTTTCTGCTAACCGTTAAATAATCAAACAACAGCCGTGAAAGAATAAGTGCTGTAAAAAGACTGGATACAATTCCCAGACTCAGGGTTACGGCAAATCCTTTGACCGGACCGGTTCCAAACTGAAACAATACAATAGCTGCGATTAATGTTGTGACATTGGCGTCCAG
>JAUXDD010000289.1 GCA_030618465.1 Desulfobacteraceae bacterium
AGCTGCCATCGGCCTTCATGGACATAATTACCTTCTCCATCTTTCCAGATGGGAAGTCCGTATCCCTCAAACATGTGGACCGATCCGTTGACGTGCCTGGAAATATCCATGACCAGATCGTCCCGGCAAAGACCCATAAGGTCCTGCCTGACATAGCTTAAGTAATCAGGAGGAGTATTTTCACCCTGATATTGGTTAATGGCTGAAAGCCCCATTCCTACGGCGCCGCTTCGTTCCATAGCGGCTTTATCCACCACGGTAACTTTCAGGTTATTTTCTTTGGCCCAATGCGCAGCTTCCACTGCAGCACCGCATCCCGCCATTCCAGGACCGATAATCAAAAAATCAGTCGTAACTTCAATCGTTTTGAATTCTTGCATAATTCGTCACCTCCTTTATTCTCCACGCGTCCAGAGTTTATCTTCTCTCAATGAAGCCGGTTCCGTAAACAGAAGCTGATCATCCAATGTTCCCGGTCCTACGCCAAAACCGCCATCGGGTTTAGCTTCCCCCTCCGGTGTTGTTCTAATAGGAAATTTGAACCGCTTGATCGTACCTCCCCTGAATTTAACGGTCCACATGATATCTTCTGAACCCCTCATTGGTACAACGCTTGCGCCCAGTGGTGTAAAATCAGCATACCCCCGTACCTCAACAGCCTGGGTGGGGCATATTTTTACACAATTATAACACTCCCAGCACATATCAGGCTCACAATTATACGCTTTCATTCTATCTGCATCCAGAACCATTAAATCGTTAGGACAAATGTACATGCATGCTGTTTTGTCCCCTCCCTTACAACCATCGCATTTTTCATCAATGACAAAACTAGGCATTTTTGCCTCCTTTTTCTTCAATTATTTGTTCACATGTAGGTTTTAAATTATGCCGGAATGAATCATATCACCCCCTTTTTTTGTTAAACAAAAGATTCTGATCTATATTTACAATTTGACTTGGGTTTTGGATCAAAACAATATCACTTTAATTGCATCATCTATGCCAAAAGAAAATATGCTACTGAAACAAACACAACTTACCGATTTATTTATTTATTATTTATAGTTTAAGTTCCAATATTGAACAATAGGTAGCGTTCGGTGGTAACAAAATGAGGATTTTAGAAATTAACAATGAACAATTTTAACCCCTTTTGACTTATGACGCGTAGGGTTCCATTTCTTTTAATCGGCATAAAAAGGTATCTGTATTTCATAAACACCATTGTACAGATGCTCCTGATAGCATGAAGGTAGCGGAAATATACGGCTCTATCTGAAAATCTATAAAATGGAAGGCAAGGTCTTTGGAAAAACAACATCGCCGAAACTCACCAGTTGAATCAGTTCAAGGTCTTCTATGTATTTGTCTTCAGCAGCCATCAGATACCGAACCATGGTGCGGGGTTCGGCCGCTGCGGTTCCCAGGAAAATACTCATGCCGGGTTTGATCCTGTCAATCACCGTTTCCGGGGATACGATCATGCTATTCCAATGGGTATTTGTATCCGTTTCCATGCGATTTTTAAAATTCCTGATAATTCCAAATCATATCCGCACGATCTATCTGTGTAACCCTGTAGCCATCTTGTGATAGGGCCTTAAACAAATGTGCCCCGTTATGAGAATTGTCCTGGGAAAATGCCTGTGCCGGGAGTATCTACCAAATTATATCCGGGGAAAATTACGGTTTACAATGGCAGGAATGGGAAAAACTCCCTTATGGGGCATTTCCCTATACAAAATAAGGCTCCAGCTCTATAGACAAAGTGATAAAAATCAGTATTAATTTATGTGTCAATCAAAACAAAAGATTAAACGACGCAGGGTGACGTTTTCGATAGAAGCGCCAAGTGCTGAAAGGGTCACCTTGACGGGCGATTTCAACAATTGGAATGCCCGGAAGCACCCCATGAAAAACGAAGGAAACGGCATGTGGAATAAAACAGTTATTCTGCAGCCGGGAAAATACGAGTACAAGTTTTTGATTGACGGGAATTGGAAAGAAGATCCCGGAAATCAACAAACCTGTCAAAATCGCTTCGGGACCCTAAACAGTGTTCTTGAGTTAGACACCCGGCAACGGAAATAACAATCATGAAAGGTCATTTAACCAACCCCAGGGTTCTCATTGTAAGCCCTGAAATTACCTGTTTTCCAAAAGATATGGTGGGTAACCAAAGCCCGTTTGTAAATGTGAAAACAGGCGGGTTTAACGACGTTTCAGCCACCTGGATACGGATGGAAATACCGGAAACGGCTTCCTTTTCAAGACATTTGATTCAAACGGATTGAATTGGGCCATCTATCAGGCAATGCAGTTCTACATGCTGCCGGTTCAGGAAAGGGAGGGGCAAATCAGGCGCATTATGACGCAAAGCGCTTCAAATTTCAGCTATACTGTCACGGCACAACGCTATATAGCTATTTATGAAAAAATGCTGAAACGCCCGCTTATTGCTCAAAAAGCACATGCTCGGGAGAAACAAAACAGGCAACACAGAATAAAAACACGTCCTGAACAAAATTATATGGATCCGATTCCCACTATGTCTTTTACTGATATTTTTGAACATTCTGATTTTGAAATGTATCAGAAGAAAGGAGGTAAACCATGTACAATAACATTCTAGTACCATTGGACCGCTCAAAAAGAGCTGAAAAAATACTTCCCCATGTGGAAAATCTGGCAGGCCACTACAAGTCTAAAATTATTTTTCATACAACGATACCAAATTTCCAAACAGCGGCCGTTGACGGATCATTTGTCGAGTTCAGTGAAAAAGATTTCAGCACTCAGTTTGAAAAAGCAAAATCTTACCTTAAAGGTATCGTCGAAAATTTCCATCAAAAAGACATTAGCGCACATATGGTTGTGGCCAGAGGCCGGGCTGTAGAAAATATTATCCAAACGGCCGAGAAAGAGAATGTTGACCTTATTGCAA
>JAUXDD010000191.1 GCA_030618465.1 Desulfobacteraceae bacterium
CAGCTCAAGTTGATCCATAATATCAAGAACAACTTCTATGCCTGCCGTGTTGGTATCCAGGCTTTTTTTTGACGCAATGAGGAGCTTAACAACGTTTGCATCATCAAGAATTTCTTTCAGGCGGCCCTCCAGATCGTCAATGCGCTCAAGAGCAAGATTCATTCTGCCGGAAAGTTTTTCAGCCCGGTCTGCCAGCAGTTGAATAAAGTCCGCCCGCACCTTTTTGATGGCCATTCCCATCTGCTCCATTTTCACTATATGGGCAAGGCTCATCTCATAAAATATGTTAAGACGCATAGATAACTTTTTTATCTCATCTTCAATAGCAGACTGTTCCTCTGCTGCTGCTTCCGTTCGGCGGGCCCTGACCGTATCGATCTCAACCCGAAGCCCGTCAATGTTTGACCAGAGCCGAGGTATCACACTAATGAATACATTTTCCACCTGGCTGCGAAAATCCGGCTGCTTGCCGCCCTTCTCCAATTCCATCAAGGCATCACCCAGCAGGTGGATATCACTCATGACGCGTTTCTGGAGCAGGAAAATCTGCAATTGCAAAACAAGGTGGTCCTCTGCATTGGCTTCAAGCATGTTGTTTTTGTATCGCTCACCGTCTTTAACTGCCTGGTTAATACGCAACATCAATTCGCTTGCGCGTTCGCCCACCATTTCCGAAGGTAATTCACCCACAACCTGGCTATCACCCAATGGTTCTGATGCCTTTTGTTCAACGGCCAGACTTGTGTATAAAGCAGGCGGCATCCACCCCAATAGAATGAATAAAACTATAAATATTGCAACTCTCCAACCATTCATCATGCACCTCATTCGTTTAATAAATTAGTAAAATTGTGACCCATATTCCTACTCTACCCAGTGAAGAACATCCCGTATTACACACCATCGAGGTTCTTTTATTTCTGCACCTTTGCCTAAAATCCAGTGCTCATAAAGTTTCTCTATGGTGCCGTCTTTCTTTTTCAGATCCAGCCAGGCATTGATAAACTCGACGAGCTCTCTGTCGCCGCGGGCAACCGGGTAAGCCAGGGGGATTGAAAGGTTTCTGCCGGAGGGAATCACCACACTGAATTCGGGATACAACAGGGTCCATGCGGAGCCCGTCTCTGCCGTAAAGACAAGGGCATCCAAATCATTTCTCTTTGCCTTGAAATACTCTCTGGGAGATTCCAGAATTACGATACTGGCATTTGGCAGAAATTTACGAATTTTTGAAATATAGTATGGGACATCAGCAATTCCTATTTTAAGATCCTTGATATTTTTAATAGATTCCTTATTGCTGAAATCTTTTCGGCGGTGATCCCTTGTAACAAACGCTATTGTCTCATCCAGATACGGTTTTGAAAAGTTCATCTGTTTCAACTTCTCAGTGGTCACGGGAGTGCCTGTCATGATGATATCGCAATAGCCGGCGTTCAACTGTTGACTTATCTTTCCCCTGTCAAGGAGAACAAACTCGAGGGACACATTCAAATCTCTTGCCAGGGTGTGCGCCATCTCAACATCAATGCCCACCAACTGTCCCTGCGTATTTATAAACGCATGGGGAAGAGTGTCTTTTAAGTATCCTACGCGTATATACCCCCGTTTGTTAATTTCATCCAGACGGGACTTTTGCGGATCATGTGCAGGCGGAGCCGGTAACGGCGGCTTGTATATTTTTACCGGCAAAGGATTGGCCATGGTGTGCATTTGAACCAGTGCTTTGTCTTTGGTGTATTCCTGGTTTAAAAAAACACTGAAATAGAACCGGGTGGAAAAGATAACACCTGCAGTTAAAAGCAAGGTGACGATCACGTAAATTGCCAATTTCTTTTTATTGACGGACACAGTGCCTGTGAGTGCGCAGGTGGCCAGTATTGTGAAAACCAGAAGGTTCATGGCGGCAAGCATCGTGGCAAACCGGCCGTTTATGATTCCCGTTACCACATAAAGCTGATACAGGTCGGAAGGAAGCCGCATAAAATCCAGCATAAACGGCATGGCAATGTCAATACCGCCAAAAAAGCTTAAGAGGCCTGATATCAGGAAACCTGGATACTGGCCGATTGAAATCGAATTGCCTGAAAACCAGGCTGCAAACAGAATGAAGAGCAGCATGAGAAGCTTGCCGGTATTGGGAAAATTAAAGGACACAGGCACGATGACATCCACATAGGAATCGGTTTTTTCATCGGTCAGATCGTATTTTTTAAACAGCATCTTGCAGTTTTCAGTGAGGACGGTGAGGACCACAAACAGGTTGCCAGTGGTAAACGCCGTGGCGAGCGCATCCCTGGAAAGGCCTATGATATCTTTGTATTTGAAGGGTGTCAGGGGCGCAAGCAACCGGGGCAGAATCCAAAACGTCATAAAAACCGCCGCCACGTTAAAAGTAACCAGGTACACCTGGAGCCGGCCGAACTCATCCACACTCATGGTACCGGCAGCAGACGCAGAAATGGCAAATACACCAAAAGGAGTAAGACTGACCAACTGGTTTGTTATTTTTATGAGTATTTCAGATGCCGTGGAGAGGGCCTGCAAAAGAGAATCCTTTTCCTTGATGCCGATCAGTGCCACACCGCTTAAGATGCAGAAGAGAACCACTGCAGGAACAACATTTTCAGCCAGGGATTGAAACGGATTTGAGGGAATATAAAGAGAGAGAAAATCCACCTTTTTGGGTGGCTCAATCATGGCTGTGCTGAAAAATGCAGCAGACTCAATATTCGGAAAAGAGAGGGGCATCACAAGTACAATGAAAAAAGAAAGCGCCCAGAAAATGAGAAGCAGTCCACCGGCCTTAACCACCAGAGTTTTTGCCTGGTCATAGGATAACCCGCCAATTCCCAGAATAAGGGAAACCGTGATGTAAGGAAGGATCGTTATCTGGAGGAGTCTAATAAACGCATCACCGAAAATTTCAAGAAACCCGCAATATTCCCCGAAAAAAATACCGCATAATATTCCAAGAACAAGCCCGATCATAATACTTGTTGAGAGGCTAAGACGGAGCTTTTTTATTTTCATTGTCAAATCTCCTGCTATTTTTTTGACCTCCTAATATTATTTTAATGGTTTAATATATAGGCGGTCATAGACAATGACCGCCATAAATGTTAAACCTCAATTGAGTATAAAGGTTGTTGAATCACACGGGAAGGTCCGGCGTTGACCAGATGGAATTAATTTTTCAGTTGCTTTTCCCTGTCATCAAATCAAGGGGATATTTTCAGCAAGTTCGTAATAGACAACCATTTTTATCTTATTCTCGAGCTGGTAATATTTTGCCACCTTTTTCCCCGACAGCACGTCATTGAACAGTGGCAGATAGGTTTTGACTAGCTTCAGATAATCTTCCTCAAAAGTCAGATAATCCCCCAATATCTTTTTTGCCTCTTCGTTTGACATGGTTGAATATTTTTGCTCATATTCTTTGATCATTGCCAGGAAGCGATCTCCTAACCCGGAAATTTCCTTCTGATAAACATCGTAGACCGGCCAGAAGCCCTTGGCTTCCGACTCCGTGAACTGCATGTACTCTGCGATAAACAGCTTTTTGTCTGCGCGTAATTTCTCCCGTACAATCTGCATGGTATCGGCCGGCTTGTCCTGGGAAATTGCGGGAACGGCAAGAAAAACCATAAAAATTGCTAACGCGATTGCCAAAAGGGTTGTGTAACGGTTTGTTTGCATTCTTAATTCTCCTTTTGTATGGTGGTTTGTTTTCATTCTTGAGTCTCCTCAGCCAATATTTATATTCAATGTTCTATCCATCAAGAGGATCATTTTCATTCCGGCCAGGCCAGCGCCAGGTTATACCTGCCAGCATTGCGCCGGGGATTGGCGCTATCCAGAACAGCCACGGCTGGTCCTTTGCCACCGGTTTGGTCAGCATGGGGCATGATGGGTTTTATCGTATGTCATGATATTACTTTTTCTATCGCTGATCTGAGGTATCGCAAAATCACCAGATGGTCTCAATTGCCTAATCTCTTTATCAATATTTATTGATTGTGTCAAGAGTATTGGCAAGATGTGAATACCCTGCGCAGACTGACCATATCATCATCTTTAAACCTCAATTGAGTGTAAATATTCTGTGGATCTCTTTAAATTTTATACGGATTAACAAGAAGTACCGGAATCTGCGCAGATTTTGATATACGATCCGCAACAGAACCGAAAACAATTTTATCCAGACCTTTCCTGCCATGGGTTCCCATAATAAGTGTCCATCCAGAAATGAGATAGTTTGTTCAACTTGTTTGAAAACAACTCATTGTGATTTGGCTTATTTTATTAAAATTCATGTTATCCATTCATCTGGCAGCTGGCTTGGCAATCAGTCTTTAATAAAAGGAGCCAGCGATGTCTCAATATTTTCAGTTTTAAAGGGCTTTTCTATGATATCATGCACCCCTAACTGCCTTGCCCGAAGAAAAACTTCATCCGTACCATAGGCAGTGATCAATATTTTAATTGCATTTTTACAGGTTTTTTGAATTCTCTCAAAAAATTCCAACCCGGTTATGCCTGGTAGCATATAGTCTGCAATAATAATATCAAACTCAGAACTATTTATTTCGCTCAACCCCTCCTCTGCAGTTTCAAATGTGTGCAAACAGCATTCCTCGTCTTCAAAAAATAAAGCCATTGAGTCTCTTATCCACTCATCATCATCAATAAGAAGTATTTTACGATTTTTTAGTTTTTTGAATAAATTCATAATGGTAATAACTATTTTATTCTAAGCACAAAATAGACTTTAAGCAGGTTTAACTTAAAGCTGCCGGCCTTCAGCATGCGAGGCTTCATTGGCCGCTGTCAATTTCCTGCAATCTGCGTATAATTTCTCTTGGAGAGTTTGACATTGAAATTCTCAACAATTCTTTCATTCTTTTATCTTCAATATTGTTTTTATTCATTACTCTTTTTTGATATGCATCCTTAAGCGCTTCCAGAAGTTCATCAAGTTCACATGGCTTCTGCAGGTATTTGTAGGCGCCACTTTTGGTGCATTCAACAGCCGAGTTTACAGATCCGTGGCCTGTGAGTATAACAATTTCCATCCATTTATGTTCTTTTTTAAGCTCTTTTAATGTTTCCTCCCCGTCAATACCCGGCATTTTTAAATCCACAAGTGCTATATCAATGGGATTTTCTTTTGCCGCCTGAATGGCTTTTTCGCCACGGTTTACCGCGGTCACATTGAATTCGCGAACCTCCAGACTTTTCTTAATAGAATTTAAAAACTGTTCCTCATCATCCACTATCAAAAGGTTTATTTTATTTTTAGTCATTTTATTTCCTCCCTGGTTAAATTAACATGTTGTCTGACGTTTATTATCCATCGTTATATGGTTATAAATTGCCAGTAGCCCAAAAATACCCAGAACCATAAAACAAGCATACTGAGAACAAATATTGCAAAACCGTGTATAAAAAAGTCCTTCATCGTAAGCAGTTGTTCACCTGTTTCAGGGTCTTTTGCTAAACTGTATACAATTGCATTGTTCGGTGTTCCGATGATAAGCATATGCGCAAAGGAAGATGCAAAAGCGGTCGCAAGACCTATCATAATCGGTGACGTCCCGGAAAGTGTAGCCATGGGTACGGTTATCGGCCCGACAGCAGCAACGGTTGCCCCGTCACTCATAAAATTAGTAAGAATTCCGGTTATAAAACTGGTTGAAATGCAAAGCCCTGTGCCGCTTTTCATAACTTCAGGCAGCACCACCACAAAGCTGTTTGCAAGCCATAACGCAGCTCCGGTGCAGGCCAGACCGTATCCCATGGCGCTTGCAGCAGCATACAGGGCGACGACATCCCAGTGTATTCCGTTAATATCCTTCCAGCGGAGAATGCCAAGGATATTAAGAAGAACAAGCGCAAGAATAACAGGCCCCCCCATACCTACTTTGCTTGAAAAAGTGACCCATAATACAATAAGAAGTATGAGAACACCGGCTGCTTTATATTCGTCTACCGTCATTTTGCCTATTTTTTCAGCCTCACGCCTTACTTCCGCTGATATATTAACTTTTTTTAATTTAATTTTTTTGCGAAAAAC
>JAUXDD010000247.1 GCA_030618465.1 Desulfobacteraceae bacterium
CGACCATCGTTTCTGCATGGGAACGCATTCGAAACGAAAATGAACCCGTTTCCCCGCACCCTGACCTGGACTTCGGGGCGAATTTTCTGTATATGCTCACCAATGAAATTCCCGATCAGGAAGTGGCGTCATTTTTTGATACCGCCCTGGTGCTTCATGCTGAACACTCCTTTAATGCATCCACATTTTCCGCCCGCCAGGTGGCGTCAACACAGGCGCATATTTACGCCTCCACTGCTGCTGCAGTGGGTTCATTATCCGGTGCCCTTCATGGGGGGGCCAACACCCGGGTTATGCGGATGCTGTTAAAAATCGGCAGTGCGGATGCGGTTGAAGATTATGTCAAAGAAATTCTTGAAAGCGGTGGCAAGATCATGGGACTGGGGCATGCAGTATACCAGGTCGACGACCCCAGGGCCCATATCCTTGCCCCCATGTCAAAAAATATGGGGGAACGAGCCGGTGACACCCGGTGGTATGACCTGTCAAAAGCCCTTGAGGAAAAAGGAAAAGCCGCATTTAAAGAAAAAAAGGGCCGGGACATCTATGTTAATGTGGATTTTTACAGTGCGTCTCTGTATTACTACATGGGCATCCCCATTGACATGTTTACTCCAGTTTTTGCCATTGCCCGGTCTGTTGGCTGGGCGGCACATATCATTGAAGAACAATTTGCGGGTGCCGCACTGAAACCGGTTCTTTATCGGCCTGACTCAGAGTATATCGGTGAATACTGCGGCCCTCACGAATGTGCTTATGTCCCGATTGATGATCGTGACGATGATGACGACTAATAAATAAAATGGATTCTATTGGGGTTCGGAGGTAAAAATGAAGAAATGGCAATGTTTGGTATGTAACTATGTCCACGAAGGTGATGAACCACCTGAAAAATGCCCGGTATGCGGTGCTGACAAAAGCAAATTTGTTGAAATCAAAAATGATGATGTATCGCAGGAAAAAACGGATCATGCCGACAGGCCGGATTTTCAGCCAGAGTCAGGCTCCTCCCTGTATGGTACAATCGTCCGGCAGATGATGAAACACCATGCCCACCCTGTTTCCGTTCATGTACCAAATGGTGTTATCCCCGTATCGGTTCTTTTTGTTTTTCTTGCAGCAATTTTCAATATCACCGGCTTATCACAGGCGGCATTTTATAACCTGATTGTTGTGCTTATCTCAATGCCCTTAGTTATTTTTTCCGGCTATGTGGAGTGGAAAAACAAATATGGCGGCCATCTGACCCAGAACTTTATTATTAAAATTACCTGCGGCATTGTTGTAACCCTTTGTGCTTTTATTCTGATAATATGGCATGCTGCCAATCCGGAAGTGCTGACATCGTCAAAATGGCCATTCCTTTTCATTAATCTGATCATGCTCGGCGCAGCAGGCGCTGCCGGATTCATTGGCGGTAAGCTGGTATTTAAAGATTGATTTTTTAATTATTGGGTTGATATGCCTGCTTCTTTTTCATAATCCCTGATTCATATTTATTCGTATTTTTAAAATTTACAACCGCCATATTTTGAGCAATATTGATAAAACTTTACACATAAGGTGCCCAGATTATGAAGGCAGCCATACTTGAAGAATCATGCACGCCGATTAAACTATATGATGATGTTGAAATCATAGAACCCCGGGCAAATGAAGTCCGTGTTCAGGTGAAAAACTGCGGGATCTGTCATTCGGATCTCAGTATATATAATGGCACGTTTCCCGCACCCGAACCCATCATTCTCGGGCATGAAGCAGCAGGACTTGTTGAATCCGTTGGCACCGGTGTTTCCCACCTGCAACCGGGCGACCCGGTTGTGCTGACCCCGGCCCCCCCCTGTGGCCAGTGCTATTACTGTGTTCGAAATGAATACAGCCTGTGCGTAAACGGCCTGGGGATTATGACCCACGCACTTCCGGATGGCGAAACCGGGCTATCCCGTGGCGGTCAACGGATTTTGCATGGTGTGGGCGTGGGTGCTTTTGCCGAATATGCCATTATTCCAGCCAATGGTGCTGTAAAAATTCCGGAAGACGTGCCTCTTGAAATTGCCTGTGTAATAGGCTGTGCCGTTCAGACCGGTGTGGGAGCCGTGCTCAACACGGCAAAAGTGGAACAGGGAGCAACCGTTCTTGTGATGGGACTGGGCGGAATCGGCATTGCAACGGTTCAGGGTGCCCGGATTGCCGGTGCTTCGATCATTATTGCATCTGATCCGGTTGCTGAAAGACGTGAACTGGCAGAGAAATTCGGTGCAACCCATATTCTTGATCCCACACAAGACGATGTCATCACCAAATCAATGGAACTGACGGGCAATATCGGCATTGACTATGCTTTTGAAACCGCCGGTGTATCCAGGCTCATTGAAGACGGCATAAATGCCTGTCGTTCCGGGGGCACAACCATTTGTGTCGGCTCGCCCTCTCTTGATCAGACCATCACCATAAATCCTGCGGTTTTGTTTGCAGCCACTGAAAAAAAACTGCTTGGCTGCCTGCTGGGAAGCAGTAATTCCCTGTTTGAAATACCGCGTCTCATCCGCCTGTGGAAATCCGGCCTCCTGGACCTGGAATCCATGATTACAAAACAGCGCCCCATAGAAGAAATTAATGAAGCGTTTGAGGATCTGGCAAAAGGAAGAGGAATTCGAACGTCTTTATCAGTTTAGTTTACATCACCAGGTATCTCAGTCAACTTTTCCCGGCATGCTGTAGCAAAATCTTCCGGGTAATGGCCGTTGATCCAGCGGAGCTGGGCCTCACTGAACGCCCCGGGAGATTCCGGCATTTTGGGTAAAAAGCAATAAAGCAGCCGCTGATCATTTTCAGAAGAATCAAACCGCTTTGAATATTCAATGGTTGTAATCATTTTTGCCCCCAGGGACGACAACGCTTTGACCGCGATCAACATGGCCCTGTCCAGTGCCCTGCGTGCGGCCGTATCTGTTTCCAAAATATTTCCCAGGGGATCGAGCATCATGAGTTGCAGTTCCCACTGGGAAGTCTGGGCTTTGGGGACAAAAACCATGACATGATCATCCTCATAGACCACCAGGCTGCTTTCCCTGTTATTTTCTCCGTCCATCCTTTTGTTTGAGCGGATCGCCTTGATATAGGCATCAAAAAAATTCTGCCCGGTCTGCTCGCGATATTCCCGGATAAAAGCGCTTATCATATCACCACAGGCATAAGCGGGTATTTCTTCGTCACCCCCTGTTTCCCATGAAGATACGGATGACGGGATAAGGGCGAACTGCTGATGAACCTGCTGGTGAGATGCGTGAAGTCTGTATCTGCTGGGTGAATAGTCAAATCCGAAATTCCACCCCCACAGGGTGCAATTGAATGGCAATTCCGGTTTTTCAGTATCCGGATCCAGTTTTTCGTTAATTTGTATACGCATTGCTTCCAATTCCTGAACAGTCATCATCCTTCTCTGTGACGGAACAGGCAATCCCAGCTGATCAGCCATCCGGCCATAGGTTCTCTGGTAATAAAGGTGTCGCATACCGATCATATCATCAAGGGTTAAATCGCTTATCCGGTACCGAATGGCATCATTTGCCATATTGGCCGCGTAGTGTCCCCAGGGGATATAACTGTTCCGCCGGAGATATTCAAACACATGGCTCTTTTTTTCCATGTCCTGAAATTCTCCGACAATTTCACTGCCCCCCTGGACACCGGGTCGCAACACCATCACGTCCTTATACACATCCGGCAGAAACCTGTTGTTTGCCAGGGTTTCAAACAAGGTGAAATTTTTTATAACTGCCCGTGCACGGCCCTTTTCATCTTTTTTATATGTCAGGCCGGCTGGTTTCCCGGTTTCCCCGTCATAAATAAAATCACAGACCATATCTGCCAGAAGCATCAACTCATCTGCATCCGTGGAAGTGGCGGCGATAGCCAGCAGCACTGGCTCGGGCAGGGTTTCAAAAAGTTTCGATACGCTTTCTTCTATCTGTTCACCCCGTCCCATCCAGTTTCTTATGGAATCTGAAAACGATACCGCCGGTGGTTGCGGCAATGAAATGGCGGATGGCCTGCCTGCCTTTTCGTCTGCCCAGCTTTTTGCAATATAGGTCGTTCCTTTAAAGGGAAAGGGATTGGGAATTTCATAAATAATATCCGCATTTGTTTCTTCGACCGGACCTGCCGGAAAATTTACGTGATTTTCACAGGGCTGCCCGTCAGCAAATGATCCCATGGATTCGATCCAATCCTTTTCACGAAGATTTTCAACCTTAAACCGGGGTCTGTGGATGCCGTAAAGAAACCGGCCGGACGGCGCCACA
>JAUXDD010000179.1 GCA_030618465.1 Desulfobacteraceae bacterium
TCTCAAAAGGCCATGCCGTTTGTAATCGAAAAACTGCAGGCAGACAGGGAAAAAGCAGGGATAAAGACGGAAATACCGGAGATTGTGAATTGATGATTAAGGTTTTAGTCACTCAAACAAATCTGAATGTGATCCGGTTCGAATCAGGCACAACACACTCCCTTCAATGCGATATATCAGCAACCAGTCAGGTTCAATATGACATTCACGGCAATCTTTTAAAGTGCCTTTGAGTTGATGATCTTTATTTTTTATTGGCAATTTTTCCGTATTTATAAGCATATGAATAATTTTTTTAAATTTATCCATATCCTTTCCACGTTTCTTCATGCGTTTCACATCTCGTTTAAACTGAGAATCACGCCTGATTGTTCTCATGAATTATATTCCAAGGTCATCGAACAGATCTTCAGGTGTTGAAAAGGATTTACCCTTGCCGTTTCTTGAATTGTCAATCGCTTTCATCGTTTTTTCATTCGGTACTTTTAAATCAAACGGCAAGCCCTGATGTGCAATAACCTGTCGATAAAACAGTTCAAATGCATTTGAAACCGATAATCCAAGTTCTTTTAGAATGTCTTCTGCCTGATTTTTAATTTTTGGATCTAACAGCGCTCTTGCCGAAGCAGTTTTTGATGTACCCATTTTAATCTCCCATAAGTTTGTACATGGCATATTATATGCCATGTGATAAAGATGTCAAATATTTTTTATTAGCCTCAGACGGACACAGACAAACGCAGACATTTTTTCTTTCGTCAGCCGCAAAAACGAAAAGTTTTATAACCTAACATAGCTGAATGTTTCACCACGGATTTTTCACGGATATTCACCATTTTTTTCAGTGTTTTTCTGTGTTCATCCGTGGTTAAAAAAAATTAAATGGATAAGATTCCTTATTCTACAGGTAGGATTTGATCGCATCATAAAACAATTCGGCCATTTTTGTATATCCCGCACCATTGGGATGAATGGGATCGTTCATGAGGTTTCGGTGCCCCATGATCCCTTTGAAAATATTGGGGATAAAAACAGCGCCGGTTTCTTTTGCCAGTCGCTCGTACTCTTTTCCAAATCCCCTTCCCCATAACGGGACATCAATCCCGCCGATGACAACCAGCGCTCCCGGGGACTGAATTTCCTCAATAATGATTTTAAGGTTTTGAAATGCTGTTTCCCTGGGCACCCTGTTTTTCAAGTCATTTCCCCCTAATGTAATCAGGACAATTCTAGGATCATTTGAAAGCACATCCTCTTCCAGCCGGTTTAAAGCGTCCCGGGTTGTATCACCCGGAATCCCCGCATTGATTATTTCCCGGGAAATCATTCGCGAAAGCTGGGAAGGATAATCCATGCCCTTTTCAGCGCCGATTCCATAGGTCAAACTGTCGCCGAAGCATATAATAGTTTCTCCTGTTGGATTTGAGTTTGTCACAGGGGGAGAAGAAGAAAAGAATCGATAGCCCACGATCAGAATTGCAACAGCCAGAAGAATGGTAATCGTTTTTTTCATAACTAGTATCATGTCCGGACAAAGAATTATTTTATATGATATTCGCATATATATGTGTTTTCTGTTGATTAAGTCAAGGGGCAATGATAACAGATGGTTATATTTTAAACGAGTTAGAAGGTTTATCGAAAAACAGATGGTTTATAAACATGTTTCAACCGGAAAATAAATACCTGAATATAAACGGCCTGAAGCTTCATTACCTGGACTGGGGAAATTCCGGCAAACACCCGGTACTGCTGCTTCATGGGTTTACGGCACATGCCCGGAGCTGGGATCATGTTGCCTTGAGTCTCAGGGAGCACTATCATGTACTGGCCCTTGACCAGCGAGGCCATGGTCACAGTCAGAGGGCGGAGAACCTTTGCTATTCAATTGATGACCATTTTACTGATATTGCGTTGTTTATCGAATCCCTCAATTTGCATGACCTGATCATCATCGGTCATTCCATGGGGGGCAGAAATGCCCTTTTTTATACGGCATGCATGCAGGAGAAAGTTAGCCGGCTCATACTTGTTGACGCACGCCCTGGCAACAGTTCAGATGCATCCTCAGCACTGAAAGAGCATCTGACCGTATTACCATTTGAAGCAGAAACACTGGATGAGATTGTGCAGGTGATCCGGGGAATTTATCCGAAAATACCGGAAGCAGACTGTTTTCATCTTGCATCCCATGGGTTCAAAAGGACCAATGAAGGTACATACACAACACGGTTTGATTCCAGGATGCTTTCCCATACACAGGAATCCGGGTATACAACCGAATCCCTGTGGCATTTTATAAAGAATGTGACTTGTCCTACCCTGATTGTAAGGGGCAAAGAGAGCAATTTTCTTTCCCTGGAAGATGCACAAAAAATGCGTGACGCCATACCCGGGGCACTTCTAAAGGAGATACCGGAATCAACGCACATGCCGGCACATGAAAACAGGGATGCCTTTTGCCGGGTGGTTCTGGATTTTTTGAATAATCAGCTATGCCATATGACCTTGTAAAAGAAGCACTGACTGCTTCACTTCACGAAAACACCAGCCGGGTTTCCGGTTATCCTGAAAAGCTGGATGATCTTGTCCGGAGATTCAATTCAGAAACTAATCCATCAAAAGATACGGCGATAAAATCAAGGGCGCTGTTTAACTGGTTGTGGGAAAGCAAACCGAATCGATATCAGTCAGGAGGAAACTACCGGCTGACGGACGTAATTAACGCCCAGCTCAGCAATGATACCCGTGGAGTGGGAAACTGTTTAGGGTTGACGGTTTTATATAACTGCCTCCTTAAAACAATGAAAATCCATGCCGGTATAATATCTCTTGATAATGCCTTTGGCAGGGGGCCGCATATGCTGACTGTTTTACAGACAGGGCAATCCATGATAGATATTGAACACATATCTCCTGACGGGTTTGATTATAGAAATCACCGAAACAGTTTGGACAGGAAAATATGGGGAAGCAGGGAACTGGTTGCAGATATATACAACAGCAATGGAAACGAACTTTTTCACGAGGATAAATTTAACGGAGCCATGATACAGTACGACATGGCCGTCAAGCTGAATCCACAGCATGAACACTATCACTTAAACCGGATCATTCTGCAGGACAGGATGCAAACGGAGTAAACATACAATCATGAAAAAAACACGCCTCTGTAATCTTCTTGGTATCCAATACCCCATTATTCAGGGAGGAATGCTCTGGCTGGCGGATGCACGACTGGCTGCAGCTGTTTCCAGTACCGGCGCACTGGGTATCCTCAGCCCGTATGCGGGGATGGATAAAAGCGGTGACCCACTGAAAAACCTGAAGCTCCAGATTGATCGAATAAAAGATCTGACAGACAAACCCTTTGGCGTGAACATTCCCCTGGATTTAAGACAAAGCGGGATTCTCATCGATATCATTATCAAAAAAAACGTGGGCATTATCATCACAGCAGCAGGCAATCCTGCCAACTACACCCCGTTACTGAAACTTGAAGGAATAAAAGTGCTTCATGTGGCAAGCTCGGTCAGGCAGACTGTAAAAGCTGAATCATGTAAAGTTGACGCCGTGATCGTTGAAGGAGTTGAGGCAGCCGGCCATATCGGGTTTGATGAACTGCCCCTTTTTTCCCTGATCCCACAGGCTGCCGATGCTGTTTCCATTCCTGTTGTTGCCGCGGGGGGGATTGTTGATGAAAGGGGCGTAGCCGCAGCCATGGCCCTGGGTGCGGAAGGTGTGCAGATGGGCACGCGCTTTGTGGCTGTTGACGAATGCATTGCCAGCCAGAATTACAAAGATGCCATCGTAAAAGCGGAAGATACGGGTACGGTGGTTACATCCAGAAAACTGCTTCCCACACGAAACCTGAAAACGGCGTTCGCTAAAAAACTGCTGGAACTTGAAAATAAAAATGCATCTGCCGATAAAATCAGGGAATTTATTGGATACCGGCGATCCCCGGATGCCCAGCTGGACGGCAAACTGGATCAGGGGGAGGTCTTCAGCGGTTCATCTGTTGGATTGATAAAAGAGGTCGTCCCAGTGTCAGGTGTGATTGAAAAAATTGTTAAAGGGTATAAGGACGTTATTGGCAAACTGTAATAATGGAAACCAGAAACAACACATTCTTATCAGGAATCACCATTCTTGATCTGGCTGATGAAAAAGCCTGTTTCTGTACGAAACTGCTGGCTGATTTTGGTGCCCGGGTAATTAAAATCGAAAGACCGGGGGGAGATCCATCCAGAAAAATCGGTCCGTTTTTGAATGATAATCCGGCACAAAGCCTTTCCTTTTATTACAATAATATAAATAAACATGGCATTACACTGGATATTGAAAAGGATGAAGGCAGAGAAATTTTTCTAAAACTTGTTGCAAAAACAGATGGAGTTGTTGAAACATTTCCAACTGGATTTTTGGAAAAGCTCGGTCTCGGGTTTAATGATTTAATTCAAATCAACTCCAAACTTATACTGGTGTCGGTAACCGGGTTCGGCCAGACAGGCCCGAAGAAAGATTTTAAATCCTCCGATCTTGTTGCTTCAGCGTTCGGTGGCCAGATGGCGGCATCCGGCTCACCTTCGTCAACCCCCCTTAAACCCTATGGGGAACAATCATATTTTTCCGCGTCCCTCTATGCTGCCATCGCTGTTCTTCTGGCAGTCAGGAAACGGAATCAGACAGGTAGGGGTGAACATATTGATATCTCCCTGCAGGAAACAGTGGCCTCCACGCTCGAGCATGTAATGGTTCAATATTTTTACGAGCATGTTGTACCCAAAAGACAGGGGAGTACCAACTGGAACAATGCCTTCTGCATCCTGCCCTGTAAAAACGGATTTATTCAGCTATCGCTTTTCCAGCAATGGGACACCCTGGTGGAATGGATGGCAGGAGAAGGCATGGCCGGCGACCTCACAGAGGAAAAGTGGCTGGATGAAGCATACAGAAACAAAAACCGTGAGCATATTATCAAAGTAATGGAGCAATGGACCCGGAGTCATACAACAGATGAGCTGTTTGAAACGGGCCAGTTGATGCGCTTTCCCTGGGCGCCGGTTCACTCCCCCGGGCAGGTGGCCCACAGCCCTCATTTGAAAGATCGGGGATTTTTCATCGACAGTGAGGAGTCAAAAACAGGAAAAAAAATTAAATATCCGGGGTTACCCTGTAAATTCAGTACGGTCTCTTCAGGTCAATTCAAATCAGTACCGAATGCAGGTGAAGATAATGAGCTGATTTATCAGGATGAACTGGGCTTGACGAAAGATGTGTTGAAAACGCTGGCTGATAAAAAAGTCATATAACAATGAAAGAAAACATTCTAAAAGGAATCAGGATACTCGACTTCACGCGCGTACTGGCAGGTCCCTATGCCACGAGACTTCTTGCTGACTTTGGTGCGGAGGTCATCAAGGTACAGTCCTGGAAAACAGCCACCGGCGCTGAATCCAATGATGAAGGATATTTTAATACCTGGAACCGTAACAAAAAAAGCATGGCTCTGGATATGAGCTTTCCTGAAGCCAGGAAAATCATTTTAAAATTAACGACCTTAAGTGATGTGGTGATTGAAAATTTTTCACCCCGGGTGATGGCCAACTGGAACCTGGGATATGAAAAACTCAAAGAAGTCAGGCCGGATCTGGTTATGGCCAGCATGTCCGGCATGGGTCAGACCGGTCCATGGAAAAATCATGTTGCTTTTGGCCCGACCGTCCAGTCCCTTGGTGGTCTTTCCTATCTGACATCGTATGAAAAAAACGCGCCCACAGGGCTTGGCAATTCATATGGAGATCCGGTTGTGGGGCTTTACTGCGCGTTTGCGATACTGGCAGCCCTTGAATATCGTGACCGGACCGGCCAGGGGCAGTATATGGATCTTTCCGGGTATGAAACCATATGTACAGCTATTGCACCTGCATTAATGGATGTGCTGAACAATAAAAAAGACATACAGCCCGAAGGAAACAGTCCGGATTATATCCATGCCGCGCCGTACGGGTGTTACAGGTGTTCGGGGGACGACAGGTGGTGCGTCATATCGGTCTTTGACGACAACCAGTGGAAAAATTTGTGTAAAGCTGCCAGCAGACCCGAGTTGGCAAACAATGAAAAATATTCCACACTATCCAAAAGAAAAGAAAACCGCAAAGAAGTCGATGCGTTTATTGAACAGTGGACATCCGCACACACTCCTGAATACGTGATGGAAATACTTCAGGAATCAGGTGTCCCGTCCGGAATTGTACAGGATGCCCTGAACCTTGCCGAAGATCCCCATCTTGCTGAAAGAAATTTTTTTATCCATCTAAAACACCCGATTCTTGGCGATACGGTCTCAGATACCGGCCCCATAAAATTTTCCGGCGCGGATTCGGAAAAGAAATGGAAAAGCGCCCCCCTGCTTGGAGAAGATAATAACTATGT
>JAUXDD010000087.1 GCA_030618465.1 Desulfobacteraceae bacterium
GGTGAAGACCATATGAGCCGCAAAAGTCATGAAAAGCACGAAATGGTACCTGCCGGAGGAGAGGTGTTAATATACCAGACCGATGATGGTCAGGTTAAAATAGATATTCGGCTGGTAAACGAGACTCTTTGGATGACTCAGGCGGATATGGCGCAGTTATTTCAATGCTCAAGCGACAATATTTCTTTGCACTTGAAAAACATCTATGAGGAGGGAGAATTGGAGCAATCGGCAACTACCGAGGAATTCTCGGCAGTTCGTCAGGAAGGGAAAAGGGCGGTCCGAAGAAAGATGGCATTTTATAATCTCGATGCCGTAATTTCAGTAGGTTATCGGGTGAAGAGTCTGATTGCCACCAGGTTTAGAATCTGGGCAACAGACAAGCTGAAAGAATACATCATCAAAGGCTTTGTCATGGATGACGAGCGACTCAAAAATCCGCCTGTCAAAGACTCGCAGGTTCCGGATTATTTTGATGAAATGCTGGAACGGGTTCGTGATATCCGTGCCAGCGAACGGCGTATGTACCTGCGGGTAAGAGACATCTTTGCCATTGCTTCCGATTATGAGCCGAGCTGGAACGAAACGACCAGATTCTTCAGTATTATTCAGAATAAACTTCATTATGCAGCCACAGGAATGACCGCCGCAGAGTTGATCCAGTCACGGGCAGCCCGCCACTTACCCAACATGGGGCTGACCAGTTGGAAAGGCGGTCTGGTTCGTAAAACAGATGTGACTATTGCTAAAAACTATCTGAAAGAAGAAGAGATTGACGGCTTAAACCAAATTGTGGCTATGTGGCTTGACTTTGCCGAAGATCAGGCGAAACGGCGCAAACAGATTTTTATGAGAGACTGGAAGCATAAACTGGATGAGTTTCTTCGATTTAATGAACGGGATGTCCTCGCCCATGCCGGACAAATCAGTAAAAAAGATGCGGATAACCACGCAAAGAGCGAATATGATCAATTCAAAGTTTTAAGGCGGGAACATAGGGAAACAATGGCAGAAGCCGACTACCTTGAACAGCTTGAAACTGCAGCTAAACAATTACCAACTTCGAATAAACAGGAAAATAAAAATGGATAATGGAAAAAAATTATCCATTGAAGCAGTGGTGGCTTGTTTTTAGGGATAACCCAATACAACGGGGAACTAATCACCTCTAAAATCTGCAACGTGAATCTTGACACTGAAATGGAAACCGGAACCGGAAAAACATATTGCTACATAAAGACAATCTTTTTGATCTTTCCGGTGAACTCAAACAATATAAGGGCTTTGTAATTTCAGATCCGTGAAGCTGTTAACGCCCATTTTGAGAGGGAACAATCCTTGTTCTACCAGGGGATCTATTTTACATATAAAGGATATGCTAAATTAAAAGATTGACAATGTTAAACTCAAAGATTAAAATTGTCAATTATGTGGATTAAAAGAGAAATAACAGATGAATTACTGAGTATTGTTAATACCTTTCCTGTACTGGTTTTAACCGGTCCCAGACAGGTTGGTAAGACATCCCTTCTTGAGAGAACCTTTCCTGATTATACCTATGTGAGTCTGGATGTGGGAACAAATGCGGAAACTGCGGAAACCAGACCGGATGATTTTTTAAAACTTTATCCACCACCCGTGATACTGGATGAGATTCAGTATGCCCCGTCATTTTTTCGTTATATAAAAACATATGTGGATTCCCATAAAGGGGAAAATGGATTATTTATTCTTTCAGGTTCTCAAAATTTTATGCTGATGGAATCTGTTGCAGACAGCCTGGCGGGCAGGGCGGCTGTTGTTCCTTTTTTAGGGCTGTCCGGCAATGAATGGAAAAATATTGCACAGGACCAGCGATCAGGCGAATGGAAAGATTTTTTATTTACCGGTGGATTTCCTGCTTTATGGGCGGACATAAATGCTCTGCCTTCCAGGGAACGATGGTTCCAGGGATATCTTTCCACCTATATTGAAAGGGATGTTCGCAATCTTTTGAATATCGGCAATCTCAGGGATTTTGAACGTTTTGTCCGTGCATGTGCCGCCAGATGCGGTCAGACGCTTAATCTTTCGGAAACAGGGAGAGATGTGGGCATATCAACGACCACTGCTAAAAAATGGATGAGCGTACTGCAGGCATCCAACCAGGTATTTCTTTTGGAACCTTACTTTCGTTCACTTGGCAAACGACTTGCTAAAAGCCCCAAGCTTTATTTTACAGATACCGGTCTTGCTGCATTTCTCATGGGATTCAGTTCGGCTGAATCTCTCTGGACATCCATGCAGGCAGGTGCGCTTTGGGAAAATTATGTGGTCAACCAGTGGTTAAGATACCGGGACTGGATAGAACCGTCCCTTGGGCTGTGGTATTGGCGGGACCAGGGGGGCAATGAGGTGGATCTGCTTCTTGAAAAAAATCAGAAAATTATTCCGGTCGAATGTAAGATAACACAAAAACCGGAAAAAAAATCATTGCGAGGATTACACCGATTGCGAAAATTTTATGGTGAAGAATTTGTCGCACACGCTTATATTGCATGCCCCATTGAATCAGGTTTTGACTTGGACCAATCAACAACAGCCATTTCAGGCTGGACTACCTGGGATATACATCAATAGATAATTCAGCATAGGCGTTTTATATTTTATTTTTTAATCATACAAGGACATGAAAGGGGAAAAAACTTAATCTTCAAGCTCTTCATGAACTTGTATGTTTAATGTTTTACAAAGGACCGAATATGGTCTAAATATGGTTTTTTATGAAATATGGAGAGCACAAATAAAATTAACCCAACCAACCATCAGTTATTTAATTGTAATATAAATTCAGAAATCCTACTCTGTGCCAATAAAAAACGTTCTGAATGTTTTTTCATCCCGTTTCATGGCTGAATCTATTTGTTCAATAAGCCTTTCCCTGTCACCAGGGAGTTTACCTTCAAGGTTAATATAGTTGGTATAATGATCACTTGTTAAATACGTTGGAACGTTTATCCCGTTAATCAGTTTTGCTGTCTCCTGCAAAATTTCGTGAGGCCCAAGCATACGAAATGTGCCGTCCTGTACTTTTGTTAATAAGGGGGTGTTTGTTTTTGGAACAAAAGTGCGAAGCCTTATAAAGTCAGGTGCAATATTATTTATTACATTTGCGGTTTCATTTGCATGTGATAAAGAGCGTTCCTTTCCTCCGATCCCCAGTATAACATAAACACTCAGCTCAATGCCGGCGTCCATTACCCATTTTCCGGCATCTGTCTGCTGGTGACTCAGGGTTCCTTTTTTAATGTTTTTTAATATAACATCATCCCCTGATTCCAGTCCCACATGAATTCTGGATAAACCGGCAGATGCCAGTTGTTTCAGCTCATCAGGCCCTTTTTTGTAAATATATTGGGAAGAACCATAAACAGTGATGCGCTGTAAATCAGGAAATGTTTTTCGTGCAAACATGCAAACTTCAGAAAGTGCATCGGTCTTCATGGCGATCGTGTTGCCGGCGGGAAAAAACAAGGTGCGGATATTATTCCCATAAATTTTTTGGGCTTCCAATATGTCTTTTTTGATTTCTTTGACCTTCCTGGCTTTATATGGTGGCCCGTTTTTATAGACCATGCAAAACGTGCACCGGTTATGGGGACATCCCACCGTAGCCTGGATTAATAGTGAATCCGCTTCACTTGGCGGACGATATATGGGGCCTTCGTAATGCATCAGGTTTTGTTCTTATTCTCACATATCAGGGTATGGCGAAGTCCCAGTTCATTCCAATGGCTAACCAGTGAGGAAGAAGCATGATTGAACCACAAAAATTAAATCCTGTGTTTTCTATGCTATCTCTTATACGTACCGAAAATGGATTCGTAGCCACTATAACGGAGGCGAGTGCCACTGGATCGTCTTCAATAGATTCTGGATCGTAGAAAGGACGGCAGGCTGGAGGATTCGAACAAACAAAATGCGTTCGACAGATAAGGGGCCGCATGGAATAGGCACTGCATTTGCCTTCTATCAGCATGGGGCAGTAATGGTAGGAGGAACATTCAAATTGGTTATCAATATGGGTAGCGTAATGCCGACCCGGCCGGGTTTCATCCCACTCATGCCATTGCTGTGTTCGAATTCTAAGGTCTTCGATCTGGTCTTGTGAGAATTCGTGCTTGATGTAATGCACTAAGGCCTGGGCCTCTGCAATATTTGTAAGGATGTGTTGTCCGCAGCAATAGGCGCAGCCCGGCTTGCAGGTTGGGATGACGCCTTCTTCTACATATAATCGATTGAGTTCACGTCCAACCGCTTCATCAACGGACGAGTATACGCTGTTGACTAAGTCATCCTGGCGGGTATCCAGAAGCGCAATCCCGAATTTGTCGTAGTCTGCAGCTAACTTGCCGTCTGTAACCACGCCTATAAGTCCCTCCACCTTTTATTCGATAGGTGCTGCGATACTTAAAACCATAAACCCGGATTAGACCCGAAACGCATTTATAAACTGAGCAGGACTTCTATTATTCCTATCCGCCTCAGGTAATGGGGTTTAGCTCGAATCGGGGCAAGGACTCACAAACGAAATGTGCTATGCAACAGTCACATTTATTGCGGTAGGTCCCTTTTGCCCATCTTCTATTTCAAAGGTAACCTGATCGCCTTCATTCAGCGATTTAAATCCGGTGGCATTAATATTTGAATGATGAACGAATACATCGGGGCCATCTTCTTGTTCAATGAATCCAAAACCTTTTTTGTCGCTGAACCATTTCACGGTACCATTCGCCATTGTAACTAACTCCTTTTAATAAATTTGTGGGATTTTCATAGGGTTTTATCCACTTGATGTTTTTCCATTGCATATTCTCTTAACTGGGCATTTCTGTCAAGCCATTTATGATTATCTGGATTATTTGAGCATATAAAGAAATAACATGGCGCATTTTTCCGAAGGGATTAAAATTAATTGTTGGTCAGGCTTGCCCTGTGAAATTCTACAGGGCTATTTCCCAGGGGTCGATCGACATCTTGTCTGCGCTACTCTACCGACTGTCTTATACCCCTGCCATTAGTGTCTTGAGCACATCTTCTTTACCAACGATCCCCACAAGTCGGCCATGGTCAACAACCGGAAGGGTATGAAAATTTTTATCCACCATCAGTTCCGCAATCGTATCAATTCCCGTATCGGGTTTCACGGTAATCGGATTCTTTGTCATGGCCTGGCTGACGGTTGTGGCCGCAATTTTCTGCGCTTCTTTTTCAATCTGTTTCATGGATTTGGTGAAAATGAAACCATCCAGAAATGTGAAAAAAGAGGGCAGGGGTATTTTTTTTTGCTGGGCGATCAGGTCGCTCTGGCAAATGATTCCCACCAGACTGCCGGTATCATCAACCACCGGAAGTCCATTGATGTGTTTTTCCAGCAGAAGTTTTGCCGCCAGGGAAATTTCTGCTTCCGGCAGAACCGTAACCGGGTTTTCTGTCATGATATCCATGGCACTGAGCATATTCCCTCCTTGTTTCAAAATGTTTTTGAATAGATTTATATTAAATGAATTTATGTGAAAATGAAAGAATATAAATATCAGGGCAGTGTAATATTTCCAGTGCCAAACCCTGTACTCCACGCAGAAATATTTACATTTTCGGTCGGGAAAACAGCCACAGTGAGGTCAGCTACAATGCTAAAAAACGTTTAACTGGATATTATTATTGACTATTTTGCTCGTCTTCAGTATTAACTGAATTCAAAGTTTGTCGCAGATTTTTTGTTGTTATCCACTTGATTTTAAACGATGAATACAATGAAAACCGAAAATAACACCCCACAGACTGATTGCAAACAATGCGGCACCTGTTGTAAAAAAGGCGGGCCCACGTTCCACGCGGAAGATAAATTTTTAATTGATAAGGGGGCAGTCCCTGTAAAATTGCTATTTACCATCAGGGAGGGGGAACTTGCGCATGATAATGTTAAGGGTGGTCTTACTCCTGTCCCCACTGACCTGATAAAAATTAAAGGAAAGAAAAATTCATGGGAATGCATCCTTTTTGACGAGAAAAACAACGCCTGTACGATTTATGATTACAGGCCGCTTGAATGCAAGGCGCTCAAATGCTGGGATACAAGAGAAATAGAGTCGGTATATCAGAATGACCGCCTGACCCGAAATGACCTGCTTTCAGGCATTCGCGGATTGTGGGAGATGGTTGAAGATCATCATTCCCGATGTTCTTATCATAAAATCGGAAGCCTGGCTAAATCTATGGCTGGCGGTAAAAACAAAATCGCTGTTAACGGCATCATTGATATTATAAAATACGACATGCAGGTTCGTTCGTTGGTTGTTGAGAAGGGCAGCATCGATCCTGAGATGGTTGATTTTCTTCTGGGGCGTTCCCTGCCCGATACAATCAAAATGTTTGGGATAAAAATTAAGCAGGCTGGCGGGATATATAAATTGGAACCTTAAAAAAAAACTATTTATCGAATCCTGAATTCCTGCAGCCATTTATCATCACCATCTTGAAAAATAATTCCGTCCGGTTCAATTCGAAGGATGGTTACGCCTTCAATTGCGGTACCTTCTCTTAAAATTCGATTGTTAATGACGGCTAAGCGGGTTTCCGGATCACTGCCCCATGAAATGGCCTGTAGCGTAAAGCGTGAATCCATTTTTATTTCAGCATGAATTTTCTTTTCAGTTGGCAAAGACGTTTGAGAATCAGGTTCGGGGATATCTGATAAGGCTTCCTTTTCAACAGATGGTGACGCGGCTGTACCTTTTTTATCAGGAAGAACGGTAGATGGTTCAGTGGACATCTTTTGCATGGTTTCGGTTTCTACCATGCCCCGCGTACTATTTCTCGGGGATGCATATTCTGCGTTACCATCGGTGTTCGATAAAATTTTAGTTTCCGTTGTTTCCATCATCCTTCCTGAACGGGTTCGGGGGGCTTCAAACGATACTTTTGTTTTTCTGGTGGATGTTTTTGATTTTTCAGGATTATTTTTAATCGGCATGGATATTGATGTGGCTGATGCCTTATCCTTTTGGGATACCGCATTGATCTGCTTTGCGGTGGCCGGTTGCTTACCGGTATTGTTCAGGTAAAATCCATTTATACCCATATAAAAACCACCTGCGGCAAGGATGGTTATGATGACTATTCCACACAGGGTCAAAAGGGTTATTCTAAAAAACCGGGCCCTTTTTGCAGGATAGTGAATCACTTGTTTTAAATCAATTTTTCCCAGTCCGGGCTGAATTTCAACCTTTTGTGATGATTCGTTCTCAAGCTTTTTTAAGGCCGTTAAGATTGAGCTCAATGCTTATACCCCGCTCTGGATATTGTCTACAATATGTGGAATCTGCAAATATTTTTTTTCATTGTACAGGATGATTTTTGTCAGCGGGCCCACCACTCCATCCGGTGCAATTCCGTTTCTCATCTGAATTTCTTTAACAGCCTGCCTTGTTTTTTTGTCATACACAGGGGAGATTTCAATATCATCAAATCCAATATCACGCAGGTGAAGCTTGAGCGTTATGGTAGAGTCTCTTGTGGAACTACTCGGAATGATGCCGGAATAAGACAGGAAGTTTTTCCATGTGATATAGGCCACAGATGTCCAGTAGATTTCCAGCGATTCACGATTGGCTTTAATCGTATCGTCACCACAGACCAGTGATATGTGTTTGCCGTGGATTTTGCTGATGGTAAGATATATGGGTGATACACTTCCCGGCAGGTACATCTCAAGAATTGCCGGATGGTTTAATCTTTCAATCAGTTCAAAATCTCCTTTAATCCGGTGAATCTGGATGCCGTTCTGTTGAGCGGCCAGGTTGAAAAAGGTCTGATCGTCTTTCACGTCATCCATGTTTGATCCGATGACAGAGTCGTTGTTCCACAGATCCATTGCAGACTTGAGAGCCTTGTTTCTGGAAGCAACAGGATCAATTCTGTTGAGAAAAACATTCAGGTTCGGTTCCTTCAGATTAACTGGAAGCGGTTCGGGTACAGGTGGCTGTTCCAGAGGTATGACTTCCCGGGAAATAATATCCTCCTGCACAGGGGGGATGGTTGGCGACGGGGTGTTGACTATTTTGTTTTGATTGTTTTCAACGGTTTTAAATGCCGGTGTAAATTCAATTCTGGGCATTTTTTTCACATCCGGCGGAGCCATGTACGAATAAATGTCCAGCCCCCCCGGCCGGTAAAAGATAATGATAAAAAGAATAATGCATAGCGATATGAGTACAGGGATCGCTTTGGGTGCTTTCCCCTGGATATGATATCTGGTTTCGTTCCTTCCGGACAGCTCTCTGATGGATGATTTTACGATACTTTTTGAGATAGTTCGTTTTTCTATACCATAGGCGGTAAGCAGGGATCTGTCACAGACAATGTTGATCAGCCTGGGGATTCCGCCCGAATAAGTGTAAATCAGGTCGTGTGCAAACCAGGAAATCTTAATTCTGGGTTTAAGGGCTGCGATATGAATACGATGCCAGATATAATCACGGGTTTCTTTTTTTGTGAGGGGAAGAATATGGCAGCTTAACGTAATGCGTTGGCCCAGTTGCCTCAGTTCATAAGAATCAAGAATTTCGCGCAGCTCAGGCTGTCCCACAAGGATAATCTGGACAAGTTTGTTTTGCGTGGTTTCAAGATTGGAAAGAAGCCGCAGCTGTTCCAGAACCTCTCTGGATAGATTCTGGGCCTCATCAATAATTAAAATGACTTTTTTCCCGTCGGTTGTTTTTTCTATAAGAAAAGCGTTAAATATATCAATTAGCTCCTTGGTATTGTCAGGGGTGGAGTTGATGCGAAACTCGTCATTAATGGCCTTTAAGAGATGGAGTGAATCCAGATTGGGATTGAAGATGTATGCAGCCTCAATACTTTTATCCGCCGTTTCAAGGAAAACACGGCAAAGGGTTGTCTTGCCGGTACCGACTTCACCGGTAATTTTTACAAAACCGTCTCCCTGGTTGATGGCATACGTCAGGTGGGCCAGTGCCTCCTCATGGCTTCTGCTCAAAAAAAGATACGCCGGGTTGGGAACCAGTTTGAACGGCCTCTCTTTTAATCCGAAGAAATTATTGTACATAGGCTGTGCCTCCGGCATTGCCGATTGGAGTTAAATCCCTTTTAAAACATCTATCATGGTGAATACTTTTCCGCCATGGTTTTCATTTATCTTTTTTTGCAGATATATCACAGCGTCAAGGGTACCTTTTGAATATATATCCCGACCGTTTATATTATGGGAAAACGAAAAATTAACTGTCTTATCATTTGATGTAATCGTATAGGTATGCCATCCATGTCCGCCAAGGTGCTCTTCAGGTATGCCCCATTCATTTTTTTGCTTTTCCGGGTCACGTTCCATTATTATTTGATCTTCCGTAAAAGGAATTCCAAATTTATTAAAATAGGTTGTCATTGCCCTGGCGGTTCCACTTGTATCAGCCTTGCCTTTCTGGTGGCTTTCCCTGATTTCAAGGGAATAATCTTTAAAAATACCGGGAAATGTTTCCGCACACCATTCCATCATGGCCTGGAATGCCACAATCTGTTTTGCCATGTTGGGCGCAATAACTGCCGGGATGTCAGATGAACAGACTGTTTCTTCGATAGCCTTTCTGTCGCCACCGGTTGTGCCCATCACAAAGGGAAGGCCGTAGTTGCAGTAGAATTCTGCATTGGAATTTACAGCTGACGGATGTGTATAGTCTATAGAGATAAACAAGCCCTCTTTTTTTTGGATATCAGCTATTAATCCGTCTCTCACATCCGGACGAATGAGTCGGATAGAATGTGAATCGATTTTGTATTCATCTTCAGTTATTTCGGGGCCTGTAAGCGATTCCTGAACCAGTTCAAATCTATCATCTTTTATTATATGTTTTGCTACATTCACAGCCACATTACCGGGAATGCCGTTTATCATTATTTTTATTCGTTCCATTCAGTCACCTCCGGGATGATTTTGAAAATTGTATATCAGAAATAGGTGATTGTGACAATATGCGTGTGAAGATCGGTTTGCCAGTTGGCCGGTTTGCCGGTTCGCCTGTCAGCCGGGCGGCACTTTAAAAATCAGGCAACCACCTTGTTTAACCGGAAAACAGGATAACCGGCAAACAGGTTAACAACTGTTTGGAATATTTAATATAGCATAGAAATCCACGTCCTATGGGCGTGGATTCTTTACACTGGTTACGAATTATTGATAATTGCTTTGGCGGGAATTAAACCGGTGGCAGCGGCTGATACTATATTGCCGGCCACACCCGGGCCGTCTCCGGCCACATACATGCCTTTGACATGAGTTTCCAGGGTGTTTGACGTTTCGACCTGGGTGGCAAAGAATTTGATTTCAGGCGCATACAGAAGGGTTTCTTCATTGGATATTCCAGGCACAACAGTGTTGAGCTTTTCAAGGCCTTCGATAATATTACTCAAAATTCGTTCCGGCAGGGCCATGGCAATGTCACCGCAGACCACGTTGGTCATGGTGGGGGTGATGTAACCCTTGTTGATGCGGTTCCAGGTGCTTCGCCTGCCGCGTTTCAGATCACCAAACCGCTGTAAAATTGGTTTCCCGTCTCCGATGATCGTGGCAAGCCTGCCAATGGATTCACCATATGCCTGGTTGTCAGTGACCGGTTCTGTCAGGATGACTTTCGAAAGAAAGGCAAAGTTCGTGTTTTCAGATTTTTTTTCCTGGTAGGCGTGACCGTTCACACAAACAAATTCGTTGTAGTTTTCCATGGAAACATACCCACCTTTGTTTGTGCAGAATGTCCGGGTCTGGTCATCATATTTCCGGGTCTGAATAAAGAATGTGGGGTCATAAATAATGTTGCACAGATCCTGCATGATATCATTGTGGACCTCAACGCGTACGCCCACTTCAATCCCGCGCTGTTTCAGACCTATTCCGTATTTTGTCGCCAGCCAGCTCATCCAGCTTGCCCCGACACGTCCGGGAGCCAGGATAACCCTGTTTGAATAATATGTGCCCCCATCGGTTATTACACCGGCAATCCGGTCATTATCAACAATGACATCTTCAACATTTTCAGATGTCCGGAAAACAGCACCCATTGACCGTATGTGGTCCGCCATGGCAGAAATCCGGGGTGGCAGGCAATCACTGCCAAGGTGTTTCTGTTTTATAATAAGGAGATCAATACCGTTCTTTTTTGCTTCTTTTCGGATATTTTTCGCCTGCTCCATGTCAGTGGGGTAGGCAGGGCTGTCCATATGAAATTTATTAAAAATGTGCTCGGTTTCATCAATCAGTTGCTGTGCGGTATCCTGTGCCATGAATTGGGTCAGATCGGTTTTACCGAGTTTGGGTATATAATTCAGCTTACCGTCTGAAAAGAGGCCGGCTCCGCCGATGCCGCTCAAAATATTACACGGATCACACTTCATGCAGGACTTGCCTTCACTGATAGGGCATTGCCGTTTTTGGGTTTTTTTCCCTTTTTCTATCAGAAGTACATGAAGATCTGAGTGCTCGCACAGGTAATAGGCGGCAAAAAGACCTGCGGGACCGCCGCCTACAATGATAACATCAAATGTCTGGTCCTTAACGGGAGTAGAATCCGGAGACATGGCTCCTCCAAAATTAATTAAATATTTCTGTTTATGCCTCCCGGCGTATAAAAAGGGCGTACTGGTCTTCTATCTTCCGGGAACGATAATGCGAGAATCAGTATTTTTCTGCATGCGCTCCTGTTCCTGCTGCATTTTTTTTGCATTCTCAATCATTTCACTTAAAGCCTGTTTCATGGCTGCAGGGAATTTTTCCATGGCTTCTTCAAACGTTGTCGCCTGGAGCGGTGACTGGAGTGGAACCATGCCCTGGGGTGACATTAGCTGGGTATGACCCACAAATATTTTTTCACGGCTTTCATCATTGCTCCCATCGGGTTTTATCGGGATAAGTGTTCTGATCGAAGCCGTCTTGAGATCTGTTACGGATTCTTCACGATACAGATTGTTTGCGGCTACTGAAAAATTGATCTGTTGATTCGGGTCATTTTCATTCATAAATATGTCTCCATCTTTTGTAGTGGGTTTATATAAGTTTCCATAAAATTTTTATAGCAAATCCTACTTTAT
>JAUXDD010000092.1 GCA_030618465.1 Desulfobacteraceae bacterium
TTTGCTATTTAAGGAAATTTAATGTTTAATCCTGCGGAATCAAAAAATTTTCCAACCTGTCCATGATGTGGGAGTATTGCTCATTATGAGAAAAATAACGTCCATAAAATGGGTGTTCGGGGCTGCCTCTTTGCTGGTATTTATTGCTGCCGGTTGCGCTGTGGGGCCCGATTATGAGGTTCCTGTTATTGAGAGTCCGGATGCCTGGCAAAACGCGGCTGCCGAAGACGTTCAAACAAATGCACCGGTAATCCAGCAATGGTGGTCAGCGTTTGGAGATGCAACTCTGGAATCCCTCATTGTTCAGGCAAAAGACTCCAGTCTGGATTTGGAGATGGCTGTCAGCAGAATCCGTGAAGCCCGCGCCCAGCACCAGATTGCCGGGGGCGATTACTGGCCTCAGGTTGGTTTGGGTGGCGACGGTACGCGTGCTCAGACTCCCGAACTATACTGGACTGGGGGAGACAATCCAGCCACCAATTGGGGATTCGGAGTCAGTGCCAGCTGGGAAATTGATGTCTGGGGCAAGAATCGGCGTGCGCGAGAGTCAACCGGTGCTGTTCTGGAATCCTCAATTGAAGATTACCGTGATGTTCTTGTATCACTTTATGCTGAGGTGGCAACCACTTATGTGGAAATCCGCAACCTGCAAACACGGCTGGATTTTGCTCACAGCAATGTAGGTAGCCAGCGGGAAACCATGGATTTGGTGATGGCCAGGGAAGAAGCAGGGCTGGTGCCGCTTCTGGATGTTACCCAGGCTCGCAGCAACCTCGCCAACACCGAGGCAACGATACCCCAGCTGGAAGTGGCTCTGGAACGGGCACTGAACCGTCTGGCAATATTGCTGGGGAAAGCTCCCGGGACATTGGATGAGAGATTGAAAACCCACACAGGAATGCCCAACCCACCCACTGAATTGACCATGGCCTTACCTGCCGAACTTCTGCGCCGGCGCCCGGATGTGCGTCGCAGTGAACGAAATCTGGCTGCCCAGTCTGCTCGAATAGGGGTGGCTACCGCCGAACTTTATCCCAGTTTTTCTCTCAATGGGTCCCTGGCTTTGCGTGCCCCTGAATTGGGTGATCTTGGAACAAGTGATGCTTTTGGTTGGTCATTAGGGCCGGACGTGAAGTGGAATTTGTTTTCCGGTGGAAAAATACGGGGACAAATCAAAGTGGAAGAGGCGCGCACAGAACAACTTCTGGCGGCTTACGAGCTGACGGTCCTGGGTGCCCTGGCTGAGGTGGAAAATTCACTTGTGGCTATGCGACAGGAAGAAATTCGCCGTGATCTCCTGATGACTGCGGCCGAGTCGGCCCAGCAATCGGTAGAGCTTGTCAACACCCAGTACATTTCCGGTCTGACTGATTTTCAGAACTATCTGGATGCTCAACGTGTGTTATTCAGCCAACAGGATCAGCTGGCAAAATCACGCGGGCAGGTCCTTGCCCATTTAATCAATTTGAACCTGGCCCTTGGCGGTGGTTGGTCTCTGGATGATCCCGCTCCTGATTTGCCCGTTAAAACACAGGAAACAGCAATGGCTGAAACCGCTCCGGCGGAAGAGGAAGGTCGATGATGCTTCATTTTATTACAAGGGGACTCCAATACCGGTCAGGATTGGCTTTAACCATGATTGCCCTGCTGATTGCTGTGACGTCATGCGGGAAAGAAGAAGTGGCTGTTACTCGAAAGGCTCCGCCGGTAACTGTGCTTAAACCAACAGTGGGTCCAGTGGACGAGTTTGCCATTTTCACTGGTAGTTGCCGTGCCTTTGAATCGGCAAAGATTGTGGCCCGGGTTGCCGGGACCCTCGAATCGGTGGAGTTTGAAGTCAGCAGCTCGGTCAAAACCGGCGACCTTCTGTTTACTATCGAGGATGAGCGTTACATTGCTGCCAGGGATGTTGCACAAGCTAATGTCAAATCAGCAGAAGCTGATCTACTGCGGTCGGAGACCGAATTGCGCCGGGTGGAAAAAGCCAGTAAAAGCCGGGCCGTCAGTGAGATGGATGTGGACAGGGCCCGTGCTGACCGGGATATGGCAGTTGCTTCAGTCGCATCGGCAAAGGCCCGTCTGGCTGATGCCGAGCTGGATTTGAGCTACACAAAGGTGCATGCTCCGATTGATGGTTTTGTCAGTCGCAACCTGGTTGATGTGGGGAACCTGGTGGGTCAGGGTGAAGCAACGCTTTTAACGCGGATCAACAAGGTAACGCCAATATTTGTCTATTTCCATGCACCGGAATCGGTGGTTTTGAACTTTCTCGCTATTGGCCGGCAGGAAAAGGAAAAAGGCGATGATAGATCCGTAAAAATGGTCCATGTCGCCCTGGCCAATGATGAAGGCTTTCCTCATAATGGTTATATTGATTTTATTGATAATGAGGTGGATCCCAATACCGGCACCATTGAGCTGAGGGCCCGCCTGGAGAATAAAGATGAGCTGATTTTTCCGGGACTTTTCGTACGGGTTAAAGTCAGTGGTCAGACAATTCCTGATGCCGTGCTGATTCTGGAAACCGCTTTGGGTACCGATCTCGGTGGCAAATATGTTTTGACCGTGGGCGAAGGAAACATTGTCGAACAAAAATATGTCACTCTGGGTTCAGCGCAGGGTGATGGAACCATTTATATCAAGAGCGGACTCGAAGGTGAGGAACTGGTTATTGTCGGTGGTCTGATGATTGCCCGTCCCGGTATGCCGGTTCAGCCACTGACTGCAGAACAATTCGAAGCCATGAAAAAACAATCCCAGCAAGTGGCCAAAGACTAAGCCAAGGAGACCCCGAGGATGTTCAGCAGAATTTTCATCGACCGGCCCAAGTTGGCTCTTGTGATCTCAATATTGATCCTGATTGTTGGTGGTATTTCCATACCGCTGCTGCCTATCGAATCCATGCCGGATGTGACGCCACCAACCATTGCGGTCACAACCACCTATCCCGGTGCTGATGCAGCTACTGTTCTTGAATCGGTGGCTGCGCCCATTGAGGAGCAGGTAAACGGCGTGGAAAACATGATTTACATGGATTCCAAGAGTGACTCTGAAGGTCAGTTGAACCTTACTGTCAGCTTTGCTATCGGGTCTGATGTGGACATGGCCCAGGTTATGGTGAAAAACAGGGTGGCGGTGGCAGAGCCGCTATTGCCTTCAGAGGTGATGCGTCAGGGAGTGAAAGTAGATAAAAAAAGTACGGCCATGGTTGAAGTGGTCTCTCTCAAATCTCCCGGCGGCACCTACGACGAACTTTACATCAGTAATTACGTGGCTACACGGGTCAAGGATCAATTGGCCCGGGTTGAGGGCGTCGGTGTTGTGACGGTCTTTGGTGCCAAGGATTTCAGCATGCGGATCTGGCTGGACCCTGAGCAGATGAAAGCTCGCGGTGTTACTTCCACCGAAGTGATGAATGCCATTCGTGCCCAGAATGTCTCAGTGGCAGCCGGGGCTATCGGAACCCAGCCCAACAAAGGGAATTTGCCTTTTCAGTATAACATTGTCACCAAGGGGCGGCTGGCCAGCGAAGATGAATTTGGTGCTATCGTAATAAAGACCGGTGCCGCTGGTGACATTCTTTATCTTCGTGACCTTGCTGATGTGAAGTTGGGTGCGCTGTCTTATGCGTGGTATGCTGAAGACAACGGGAGTGAGGCCATTGCCATTGGTATTTACCAGTTGCCTGGATCCAATGCTCTGGGAGTGGCCCAGGGTGTCCAGGAAATAATGGACCAATTGTCAGAAGACTTCCCTGAAGACCTTGAGTATCAAATCCTGTACAACGCTACGGATTACATCACTGCTTCCATTGCCGAGGTGATCAATACCCTGATAGTGGCCATCATCCTGGTTATTTTTGTGGTTTGGGTTTTCCTTCAGGATTGGCGAACAACTCTGATTCCAGCCATAACTATTCCAGTTTCACTGATTGGGACTTTTGCCGTATTGCTGGGCATGGGTATGTCCATCAATAACCTGACTCTATTCGGGTTGATTCTTGTTATTGGAATTGTGGTGGATGATGCCATTCTGGTTACGGAAAATACCGTGCGCCTGATGGCAGAAAAGGGCTGGGATAGCCGAAAGGCCGTATCCGAGGGTATGCTTGAGATTACAGGACCGGTACTGGCGTCAACCGCCGTATTGATGGCCGTATTCGTCCCTACTTTGATGATGCCCGGATTGACCGGTTTACTTTACAAGCAGTTTGCAATCACCATTTCCATTGCAACAATATTTTCTTCGATCAATGCTTTGACCCTGAGTCCGGCTCTTTGCCGCCTCTTGCTGAAGCCTGCAGACCCTAACAAGGAAAAATGGGTTTTCTTCAGGAAGTTTGATGAAATATTTGAAAAGAGTACGGCCAGCTACAAGGGCTTAGTAGCGTTTTTACTTAGAAAATCAGGGTTGGCCATGTTGCTTTTTGCCGGGCTGATGGTTCTGGCCTATGTCGGCACCATAAGTGTTCCCGGTGGCTTCTTACCTGATGAAGATCAGGGATATTTCTTCATCAATGCTTCTTTGCCGGATGGTTCATCTCTGGACAGAACCAAAGGCGTGACCGAACAGATCAACGCTCTTTTGTCCAATACTCCCGGTGTTGCCAGGTATCTGACAGTTGGTGGTTACTCCATGATTGATGGGGTACAGTCACCCAACGCAGCCATGTTCATTGTTACTTTGGACAACTGGAGTGAACGTCCTTCCGAGCTGCACGTTATTCGAATAATGGAGCGGTTGAAACCACAGTTGTCCGCTATTCAGGAAGCTTTTGCCTTCAGCTTTCTGCCACCTCCGATTCTGGGGCTGGGCAGCGCCGGCGGCTTCAGTTTCGAGTTGCAGGATCGTGGTGGGGCCGGCGTGATGCAGCTGCAGCAAGCTGCCCAGGATATGATCGTCGCCGCCAGCAAGGGTGGAAAGTTGACACGGTTGAACCAGAATGTCCGTGCAACGGTACCGATGCTTTATCTGGAAATCGACCGGGTCAAGGCCCAGGCTTACCATGTGAACATGAACGAAGTTTTCGGCAGCCTGTCCACTTATCTGGGTACCAGCTACGTGAATGATTTCAACCTTTTTGGACGTACCTGGAAAGTGATGGCCCAGGCCGAGGACAAGTACCGCAGCAAACCCGAAGATATTGAGCGCATCGAAATCCGCAGTAATCTCGGGGCCATGATTCCTCTTGGGGCTTTTGCATCGGTGCGTGATACGGTTGGTCCGTTGTTTATTGGTCGGTTTAACATGTATTCCAAAAGTCAGATTACCGGGACGGGCGTCCCCGGGGTATCCAGTGGCCAGCAAATCGCGGAAATGGAGCGACTGGCCGGGGAAATCCTACCACCGTCCATGGGCTTTCAGTGGTCGGGAATGACCTATCAGGAATTGGCTGCTGGTAACCTGGCCCCACTGATTTTCGGGATGGCTTTTATCTTCGTCTACCTCTTCCTGGTGGCTCAGTATGAATCATGGATGATTCCGCTGGCCGTACTTATGGGAGTGCCGGTGGCCATCATGGGAGCCATGTGGTTGACAAAATTTATGGGGCTGGACAACAATATCTACACCCAGGTGGGGCTGGTGTTGCTTATAGGCCTGGTGGCCAAGACGGCCATCCTTATTGTGGAGTTTGCGAAGATCAACCATGAGGAGGGGATGTCCATCACCGATGCTGCCCTTACGGCCGCAGAGCTGCGCTTCCGTGCCATCCTGATGACAGCCTTTTCTTTCATTTTGGGGGTTATTCCCCTGGTGATTGCCAAAGGTGCCGGTGCTGCCAGCCGGGTCTCTTTGGGAGCGGCTGTGTTCGGTGGAATGTTGGTCGGGACCATCGGAATGGTTTTATTGACACCGGTTTATTATCAAGTTATTCAAAGGGTGATCGAAAAGTTCGGAGGGCCACCTGAGGTCATTTCAAATAGTCAGACGAAAATCCAGGAAGAGCAGCCTGGAGAGAAATAAGGTCGTGTCGTGTGTCTGATTTTTTTGGTTTTCCCCTAATTTAAACATGCTCAACCGCCGTATAATTTGATATTTCCGAGTTTGTTGTACATAAATCACTCACAGAAAGGCGGTGAACATCATTGTTGCCCGTTAATCTGGCGAAATCTTTCAACTCTTCGGTAACCACCGTCAGGAAATTTTTCAGACGTTCGGAAGCTTCAGCCACATTCAGTCTGGATCGCAGTGCCGGGTCCTGAGTCGCTATTCCCATGGGACATTTGCCGGTATTGCAAACCCGGTATTGCTGACAGCCAATGGCAAGTAATGCCGTTGTGCCGATAGCCACTGCATCCGCACCCAGGGCCAGTGCTTTTGCAAAATCGGAAGAGACCCTGAATCCGCCTGTAATAATCAGAGAGATATCATTAATATGTTTATTTTCGAATACTTTCCTGGCCCTATCTAAAGCAAAGATTGAAGGCATGGATGTGGCTGCTTTTATAAATTTGGGTGCTGATCCGGTTGCCCCGGCCCGACCGTCAATCGTGATAAAATCAGGGCCGGCATAAAGAGCGATTTCAAGGTCAGCTTCAATCTGACCGGCGGCAATTTTAATACCAATGGGTTTCCCCATGGAGACTTCCCTCAGCCAGTCCACTTTTTGCTTCAGATCTTTTTTGGTTTTGATATCTGTAAACGAAGAGGGACTGAAAATATCCTCTCCTTTTTTAAACCCTCTGATCCGGGCAATTTCGTCCGTTACTTTATACCCCGGCAGGTGACCACCCATGCCGGGTTTTGCAGATTGACCGATTTTTATTTCAACAGCATCGACTTTTTTCAGGTTTTCTTCAGTAACACTGTACTGGTTGGGGACGTATTCAAAAATGTATTTGCAGGCATTCTCCATAGCATCAGGCAATATTCCTCCCTCGCCTGAACAAATGGCGGTTTTTACAGCTGCACTTCCCCTGGCTAAAGCTGTATGGGCTTCCCTGGACAGGGCGCCGAAGGACATGTGAGTGATATATACAGGTGTTTCAATCACTAAAGGAAATTTTGCGTTGGGGCCGATTATGGTCCGGGTATTCACCGGTTCTTTTTTGTTTAACGGAATTTTTGCAAGCTGGGCACCTTTGATAAGCATTTCATCCCATGAAATCGTGTGAACTCTGGTTCGCATGGGCTCATCAATGGATTCACCGGTTTCAGCCATTTCATGAATATCTGAAAAATAGGTTTCGGTTTCAGCGGATGTTTTTTTCAGATCAATCGTAATGCCGGATGTTTTACTGCCCGCCGGTTTTTTCTGTTTTTCAGCCGGTGTCTCTGCATCAATATTTTTGAAGAACTTTTTGGGTGATCCGCAGACGGGGCATAACCAATCGTCCGGCAGACCATCCCATTTGATGTCTTTTTTTTCTTCATCAACAATATACTCACAGACTTCGCATTTGTATTGAGCCATTTTTTCCCCTTCTAAACATCAAGATTAGCAGGTTCATAGCATTCTCTGGGCTTTTTGCAATAGGGACAACGTTGGGGTGGTTCACGGCCTTCGTAGGTATAGCCGCACACACTGCATTTCCATTTAATCGGCTGGTCCCGTTTAAAAACCGTGTCGGATTCCACCAGTTCTAACAGTTTTTTAAATCTGTCCCTGTGATGTCTTTCAATTTTTGCAATCTGGGTAAAGAGGATTTCTGCCTTTTTGTTTCCTTCCACTTCTGCTTCCATGGCAAATTTTGGGTACATTTCTTCAGATTCGTAATTTTCATTGTCGATGGCTTCTTTTAGATTGGCTGCCGTATCTGTTTCACCACGTAGCAGCCTGTATTCTTCTAATGCATGGTATTTTTCGTTTTCCGCAGTTTCATCTAATATCCTGGCAATATACAGAAACCCTTGCTTTCTTGCTATTTCAGCAAAATAAGCATATTTGTTTCGTGCCAGGGATTCGCCGGTAAAAGCGGTTTTCAGATTGTCTTCGGTTTTACTCATAGTGTATGCCTCCTTGGGAAATATGATGTCCGGGAGCAGTTTTTTCAATCAAGAAGTTGAATTGCTATTTTAAACCGGTATAGAAAACCAGATCCTATGGGTTCCGATATTTTCTTATTTACTCCGTGTACCCGGGCGGTGCTGTTGTTTACTCTGGCGTTGACGGGATTTGTAATTGGACTGTTTCCGTTTGTTGTTTGGGTTACGGTGGTTAAATTTTTTTCCTGAAGTGATTTTTTTCCTGTGTGTTTGTTTATTTGGTATTATGACCGGTTTCGGAGGCCTTTTCAACAATTCTTCTTCAGGGTGATCACATTTCAATTTTTCGCCAAGAAATTCTTCAATGGCAGGGATGTAATAGGAATCATCTTCACAGGCAAAACTGATGGATATGCCGGATTGTTCCGCTCGCCCTGTACGTCCGATCCGGTGAACATAATCTTCAGGGTCATGGGGCAGGTTGTAGTTGATTACATGGCTGATGCCGTCAACATGAATGCCTCTGGCAGCCACATCGGTTGCCACCAGCACGCGTGTTTTACCACTCTTGAAATCTTCAAGCACTTTCACTCTTTTTATCTGGGAAACCTCTCCGGATAAAAGCGCGCAGCTGATACCGTGGCTTTTGAGTCGTTCCTGAAGATCACGCGTCTGGTCCCTGCGGTTAGAAAAAACAAGAACACATTCAAGTTTTTCGATGAGGTTGTAAAGCAGGCTGAATTTTTCTTCTGCTGTTACGATGTAAACTATCTGGGTCACATTTTCAGCAGCGACCGTTTCAGGTTCAATTTCAACATTGAACGAATCTTTTGTCCATTGGGATGCCAGGCGTAAAACATCCGGTGTAATCGTGGCGCTGAAAAACATGGTCTGGCGGTTTCTTTTGGGCGGTGTGTTGGAGATAATATGTCGAATGTCGGATATAAAACCCATATCCAGCATCCGGTCTGCCTCATCAATGATCAGGATTTCAATTTTTGAAAGATCAACTATTTTTTGCTGCATAAAATCCATAAGACGGCCGGGTGTGGCCACAACGATATCCGTAATTTTAGTTCTTAAAAGTTTTTTCTGTTTTTCATACCCCATGCCGCCGAATACAGCAATAGAACGACTGCGGGTATATTTGCCAATATCAATCGCATCATTTTCTATCTGAAGCACCAGTTCCCGTGTGGGAGCGAGTATCAAAGCCCTGGGGGTGCCGGGTCGGCGTTTTTCCTTCAGGGGATGTTTCAGCATGCGGGTGTAAATTGTAATAAGGAATGCAGCGCTTTTCCCTGTGCCGGTTTGAGCCTGGCCTGTGGCATCTTTCCCTGTCAGTGCCTGGGGAAGGATTTCCGCCTGAATGGGTGTGCAGTAATGGAATCCGAGGTCATCAATTGCATGCATGATACTATCGGGCAGGTTTAAATCGTGAAAACGGGTCCTGCCTTCAGCCGGTGGAACATCAAATTGGGATACACTCCATTGGGGGCGTTTCTTTTTCAGGGGTCGGGTCTTTGCTTTTGGAGCCGGCGCCGGCAATGCTTCTTTTTTCCCGGGCTCTTCATCTTTTTTTCTGTGAAATACGGAACGTAATTTATTTATAATCGAGTTTATCAAATTTTTACCCTGCATTAATTACAAGTTGCAAATGAATACCGATACGTTCACCATATGGCACCCCATTTGTTCGTATTTGATCTTAAAATTACACATGTACACATGTGTTTAACAGATATTATCCATGTCTGTCAAAGACAGTTGCAAAATGTGAAAAAAGCAGGGTGGATATTTGGTCACCGGGGCATTTATATTTTCAAAAAAATTGGTAACGTTCAAAAGTTACGGCATTTGATTTTTTTAGAGAGTTTTAGATAACAAGTTGAAATCGGATACAATGCATAATGATTTAGTTTCCAGCGAACTGAGGCCTAAGCGGAGGTGGGGTATGGCTGAAACGGAATCCCCAACAAATGAAGTGCAAGTCATGCACCACCGTAGCGCCGATAACCTGAATATTTAGACGTGAAGTATTAAAAGGTTGATTAAAATACGATCTCTTTCTATGGGTTAATTTCCATAAAAAAACCTTAAAGAAAGAGATCGCGATGAAACGTGAAATTTGTATAACATTCAAGTACAATCTTGCAACAGGAAATGCGAATCTTAACGAAATTGTTTATCAGTTAAAAGAACTTCAAAACGATTTAATGCTGAGAATTCTTGAACAAATCCTTAAAGATTATGATGATCTGATTGCACAGAGACTAAGTAGGACAGACATATATCCCAGCAGACAAAGAAAGGGATTGGGCCGTCATTTTAGAAAAGATGATAAAGAGAGACGGTATTGCCGGGGCAGAAAAGTACGTAAGAGAGGATATCGAAAGTCTCCCCGGCAGATATCTACTGTATTTGGTAAACTATCATTGTTTATAAGGGAGGTTGAGTGCTGCAACTGCGGGGCAAGATATGCTCCACTTCTAAGTGCGTTGAAAATTGGGCCATATGACCGCAAAGAAGCAAATTTTGAGCATGAAGTAATAGAATCGGTCATTGATACAAATTATAGAAGACTGATTGAAGGCAGATCCATTGATATCTCTCTGGGAGGCATTCATAATATAGTTGTTGGCAGTGATATTGATAATATGTTTCAGGAGCCTGTTTCAAGCGATAATATGTCGGCAATAATGGCAGATGGTACCGGCTTCAAGAAGAAAAAAGGTGGAAAAGGGGAACTGCGAGCTGTAATCGGCATTACCAGGTCCGGCAGTGTTGAACCGCTTGGCAGTTACAGTAATAAGAGTTGGGATGAAATTGAAAAGAACATCAAGGAGCGAATTAAGAAAGCCGGAGCGTTCAACATTCCGTTTATTTATGATGGGGAACCGGGATTAGATGATTTTTTATCTGATGTTGCAGAATCTCAGCGCTGCACATGGCATGCTCCCAGAGGGCTTTATCATTCGCTTTGGCAGGATGGATTAAAGAAAAAAGAAAGCCAGCCGGAAACCGATAAGATAAAAGGGTTAATAGGTATTGAACTTCCAGAAGAAGATTTTGAGCTGATAAAAGATGAAGATAAGGAACAGGTCAAATCAAAATATGAAAGCTGCAAGGCAGAGATCGAGGAAATGGTAAAAATATTTTATGAGAAAGGATATCATCATGGAGCATTCTATCTTGAGAACCTTTCAAGACGCTTATTTACCAATATTGAGTTATGGTTGAAAACAGGAGTAATTGCGCCTAAAACGACATCTTTATTGGAACGTATGTTCAGAGAAATAGGCCGTCGCCTAAAGAAGATTGCCTGGGGATGGTCAGACAGTGCAGTTACGAATATTTCAAAAATGATAATGATTAAGCAATATTCCAAAGAAAAATGGAAACAGTATTGGAAAAAGAAACTTGGTATTGAGGGTTATTTTAATATTCATATTATAACGGTTGAATCTCGATGCCGTAACTTTTGAACGTTACCAAA
>JAUXDD010000066.1 GCA_030618465.1 Desulfobacteraceae bacterium
GCTGTAAAAAGACTGGATACAATTCCCAGACTCAGGGTTACGGCAAATCCTTTGACCGGACCGGTTCCAAACTGAAACAATACAATAGCTGCGATTAATGTTGTGACATTGGCGTCCAGTATGGTGATGGTTGCTCTGTCAAAACCTCCGGTTACAGCCGCCCTTGGGGTTTTACCCAGAAACAGTTCTTCCCTGATGCGTTCAAAAATAAGTACATTGGCATCCACTGCCATACCAATGGTAAGGATGATACCGGCGATACCGGGCAGGGTTAATGTGGCCTGGAAAGCAGCCAGACCGCCGGCAATAAGCAGGATATTCATTATTAGAGCAAAATCGGCAATTAAACCCGATCCCTTGTAATAGATAAACATAAATAAGACCACCAGGGTGCCCCCCACACACACGGATATCATGCCCTTGGTGATGGAGTCTTTACCAAGAGACGGGCCGACCGTTCTTTCTTCAAGTATCTTGACTGGAGCGGGCAGGGCGCCGGCACGGAGAATAATGGCAAGGTCACGTGCCTCTTCAGCAGTAAATCTCCCGGTAATCTGGGCCCGGCCACCTGAAATTTTATCCTGGATAACCGGGGCGGAATACACTTTTCTGTCAAGAACAATGGCAAGTCGTTTTTTCCTGTTTTCTTCTGTTACCCGTTCAAAAATTCGTGCCCCTTTTTTATCAAATTCAATGCTCACATAAGGTTCATTATACTGTGCATTGATCTGTACCCTGGCATCCGTCAGGCTGGCACCCGTCAATGATGCCCGTTTTTTTAACAAATACGGAAATTTTTGTGTCCGATTTGTATCCGGATCATATTTGTGTTCATAAAGAATTTCACTTCCCGGTGGAATTTTTCCTTCCAGTGCCGAATTCAGATCATGTTCTTCATCCACAAGTTTGAATTCCAGAAGTGCTGTTCTACCAATAAGGTCCTTGGCCCTTTTTGTGTCTTTTATTCCGGGCAGCTGGATCAGAATCCGTTTTTCACCCTGGATGCGGATATCCGGTTCACTGACGCCAAATTGATCTATACGATTGCGGATTGTTTCAAGGGCCTGCTCGGTTGCCATTTTTTTGATATGATTGGCCTGTTTGTCCGGAAGGCCAAGAAGAACAGTCAGCATATCATCTTCCGTCCGGCTTGAAATTGTTTTCAGATCACTGAATTCATTGTCCAGCAGATAATTGAATTTGTCAAAATCTGCCTGTTTTTTTATGGTGACGGAAATTTTAGTGCCTTCGATGAGTTTAATACTGGAATATTTTATTCTTTCTTTTCTGAGCCTGGAACGTATTTCATGGGTCAGCCGTTCAATTGTCCCTTCCACAGCTTTGTCTGTCTGAACTTCCAGAAAAAGGTGCATGCCGCCCTGTAAATCCAGACCCAGATTAATTTTCTTGTTTGGCCATATTTCCGGTTGCTGCTTGTCGTTTATCACCATATGAATTGTCGGGAAAATAAAGACAAGTGCAATAATAATGACGGCACAAACAGTACCCAGTCTCAATGAAAGATTTTTCAATGTTCCACATCCTTTCTCTATACAAATTTCCAGGTTAATTTTATATTCCCTGGTGTTGAACCTCCAATATTCTGATAGAAAAACAATTGGTTATTTTTCAGATTTGACAGCAGGCTGATTAAGCGCGGAAATATTGCCCCGTGAAACTTTTATCCTTATTTTGTCTGCAATTTCAAGCGTAACCGTTGCATCATCCAGTGAAGTGATTTTTCCGTAGATTCCACCGCTTGTAATAACACGCTCATTTTTTTTCAGATTGGTCAACATTTCACGATGTTCTTTCTGCTTTTTCTGCTGGGGCCGTATAAGAAGAAAATAGAAAATGGCAAACATCAGAATTAGTGGAACAAATGCAGTGAAACCGCCCCCCTGACCTTCAATAGCACCGCCCTGGCCCATTGCATATACTAAACTTGTCAAGATAAACCTCCTTAATTAGTTTGATTTATTTTATTATCCGTAAATTCATGCAAACCGTGGTCACAAAAAACAAACATATAAATTTTTATAACATTTGTGCAGTATAAAAACTTAAGTTGCGCTCATATACTTTAAAAGACAGCTCAGGTCAATACTCTAATTCAACTTTACTGCTCGGCAGGAATCCAGATATTTTCACCGTCAAATTCAATCCTGTTAACATTTCCATAGTTGATCTGGTCTAAAAGAGAAAAAATCTCAGCCATATTGTAAATAACAATTTTGTTTAACGGATGAATCATGTTTAACTCGGTTTCAAATTGTTTATTTTTAATATTATAGATGTACACCATGTTTTCAGAAAACTTGAGCAGCTTCCCCACACCCGAGCTGTAGCCAGACGCCCCGGCTTCATCCGCACGGGGAGAGAGGGGGATGCCCCTTTTGCTAAAATAATTATTTAAAAATGCAAAATGAATATTCCATATATTATCTCCCGGGAGTACAACATGGATTCCGTATTCGGTTACTTTTCCCGGAGAAACCTTAGAACTGCCCACAATATTCTTTTCAATCAGTACACCGTTTTCCAGATTTTTTTTGTCAATGATATCCTGCATGGACACGGTTGTATCCCCGATTTTCAAGGATTCATCCGATTTGACAATCATGTCCACGCCATTTCCCAGCCCGTACTTTGTTTTTCTTTTCTGCATCATTTCGCCGAGTTTGGTATCTTTTTCCAGTTTACCGTAATCAACAACCGGTTTACGTTCGATGACTTTGGGTTGCCGGGACTCTTGAGAGGTTTGCCGAGGGCCTTTGACCTTGTCCTCTTTTGAAACAAATTTAATTCCAATCCCAACAACAGCGATAATTATGACCAAAACGGCAACAATACCAATGGATTTTCCAGATGTGTTGAATTCTGACATAATAACTCCTAAACAGATGAATTAAAGGATAATTTTTGACACTAAATAGAAGATTCAATAAAAAAAGAAAATTATTTTTCACAAATGATTCTGATATCTCCGGGAATCATTGTCATGTCACTCTCGATTCTGATGGAAAGATTGCGTCTTTTTTCAAGATCAAGAATCTCACTTCTTTTGTTGTTTAAAAGATAATCCGCCACATCTGTGGGAACCACTCCTGTCACGTTTGAAATTTCACTTTTTAATGTTTCCAGGCGAAGCTTACGAAGGAATCGTAATCCAAGTGCTTCTGTAGAAAGCGTAAGGCCCTTTCCTCTGCAGTTTTTACAGGACACAAAACTGCCTGATTCAATAGAAGGTCTGATCCGTTGGCGTGACATTTCCATGAGACCGAATCTGGAGAGCTTACTGATTTTTGTACGGGCTTTGTCATCTTTCAGATGTTTTTTAATTTCATTTTCAACGTTTAATTTATGCTTCGAGTCCTTCATGTCAATAAAATCAATGACGATCAGGCCACCAAGGTCTCTCAGTCTGAGTTGCCTTGCCACCTCTTCTGCGGCTTCCAGATTACTCTGAAAGGCTGTTTGTTCGACCGTTCCCTGCTTCGTTGCTTTTCCTGAATTAACATCGATGGAGACCAGTGCTTCGGTCTGTTCTATCACCAGTGAACCGCCAGATTGCAACGGGACCCTGTTTTCAAAAATGGATGCAATTTGATTTTCAAGTTGATATTTGGTGAAGATCGGCCGGGCACTTTTATGGAGTTTTACGATTCTATTATGTTTGGGGGAGATGATGTTAATAAAATATTTGACCTCTTTGAATACAGCTTCGTCATCAATCAGAATCTCAATAACATCCTGAGTAAAATAATCTCTTATGGACCTCACCGCCAGATTTCTTTCCTTATAAAGAAGCACAGGAGATTTTTCGTTTTTTACTTTTTTCTGTATATTTTTCCAGAGCCGTAAAAGATAGTTAAAATCCTTGGAAATAAGAGTTTTTGTGCATTCTTCCCCGGCTGTTCGAACAATGATGCCGTAACCTTCAGGCAGCTTCAGGCTGGTGACGATTTTTTTAAGACGTTTGCGTTTATCATCATCTTCAATTTTTCTTGAGATACCCCGTGTTTTTCCGCCGGGCATAAGAACGGTGTGCCTTCCGGGAAGCGATATTAACGTGGTGAGGGTTGCCCCTTTGGTCATTACCGGATCTTTGGTTACCTGGACAATGATTTCCTGTCCGCGTTTGACAATTTGCTTTATAGAACGATCTCCTGATTGATTATCCTGAAAATAGTCGGTGTGAATTTCCTGCTTTTGCAGGAAACCGTGCTTTTCAGCCCCATAATCGACAAAAACTGCCTGGAGGCCTGGTTCAACGCGGGTAATGACCCCCTTGTATATATTGCCCCTTGTTATTGCCTTGGCAGTTGTTTCAAGATGGAACTCATCAAGCTTGTTATCTTTTATTTTTGCAATTCTGCACTCTTCAGGATCAACAGCATTAATTAGAATTTTGTTGCTCATATAGTTTTATTTTTTGCCTGTTTATTTGAAATGAAAAAAAAAGAACTGTGACAGTGTATGATTAAAAAACATATAATTATAGATAAATATGAAATTGTTTGGTACAAGTCAAATAAAAAAAATGAATCAGAGTAATCACATGGCAATCTTGATATTTATAAAATACTGTGGCATGACAGGATACAATTTTGGCTCTGGATTGATTTGGCGAATACATATATTGAGGTAAGTATATATTATGGAAGAGAAATACAGTCCGAAATCTGTTGAGTCAAAGTGGCGGACTTACTGGGAAGACACTGAACTTTTTAAGGTGAGTGAAGATAAAAATAAGAAAAAGTTTTATCTTCTGGAAATGTTCCCGTATCCGTCCGGAAAAATACACATGGGGCATGTGCGGAATTATACCATAGGGGATGTGGTTGCAAGGTATAAGAAAATGCACGGCTTCAATGTCATTCATCCCATGGGATGGGATGCTTTTGGCATGCCGGCGGAAAATGCAGCCATTGCAAATAAAACCCATCCGGCCTCATGGACATATGAAAATATTGATACCATGCGGTCACAGCTGAAACAGATGGGATTCAGTTATGACTGGGACAGGGAGATCGCAACCTGCAGGCCGGAATATTACCGGTGGGAGCAGTGGCTTTTTATAAAAATGTATGAAAAAGGCATGGCCTACAGAAAGGAATCTTACGTTAACTGGTGTGATGACTGTCTTACGGTTCTTGCCAATGAACAGGTAGAAGCCGGTATGTGCTGGCGGTGCGGCAAACAGGTTCGTCAGAAGAATCTGTGGCAGTGGTTTTTCAGAATAACCGATTATGCTGAAGATCTTCTTGTCGGTTGTGATAAACTTTCCGGTTGGCCGGAAAAAGTTACAACCATGCAGCGAAACTGGATCGGGAAAAGCATTGGTGCTGAAATTCAGTTTCCGATTGAAAACAGGGAAGACCATATATCTGTATTTACAACCCGGCAGGATACGGTTTTTGGTGCCACATTTATGTGCCTTGCCCCGGAACATCCACTTGTTTCTGAACTGTCGGAAGGAACCGAACAGGAAGAAGATGTTAAAGCATTTGTTGAAAAAATGTCCCGGCAGGACAGGACAAGCAAGGCGGTTGAAAGTTATGAAAAAGAGGGCATTTTTACAGGCACTTTCTGCATTAATCCCATGACCAGGAGGCGCATGCCCATATATACGGCTAACTTTGCCCTTATGGAATATGGTACCGGTGCTGTCATGTCCGTGCCCGCTCATGACCAGCGGGATTTTGATTTTGCAGTAAAGTACAGTCTTGGTAGAATCCTTGTGGTAAAGCCGGATGACCATGATCTGGATTCGGAAACCATGACCGAAGCTTATACGGGTGAAGGGACGATGCACAATTCCGGTCAATTTGACGGGATGAACAATATTAAAGCCCTTGATGAGATAGCCGTCTATCTTGAAGAAAATGATCTTGGAAGGAAGACGGTCAGTTTCAGACTTCGAGACTGGGGAATATCCAGGCAGCGCTACTGGGGGACTCCCATTCCCATGATTCACTGTGAAAAATGTGGAATCGTTCCGGTTCCGGAAGACCAGCTTCCGGTGGTTCTCCCGGAAGATGCGAAGCTTCTTGAAGGGGGGAGGTCGCCCCTTTCTGAACTTGACGATTTTAAAAAAACAACGTGCCCCGTATGCGGAAATTCCGATGCAAAGCGTGATACCGACACAATGGATACGTTTGTTGATTCTTCCTGGTATTATGCGCGTTACTGCAGCCCTCATTTTGATACGGGCATGTTTGATAAGAATGCCGTCAAATACTGGATGCCGGTTGATTTATATATTGGGGGTGTGGAACATGCCATATTGCATCTTCTATACTCGAGGTATTTCACGCGTGTATTGCATGACGAGGGACTTACTGATTTCAAGGAGCCGTTTACCAGGCTGCTGACCCAGGGAATGGTTTGCAAGGAGACACTAACGTGTCCCGAGCACGGTTTCCTCTTTCCTGAAGAAGCGACAGAAGGGGCCGATACATTTACCTGTACCCTGTGCAACAGCCAGGTAGATGTGGGGCGGGTTGAAAAGATGTCCAAATCAAAGAAAAATGTTATCGATCCCAGGGTTCTCCTGGGGCGCTACGGTGCTGATACCACACGGCTGTTCTGCCTGTTTGCCGCGCCACCGGAAAGAGATCTTGAATGGAGTGAGCAGGGTGTTGACGGGAGTTTTCGTTTTTTAAACCGTGTCTGGCGCCTTGCAACAGACTGGATGGATTCAATAAAACCAATCGAAGCATATACGGGAAGTCCTGATAAGCTTGACGGTAAAATAAAGGAACTTTACAGAAAGACCCATCAGACAATAAAAAAAGTGACGGCCGATATTGAAGAGCGACTCCATTTTAATACGGCAATAAGCGCGGTCATGGAACTTGTGAATGTGATGTATGGCTTTGATCCAAAGGAAAAAGATACGGATGTTTCAGGTGTGATGAAATTTGCAATGGAATCCGCCTTGCTTCTTTTATCGCCGTTTGTTCCTCATTTTACTGAAGAGATCTGGGAGGCAATGGGAAATACGCCCAGTATTCTTTCCACACCCTGGCCAACATATAAGGAGAATGCCCTTAAATCGGATGATATGCTTATTGTGGTTCAGGTAAACGGCAAGCTCAGGGGTAAATTTACCATTGAAACAGGGGCAGATGATGATGCACTTAAAGAGGCTGCTTTTTCCAATGAACAGACAAAGAAATTCATAGATGGCAAACAGATAAAAAAGGTGATTGTTGTTAAAAAGAAATTGGTGAATATTGTCGTATGATATCAATTATTGAACGGCATCCGGAAGTTTTTTATCAAGAATCACTATTATCCGGAAACGGTTAAAAAAAAGCAATTGAGATAGTTAATCAATAAAATAGAAATTTTTTAAATTATTTTGGCAACTAATGATTAAAAATAAAATCAGAATATGGACAGCAATATTATTCTTCCTGTTTTCGACAGCATGCGGGTACAGGTTTGTCGGTAGTGGTAATTTGCCGGAAGGTGTTGAAACAATAAACATAAAAATATTTGAAAATCGTACCTCAGAAACTGGTTTAGGCAATACGATGACAAATTTCATTATCAACGAATTTACTAAAAAAAATAAAGGGGCACTTACCGATATGGCAAGGGCGGATGCCGTCCTCTCCGGTGCAGTCAGATCAATCAGTGAAAAAGAAATCATAAAGACGTCAGCGGAGAGGCGGATTACAATTGTTCTTGATGTTGTGTTGACAAGATCTGATGGAAGAATAGTAAGGACGTTAAAAGGTATTTCCGATGACAAGGATTATGATAAGGCCGCTGATGACTGGGAGAGCGAAAAAAGCAGGGTCATTGATGAGTTAGCGGAGTCGCTTGCTGAAGATGTTTATAATCGTTTAACAGACGATTTCTAAGTGGCTTGCCATGGTTCCGGCAAGCCATTATCGTTTTAATCCGTTAAATTCTGAAATTATGATTTGGCAGAGATGGTGTTTACAGAATGAGAAAGACGGGAAATTTTCCTTGCAGCATTATTTTTGTGGATAACACCTTTATTTGCAGCTTTGTCAATAATACTTTTTGCTTTATCAAACATGCTTGATGCGTCATCGGAATTTTCTTCCACAGCAAGATGCACTTTTTTGATAATTTTTTTTACCCTGGTTTTAACTGCCGTGTTACGTATACGTTTAATATTATTCTGCTTTGCGCGTTTGAGTGCAGATTTGTGATTCGCCAAGATTGTTTCTCCTTATTTTATAGAATTATGTAAATTTTTTTTATACATAATTAACAAAGGCCTGTCAAGTATCAAAATTGTAAAAAAATGGAAAAAATTGACTGCTGAAATGGAAAATCTGATTTGTCGATGTCTGAAAAATCTCGTGTAACAAAAGCTGCGGGTGTTGTGGGAAGTGCAACTTTTATAAGCCGAATCCTCGGTTATGTCAGGGATATGGTTGTGGCAGCTTTTTTTGGGGCAGGCTTCTGTTCAGATGCGTTTATTACTGCTTTTAGAATACCGAATCTGTTACGACGGTTTTTTGCAGAAGGGACACTGACAATTGCGTTTGTCCCTGTTTTTACCGGATACCTTTCTAATAAAGGAAAAGAAGAAGCATTTATACTGGCACGATCTGCCATCCGATTTCTTTCTGTTTTGCTGGTTTTCTGTGCAATTCTGGGCGTGGTGTTTTCTCCATTGATTGTCAAGGTAATCGCGTACGGGTTCACGGATTCACCTGAAAAATACTCATTGACGGTTTTTCTTGCGCGTATAACCTTTCCATATGTATTTTTTATCTGTCTGGTTGCCCTTTGCATGGGCATATTAAATGCGCTTGGCCATTTTGCAGCCCCGGCTTTTGCGCCAGTTTTATTAAATCTTGCCATGATTGGAACGGTGTATGGCGTTTCATTATTTTCATCGGACCAGATACACAGGGTAGTCGGTCTTTCCGTCGGGGTTCTCATAGGGGGTGTTCTTCAGCTTTGTCTTCAGATTCCGTTTTTAATTAAGAGCGGATTATATTTCTGGAAAAAAGCGCCATTTTTTCATCCGGGTCTAAAGAAGATTGGTTTTCTCATGCTGCCTGCTGTTGTAGGTTCAGGTGTGTATCAGTTTAATTCTATTGCCATGACATTGCTTGCGTCCCTTCTTGCCGAAGGCAGTATCAGCTACCTGTATTTTTCAGAACGTCTGGTTCAGTTCCCCCTGGGAATTTTTGCAATTGCTATCGGAACGGCTGTGTTGCCAAGTCTTTCAAGGCAGGCAGCGGCCAGGGATCTGGATGATTTGAAGGAGACGTTTGCCTATGCATTGAAGCTTGTATTCTTTATCATCATTCCCTCTGTTTTTGGTCTAATTATTTTAAGAGATCCTATTGTTGCGCTTTTGTACCAGAGACATGCTTTTGATGCGTATGCAACAGAAATGACTGCGCATGCACTTTTGTATTTCAGTATAGGTCTCTGGGCGGTTGCTGGTGTTAGAATTATTGTGCCCACGTTTTACGCACTTCAGGACGCCAGAACTCCTGTCCGCATAGCTGTAGTTTCAATTTTTGCAAATATTGTTCTGGGTGTTGTTCTCATGGGGCCTGTTGAGAGGGGATGGTTTGTTTTTGAAAATAATCTGATTCAAAATGCCGCGACAGGCCTTTATGGAATTATTCCCATTGGCCACGGCGGACTGGCATTGGCTACCTCTCTTTCTTCCATACTTCATTTCTTTCTTCTTTTTTATGCGCTGCGGATAAAAATCGGACCGCTTGGCTTGCGAACTATAATTGTATCTGTATGTAAATCTGTGTTATGTTCGGCGGTAATGGGAATATCTGTATGGGCGGTTGCCAATTATATGATTCCCCCGGAAGGCAGAACCAGTTTTGAATTGCTCATTGGTGTATCAACAAGTCTGATTGTCGGAGTTGCTGTTTATGGATTGCTGGCATATATGGTTAAGAGTTCAGAGGTTGAATATATTCTATCGATTGTGGGAAAAGCCGGATTAAGGAAATGAGTCTGATGCGGAAAATATTTTTTTCTTTAGCGGGTATAAGTATTTTTGTTTTCTTAATGCTGATTGTATTCGGTGACAGAGGGTACTCGGATTTGAGAAAAATACGAAAAGAAAGAGACCGTATTATTGAAAAAAATGTCGGTATTGAAAAAGAAAATATATTACTGTATCGCACCATAAAACGTTTAAAGCATGATCCCAAATATATAGGGGAAATTGCAAGGAAAGAGCTTGGTATGGTGGGTAGAGACGAGATGATTTTCAAGTTTAATAACAAAAGGTCTGAAAATGAATAAAGAGTCGGTTTTTAATACGGTCACTATGGCGAAAATGCATGCAAAACAGGGATACCTTAAGAAAGCTGCTAAAATATATCAATATCTTTTGGAACAGGATTCGGGCAGTAAGGATATTAATGATGCCCTGGCTGAAATTGAAAGAAAAAAAATTGAGAATGGTCATGATATGAAAACAGGTACAAAAAGCGACCATCTTGCATCCTTATTTGATGAATGGTTTGAATTGATTTTCAAATATAAAAAATATAAAAAACTGAAAAATCTTCCTGATTAAATATGATATAAGGCTGAATAAGATTATTATAAAAATAATAGTCTTATTTTCTGATGATAATGTGCTTCCTTTCTTAAGGTCATTTCAATAAAGTCCTGCAAAATTTATCCAAATTAAAAATATGAATTAATAACGATAAAAAGTATTGCATAGATAATAATAATCTGATAGGTAACTCGATCATGACGGCATTGAAAGGGTGGATGGCGTCCTGGATATGATCCCGGGGCTGAAAGAAAGTTTTTAAATAAATTATCTAACAACGGAGGTTTAAATGAAATTTGTAAAGAATTATATTGTATTGTGTTTTACAGTTCTAATTGTTGCATCATTCACTAATGTATTGTGGGCAGAAAAATCAGCTCAGAATGAAAAGATTAATATTAATACAGCTACAATTGAAGAATTGACCCAGCTGAAACGGATCGGAACCAAATATGCTAAAAGAATTGTTGAATACCGGGAAAAAGAGGGGCCATTCCGGAATGCGGAAGATGTCATGAATGTTCAGGGCATTGGCCCAAAAAATTTTGAAGCAAATAAAGACAGGATTATTGTGAGCATCCCTCAAACGGAAGAGGGGAAATGATTTTGTCATTCAATTGCTAAAGCATTTGTTGACACAATTGCTCATAGCGAAAAGAACCCGGCTTGATTTTCCGGAACGACGGACGCCTTTTCAATGCCAGCAGCGGATCTTTCCCGTTCATACTGGATAGAGTTTTTTGATGGATGGGACATCATTGGCGGCCCACCGGACGATTATGAAGAGTCCATAGAGCTGCCAACACCAACGAGTGGTAGAAGTCCCGATCAATAGATACGATATTCCATAAAGATAATTTAATTTTCTAAAGCCACGTTTATAACGTGGCTTTTTTTATTTACTAAATATATACACGGGTATCATGATAATAAAATAAAAATATATATTTTAAAAATCAATGATAATGAAAGGAATTTAAAGATAATAAGAGAAAATAAAAATGTTAATATGTGATGGGCGAGACCATATATGTTTAAAATATTTTAAAAAAAGATACGAACTTAAAAAGCCTGTGATTATAGTAGCTTGCCGGCTACGTGAAATATATATCAATGATAACAAACGGATATATGGCACCAACAATATGGAAGAGAAAAAAAAATAAACCGTCTACAGCGAGCTTGACTCAAATTTGCTTATTTATTAAAAATCACGTCAATTTTAATTGTGCTCATAAAGTGTCGGGCGCATTACTTCCAAATCATTTTTTATCTTATTTGCACACCTGAAGTTTAGGTTTGAAACATTTACGGGATGAAGTTTAAATAACTTCCTCATTTGAGCGCTTATTTCTGGATTGACCTTTTGATCTGAAATTATGAGGACTCTTGAATTGTCTAACTGGTTTGTTATCTGGATTCTGTTATTCTTGTTCGATCGACAACTGAAAATCTTCTGAAGCTGAAAAGCACAGAAATGAGGGAGTTATTTTTTCTTCATCCCCGAACTGTCAGAACGTTATAAGAACAGTTCAGCTTAAGCATTCATAACATTCTGGTTGAGTTTATGAAAAAAGCAGATTTTTTTGATATTAATCTCATGCCCTTTTTTTTGTTGAGTTGAATCTGAAGGCAACTATGTGGAACAAGGTAAAAGCCGAGTTAAGAAAAAAGATTTCGGATCAAAGTTACAAATTATGGATTGAACCGATCAATCTTGTATCCTTTAATGGAAAAAAAGTAGAGGTGGCCTGCTCTAATTTTTTTGCCAGAAAGCATGTGCTTAAAAATTATGGAGACCTTATAAAATCAGCAATTGAAAATGTTACGGGTAAAAATCGTAAACTGGTGATCACCTCTGTTTATGATAAAGGAAAAAAGGCAACCCGGAAAATAACCGGAAAATATTTTCAACAGAGTCCCCCCCCAAAAAAGCAACTCAGTCTCCCACATGTTTCTGCCTGGCATCAGACCGCCCGTTTGCTTAATAATAATTATACATTCAGGAATTTTGTTGTGGCTGATAACAATGATTTCGCTTTTTCAGCAGCGCTCTCTCTGGCCTCTAAAAAAAAATCAAATCAGAATACATTGTTTCTGCTGTCTAAGATAGGAATGGGGAAAACGCATCTTGCACAGGCAATGGGGCATCATATATCGTCTCATTATCCGTCAGACAGAGTCTTTTATATTACGGCGGAAGATTTTGCCAATGAAATGGCATATGCGTTTCAAAGCAATACGATAGCGATATTTAATGAAAAATACCGGAATCAATGTGATGTACTTATTTTAGAGGATATCCATTTCTTAAGCGGAAAAGATCGGACACAGAATGAACTGGCCGCTGCTCTTGATTATATGTTTGAATTAAACAAGAAAATTATCTTCACAAGCTGTTATTTGCCCAGGGATATCCCGAAAATGAATGACCAGTTAAATTCACGGTTTTCAAGTTGCCTTATTTCAAAAATTGATGCCCCGAGCTTTAAAACACGAGTAAAAATTTTAAAAAAGAAATCAACCGCTAACGGGTATACAATCCCTGATGATATAAATGATTATCTTGCCTGTGAACTTACTGAGAATGTCCGTCAACTTGAGAGCGGTTTGAACGGCGTGGTGGCAAAATCATTTCTGTTGGGAGCTCCGATTGATCATTATCTCGCTGAAAGTGTAGTGAAAAATATTACCAGGAAACGGGAAACCATTACAATTGATTTAATTAAAGAACTTGTGTGCAGGTATTATAAAATTTCAGTTGATGATATTATTTCCCGATCGAGAAAGCAGTCTGTTGTCCGGCCACGGCAGGTTGCCATTTATCTTACCCGGAAATTTACGGAACAGCCACTTCAGGAAATCGGAAAGAGTTTTAACAGATATCATGCAACAGCGCTTCATTCCATCAGTGCAATTGAGCGCGGATTAAAAGAAAATATACCCATTCAAAAGCAGGTGGCATTTCTCAGCAAAAAAATTGAATCCGGGAAGTTATAGTTTTTTAAAACCATATGAAAGACATCTGATAATTGATGGAAGCGTTTCAGGTTTATCAGGTGATCAGTTGAAGTAAAATAACAATCAGTGCCCGATCAACAATCCCTGCCGGTTACTTTTTTCTGAGATACCTTTGGAAATGATCAAATCACGACCGGCCTTTACACCCGCATTTAAAACATTTTCATCCTGACTGGAAACATTCCTGTACCGATGGGTTGTATGCGGGTATTTGTATTCAAAATATTTTCTAAGTAATGGGTCTTCAATTTTAACCAGGGAATGGTTTGCATTAGCGCTATTTGATGCGAAGGTTTGTGATTCCAGTTTGGCACGAAATCCTTCAATGATACCAATGGCATAATCAGTCTTGCGGTAACGATTCAAACCTTTGTTTTTATTATAATGATCCCACGAAATATCTATATAATTACAAATATAATCATGGACATAGTCTGCAATCCTGACATTCTGAACGGTGCCGCTGATTTCAAGTACTCTTCCCATTTTTTCTTTTTCCACAACATATGCAGATGTCCAGATACCTTCAACAAAATAAAAATCAGTTAATAGAGCGGCAAGATGGCAAGCTTCCCGGAAATGCTTCAATGCCGGATTTCCAAGAAATATGCTGACATAATTTCTTTGTTTTACAATTGATAAACGATCAATATGATATTTTTTAATTAACGCATATGCTTTTGCCATGGCTGCTTCCGCTTCATATTGATTACTGCTTTCAGCCAGGGCCAGAAGTTTTTTTATGCGAAGCATCATTTTGTCTTCATGGGTTGCATTTTTTTCAGCGATCTGATCATGAAGGGGCTGGTAATATCCTGATGCTTTGGGATTTGCCCTGAGCAGGAAACATGCTTTTTGAAAAGTTTTCCCGTGGGCAGTTTCGTTATGCGCTCCCAATACTTCTTCAGAAAATTGATGGGCAATTTCATGAAAAAAAACATCGCAGATATCATCCCATGGCCGGGTGAGAACAAAATTTCGATTCAGACAGATTA
>JAUXDD010000206.1 GCA_030618465.1 Desulfobacteraceae bacterium
CAGGGGTCATATCCCAGTCAATTTCATTGAGCAGTGCCCTGTTTTTTTTTAACTCTTCAATGTGTATCATGTGTTCCTCCAGTATTTGTTGGTTTCCATGTTTGAATATATAAAACAGCAAGGAATGTGCCATTATTGGCCGCAGGATGTGTAATTGAACTTGTTTAAAATCAAAAAAATTGATAATATTTCGCAAATATTCTCAAAATAACTGTCAGCCTTGTCCTGAGGGCAAGGTTAGAGTTCAGCAGGCTTTGCCTTCTGAACAGAATGTTTGATACAACCAGACCTGGTATTTATTTACGGGGGTACGTAATGTGGTTAACGTAAGGTTTTTTACTTAAACAAGAGCTGGATTACCTTTTTATAAAACGGTTTAATTATGACAATTTCTGCTGCAGAGAGACTTCGCCGGTTTTATGCCCGGTTTTCAGGTGGTGATCACGTACTGATTCCTATTAACGCTGATCCTGATGCTATTGCCAGTGCCATGGCTGTAAAAAGATTGCTCTGGAGGAGGGTATCCAGTGTAACAATAACGAATATTAATATAATTAAACGGCCTGACAATATTTTAATGGTACGCCTCCTTGATGTGGATCTGGTACATATCGAACAGATAAATAACAGTGATTTCAATCGGTATGTTATTGTTGATGCACAGCCTGACCATCATGAATATTTTTCCATGTTCAGACCGGATGTGATTATTGATCATCATCCGGTTTCATGTGATGTGGCCGATTATGCGGATATCCGTCCGGAATACGGGGCTACGGCAAGCATTATGACAGAATATTTGAAAACCGCAAAAATCAAACCTTCTGTAAAACTGGCAACAGGGCTGTTTTATGCTATTAAGACAGATACAAACAATTTCAAGCGCCAGACATTAATTGAGGATGTCAGGGCATTTCAGTTTCTGTATAAATATGCGAATATGCATCTGGATCAGAGAATCGAGCAGGCTGAAATCAATCCCGAATTTCTTAAATACTTTACATCTGCCATCCGGAACAGGGTTCAAAAAAACGGGAAAATCTTTGTGCATCTGGGCACTGTCAGCAGTCCGGATATATGTGTGCTTATAGCCGATTTTTTCATGACAGTCAGTTCGATTACATGGAGCGTCGTAGCCGGATATCATGACAAAAAACTGATTATCATTATCAGGAATGACGGTATTCGAAGAGATGCCGGAAAACTTGCCAAAAGAGTGTTCGGGCGTATCGGGTCTGCCGGGGGGCATAAGAGCATGGCCCGTGCTGAAATATTTCGCAGGGATTTGAAAAAACACATTCCTCACAATAGACAAAGTTATGTATTAAAGTGGATAATCAATCAAATCGGGTGATTTTATCATGCGAGTATTTATCACAGGCGGAACCGGTTTTGTGGGAACATTCCTGTCATATCACCAATGATATAGTATCTGGCACACCTTTTGAATAATCATATTGCAAAAAAATAAATTTCGATAGTTAGTTCGTTTTGTAGAAATGATGATTACAATAAATATAATAGGAGGAGTAATTTTATGTTGAAAGATGGAGAAAAAGGAGCTGTACTTCAACGGGATAAGGAAACATTCGCGATTGCACCACACTTTCCATGCGGAGTCGCGACCCCGGATCAACTCAGACGAATTGCCGATGTGGCTGAAAAGTATGATGCCGCCGCCATTAAAATCACAAGTGCCGCGAGAATTGCCATTGTGGGAATCAAAGAGGAAAGTATAGACCAGGTATGGAATGATCTTGAAATAAAGCCGGGCCATGCGGTGGGACTATGCGTAAGAAGTATCAAGGCCTGCCCGGGAACAACTTTCTGCCGGCGGGGACAGCAGGACAGTCTTAAAATGGGCATGGCACTTGATGGAAGATATCATGGCGTGGAGTTTCCCAGTAAAACCAAGCTGGCAGCATCCGGATGCAACAACCAGTGCGCGGAAAACTGTATAAAAGACCTGTCGCTTGTGGGAAAGAAAAAAGGGTGGACCGTTATGGCCGGTGGCAAGGGGACGGCAAAACCCAGGCTTGCCGACATAGTCATTGAAGACCTCAATGATGATGAGGCCATTGAAATGGTTGACAAGATCATGGACTATTACCGTGAAAACGGCAAGAAACATGAACGGATCGGAAAGTTGATTGACCGAATCGGGCTGGATGCATTTAAAAACGATGTGCTCGCCGGATTTACACCCTCAGCCGGTTAATAACGCAATTCAATCGTGCAGTAGTTATTCAAAGTAACTGCTGCACAATAACCGTCTCACTCTACTCTTCCTGATACACATATGTATTTAACACACATCCTGAAAAACGGCACCTGCCAGGGATAAAGGAGAAACGGTCACTATGCCGTTTGTTAACGTACCGGGATTAAAAGGAAAGGTTTTTGTGCCGGAGGCAGATGTCAGGAAGCTTCAGAAGTATCCCTGCAGAGACTGTTTTTCATGCCAGTGGTGCAGTGATGACCGGTGTCATGTGTGCAGGAATCAGGTCAGATGCAGGGGGAATTCCTGTAATCAAAAGAAACATGGTTGTAGAAGCTGATAAAATATTATGATACTATAAACACATTTCAATAATTGAGGAATTGCGAATTCAGGGATTTAAGAATTAATAGCCAGGTAAAAATCTTTATATACAAGGCATAGTCTTTGGCCGGGTCCGAGCATAACAAAAACTTATTCAAAGGCGGTTATTTACAAATATTTATGGTCACTTCTGCTGAACAGAACAGCCCACAAAATAGCTGCGTAGCTCAAGATCGCAACAATACTGAAAAACCGGAAAAAATCACCAAGCGGAGCAAACAAAAGAACCGTAACCCAGTGAAACAGGATAATTTTTGTGGAGTGAAGTTTTATGGGGAAATCGTCAAACCGTAAAATCACGGCAAGTCCACAGAAATTCCACCCGTAAAGCGATGCAAATGCATGGAGCCTGATCAGCCATTTGTATTCTTCAGAACTGTATGTGGGCGTGAGCGCAAGCAGGATATAGGCAATACCGGTAACAGCCGTCACCAACAGGAAACCGATACCTGATGTGAGGAAGTTTTTTTGCTGGAGTCGGTTTCCATGGCGGCTGTAAATGATAAGAATCATGATAACCGTCAGGAAAAGAATGGTGGTGACAAATATCTGGGGAACAATTTTTTCGAAAATGATGAACAGAAAAAAAATAACCACGCCCAGGTTAACGGACCAGAATCCGAATTCCTTCATTTTTCTGGTTGTATCGTCCACCCCTTCTTTCATGAGGCGGAAGATGACGGAAAAAGTGATCAGGGAAAGCGGAAAGGAAAATCCAAGGAAAAATGTGTCCAGTTTCAGCTTGGGCATGGTCACGAGTTTAAGATATTCATTGTTCAGGGTGACAAGGGTGGAAATAACCAGCCCCATGGAAAGACAGAGCAGTGATGCCTGGTGAAATTTTTCGTATATGGGGACATCCTTTTTAAAAAAATCAATCGGAAACACGGAAAACCGCTTCCATCGTAAAAATTCCACAATTCCGGCAAGGACAAGGGCCACTGTCATTGAAAAGGGGTAAATTTCAAAAAATGCCGCCACAGCAAAAGCAATTGAGATAATAAAAAAAGAGGCTGATATTAGGGAAAGGTGTTTTCTGCCTTCAGTATACAAAATGACGATTGTTCCGCCTGCAACAAGATTGAATAAAAAGATGTGAAGTCTTTCAAAATTATAATCCGAAGGAACAAAAAGAGAAAGAAATCCAAAGAAAAGGGCCAGTACCATTAAAAAGGCAAGTACAATTTTAAGTGTGTTGCTCATATCAGAGTCCACCTGTTTTTATTTGAAGCCCCAGAAGATGACTCAGCACATTTTGAATGCCCGGATGCCTGAATTGGTATCCTGTTTCCATGAGTTTTCCAGGGTGCACCCGGGTGCCTGACAAAAGCAGTTCTCTGCCCATTTCACCGAATACCAGGGCCACAGCCCATTCCGGGATCTTACAGACTGCCGGCCGGGAAAGTATATTTCCTAGTTTTTTTGCAAACACTGCATTTGTCACCGGCTCAGGCGATACAATATTGACTGCCCCGCTGATGGTATCATTAAACAACACATGGTGGACGGCACCGATCACATCATCTATCCCTATCCAGCTGATGTACTGGCTGCCGTGTCCGGTTTTGCCTCCCAGACCAAGCTTAAACGGTACAAGCATTTTTTCCAGGGCGCCGCCAGAGGGGCTTAATACCACTCCGATTCTTAAAAATACTGTTCGGATTCCTTTTGAAACGGCCGGTTCTGCAGATGCTTCCCATTTTTTGCATACTTTTGATATAAAATCAAATCCAGGACCGTCATGCTCGGTTAGAATTTTATCCCCCCTGTCACCATAATATCCGATGGCAGATGCACAGATAAATGTCTCAGGGGGATTTTTGAGCTTTGAAACCGTCTCAGCAACAAGGGCAGTACCTTTAACCCGGCTATCCATTATTTCTTTCTTTTTATTCCTGTTCCATCGGCCTTTTCCAATATTGTCGCCGGCAAGATGGATAACCGCATCGATTTTATCAAGCCTGTCTGCCTCACAAACGCCTGACATCGGATCCCAGAAGACCTCGTCTTTTTTTGGATCTGGCGTTTTCCTGACTAACCTGACAACCCGGTGCCCGCCTGTTGTTAGAAAGGAAACCAGAGTCCTTCCAATGAGTCCGCTTGCACCGGAAACAAGAATGGTAAGCGGTGGATTGTCTTTTACACTGAGATGACATTTCAGGTCTTCAATGGTTGTGTGATGCCGGTATTTGAAAATCCGGCCCAGTTTTTTTTCTATAATCCTGCCGGCAAACATATTCCCCAACGGATGAAACGGAAGGGCGAACTCAATTTTATCTTCCAGGATAGATTGTGTTTTCCCATAAGCCTTAAAGCTGTGATAATGGGTCCATTCTGAAAATGGCCCTTTTGTCTGGGTGTCTGCAAAGCACCTGTTCTCTTCAAAAACAATGTGCTTTGCATGCCATTTATAAGGAATCGGTCCGGCTTTCATCCCGAGAACAACTTCCGCCCCCTTTTCAATACCGCCTGTTCGTTCAATCACTTCCAGCGGATCCCAGGGTGGACTGAGCCTTTCAATTGAGCCGGGACGTGCATGCCAGTTGAATACTTCTTCAACTGGTGCATCAATGGTTGAACGTTTTGAAAATATTCTTTTTTTCATCTTGAATTAGTTGGTAAGGCTGCTGCAGTGATTATTTTCGCAGTACAGCTTTATCTTTCTGCTGTTGACTAAACTGGCAACAACCGAAGGAACCAGTTCTTCATCGACCGGGGATGCGGCTTCACGAACCGCTTCAATCAGGCTGTAGAGACTGGTTTGAATATGGGTGTTGTCTGTATGAGCTATCTTTTTAATTTTAATTGTATCATCGTTAGCATTCATTTTCAGCCTCCCTGTTTTAAAAGTTTTTTATTTATCATAAAACAGCAGCATAAAATATGCCAAATGTGCGGGATGTGAGATGCGGGATGTGGGCTGCGGGATGTGGGCTGAGGGATGTGGGCTGTGGGAAGCGAGATGCGAGATGCGGGATGGGGATGGGGGATGCGTAATGGGGGATGGGGTGAAATGACTGAGGGGTTAAGGATACATGATGCAGGTTTTCGGATGCTGCTCACTGATTATATGATGCAATTATGTCT
>JAUXDD010000025.1 GCA_030618465.1 Desulfobacteraceae bacterium
TTTTCTATTGCCGGATGAATTATTTCCCGGATATGTTTTGCCCATCCAACGTTTTTAGGGGCAAGAGATGCCATTTTAATTTGGATTTTTTTGTCTTTGGCACTGACTGAAGGCGGGCATGTAAGCCCACTGCATAATGATGCTATTATGAAGGTGATAATTCCCTGTTTTATAAAATTCATAAAGTTGTTCTCCCTGCATCATTTCCTGAATATTTTGAAAGGGCTCATAGGGTACGCGTACAACAAGAAGATTGGCCTGGCCAGTTCAATATCACTGATAATATCAATAAATTCAAATTCTTATTATCTAAACAAAAACGATGGTGGCGGCCCCTGGTGAGTTTTGCTTCCCTTCGTTATCTTCCGTCCAGATCGTTAGATCGGCAAGCTTTTCGCCGTTTTCTTCATACTTTTTGTCAACAGTGCCTTTACAGGTTATGTCGGCATCCGGAAAGTCCATGCCGCGATGCTGGCAGGACATTTTTTTGATCCGTCCGCCCTGGTTATGTCCCAGCCATGTCTGAACAAGCTCACCCAGTGCGGCATATCTGAAATGGCCCTGAACAAGGACGGAACCCAGATATTCACATGCAAAATATTTAAAGTCGTGGTGCAGGGGATTAAAATCGCCATTGCCTGCTGCAAATTTAACCATTTGTGTCAGGCTGGGCTTTTTTTTCAGTTCCGGCAGCGAATCCCCCTCATTAATATTATCCCATGTAACAGCCATATTTATACCTCCCTTTAGTGGTTGATAACTTTTAATCGATCGATTACGGCAACTTTTCCATCCTCGTTTGTAAATTTGAATTCGATGGTCTGGATAAACATGGTAATTCCACTTCCCGTTACCTTTAAGTCCAGGCTTGCCAGTTTGGTCACACATGTGAGGGTGTCACCGGCACATATCTGTTCATAATATTCGGTAACTTTCCCCCCGTCTATCGTATTGGGAAGGCCGTGATCAACAGTAATATCACATTCTAACGGGGTGCTGAATGTCTCTTCCGATTTGCCAGGGATATAAATGGGTGTTCCATGAAATGTTGGTGGTGCAGGCAGATTACGATAACCGGCTTTCCGGGCAGCTTCAATGTCATAATATACAGGATCTGTATATCCTACACCTCGTGCAAATGCCCGAACACCTGTCGTTGTAACTTCAAAAGTCCATGGTGGGGATTCTACACCGACTCTGGCTTTCATTTCATCAGTAATTTCAAAAGACTCTGCCATTACAGTTTACCTCCTGATTTAATTGTTTAAAATATATTTAATTCGGATAACCTATAGTTGATTTTGTAATTCCTCCATTTCAAAAATAAAAAATATATGAAAAAACAGGTTTGGCTGTCAACTAAAAAAATGAGGTCGGAATGATTTATGCAATTTGCAGTTGTCAGTGTTCAGTTCCAGCCAGTTGGATATCGGAAACCTTGACCATTTTCGCCTTGTCTGATATTCACCTGATTAATATCGATGGAATCCTAAAAAAGGTTTTTAATATGCTGATTACGGAGATACTGGCCAGGAATGCCCGTATGTATGATGAAAAAATCGCCCTTGTGGAACGGGAACCGGCGAAAAACAGGCGTGTGGAAATCACCTGGAAAGAGTTTGATGAGCAGGCAAACAAAGTGGCTCAGGCACTTATCGCCAGGGGGATAAAAAAGGGAGACAAAGTCGTTCACCTGATGATGAACTGTATTGACTGGCTCCCTGTTTATTTTGGTATTCTTCGAACCGGCGCATGGGCGGTTCCCCTGAATTTTCGTTTTGTATCCAAAACCATTCGGCGCTGTTCGGAAACTGTCGGAGCAAAAGCGTTTATTTTTGGCGAGGATTTTGTGGACCGGGTCAATGAAATAAGGGCAGATCTTGACAAAACTGTTGAAACCTATATTTTTGTTGGTCCGGAAGAAGTCAGGCCTGAATATGCCGTTGCCTATCAGGCGTTTCTGGCATCACATGAACCGGTTGAGCCTCATGTTGAAATCAGTATCGCAGATATGGCCGCGCTTTATTTTACGTCAGGAACCACGGGTACGCCAAAAGCAACCCTTCTTTCACACAGAAATCTGGAGCATGCCTGTTATATTGAAAACCGCCATCATAAACAAATCCATGAAGATAATTTTCTGTGCATTCCACCGCTTTACCATACCGGTGCAAAAATGCACTGGTTTGGAAATTTTATTGTGGGTGCAAAAGCTGTCATTTTGAAGGGCATCGAACCCCGTCGTATTATTGAGGCTGTTTCGGAGGAAAAAATTACAATCGTCTGGCTTCTGGTTCCATGGGCACTTGATATCCTTTTTGCAATTGAAAACGGGGATATCAAACTGCATAACTATACGCTGGATCAGTGGCGGCTCATGCATATAGGCGCGCAGCCGGTGCCGCCCAGCCTTATTAAACAATGGATGAAGATATTTCCCCATCACCAGTATGATACAAACTATGGTTTGACAGAGACAACCGGCCCTGGATGTGTTCATCTCGGCCTTGAAAATATGCATAAAGTTGGTGCTATTGGCATTCCCGGGTTTGACTGGGAGATCAAAATTGTTGACAGCAATCAAAAAACCGTCTCCAGGGGTGAAATCGGAGAGCTTATGGTCAATGGCCCGGGTATTATGAAAGAATATTATAAAAATTCCGAAGCAACCAGTGAAGTTATTGTTGACGGATGGCTTTTAACCGGTGATATGGCCAGGCAGGATGAGGATGGGTTTGTCTGGCTGGTTGACAGGAAAAAAGATGTTATCATTACCGGTGGAGAAAATATTTATCCGGTTGACATTGAGGACTTTTTACAGACCCACGAAAAAATTCAGGATGTGGCGGTTATCGGCCTTCCCAGCCTTCGCTTAGGGGAAATAGCAACAGCCGTCATCCTGGTCAAATCCGGTCAGGAGCTTACCAAAGATGAAGTCAATGCTTTCTGCATGGATCTACCCCGATACAAAAGACCACGGAAAATTATTTTCGGCGATGTCCCCAGAAATCCCACAGGGAAAATTGAAAAGCCCAAACTGAGAAAACTGTATGGAAAAGGAGAAGAAAGTTTTAAAATATAGGATGGGAAAAGGAGATTTATTATGACGCATGGTAAACTGACAACCCGGCTGGCTGAAGTATGCAAAGAGATGTGTCCGGTATGTACGCGGGCAAGGGAAAAAGGCGAAGGGATTTTATATAATATTGTAAAAGTTGAACGCCATATCTGTCCCGCGTGCCGGTCTTATAAAAAGGTGTATGGTAAGCCGGCCAATGAAAAGGTTGAATAATTTTTCAATATCCGGAGATCCCTTTCACAGGCATCCATGGCAGACCAGAAGACCGGCTGTCGCACAATACGTCCGGTCTCCTGAGAGAATATAACTTACGCTAATGACTATTGCCGGGCAGTTCGAATGGCCCTTTAACTTCTAACACTGCCCGTTTATTTATCATCCAGGCTTCATAGAGCCCGATGCTAATGATGATAGTACCCATAATGTTTTGCAGGCCATATTTGAACGGGCTGAACAAAGCAGCCCATATTCCGGCCTCAATTCCACCCGGAATATGTGGGATATAAGTTGCAACAATCGCACAATATGTTAAAAGTATCGCTAATAACTGGAATGTCCATCCTCCCTTATGTCTTGCTCCCAATCTGACCGCACCACCCACGAGAAGGCCGATAATAATGGCAACCAGCCCAAATTCATATCCGGTTAATTCGGTGAGGGCAAAATAAATACCGCCGCCAACGACTGCTGCGGGTACGCCAAATGCAACAGCACGGATAATTCTTTCGGTATCACTCCCTGTAGTCAGATTGTTTTCCATTTTTTCTTTACATGTTACACAAATAACCTCTCCGTCGTTTTCATAGAATGTGCCTGCAATTGTCTCATCACAATTTTCACAGGATAGTTCGTTAACTTCAATTTTCGTAGACTCACTCTGTCTGCAGGTTGTGTCATCTGGTGTGTAATTTGACTCGTTAATCGGTATACTGTTCACATTTTCCATTGTGTTCCTCCTTACTTTTTATAAGTGCATGAAACCTGAAAAAATTTGAAACGGAATATTTAAATAACCATTAACAGAATCCTGGCCGAATTCTGGAAAAACGTAAGATACTTTTTTTAAGATATTTTCTTGTATAGCAATGATTATGCCATAGCCGGAATGTATTTTAACATGCTGAAAAACATATAAGATAAGGTGATTTAGATGAATATCAATTTTAGATTTCAGTGCAGTTTAAGTTGCACCTTTTGGATACGATAATGGAATAAAAGCCTATATATCGCAGGTCTGATGAGTTTGTAATAAAAGTTTCTGAATAAACAAAAGTTGCAGGGGTTTATATTGGAATGCATTTCAATTTGCATTCCGTCAGCTTTCAAATCAAACTTCATTCAAATCAAACTTCATTGTTTATTATCAAATGTGTACCTGTCTGGCGAATTATAAAATTAGTTGAAATTATTGAGATTTTGAAGTATAGTAGATATATTAAATCCTAATCTAAACCTGAAAAACATTTCATAAATAATTTAAAAGTATGCAACCGGGTCGGCGTTTGTAAAAATCCTTGATAATTTGTTGCTCAAATAAACGGAAGAAAGATTTATGTATAAACTGAAAACATTTGGGACCAGTCACTGGTGTGTTTTTGCTGTTGTAGCGGCATGGTTGATCTGTTCTGCCGGTTGCGGCAGTCCGCGGATAAACATCCGGGATAATGCCGAACAACCGGATAATGTGGAATGTCTGGTTCCGACCACGTACCGGATCGGGCAGGGCGATGAGCTGGAAATTCTTTACCATATTGTTTCGGACCATTTTATAGGAGATTACAAGGTCGGCACAGGCGATACCATTCGAATTGATTTTTATTATTATCCTGTAATGAGCAGGACTGTCAGGCTCAGACCGGATGGATATATCACGCTTCCGAAAGTGGGGGATGTTAAGGCCGCAGGGTTAAAGCCATCCACGCTTGCTGAGAATATAAAAGAAGTATATAAGCCGCATCTTTCCAAAACAGATGTAACGGTTGAAGTGATCGGTTTTAATACCCGGGCTGAGGAGCTGAAAAAGGCCGTTACAACTGTCCAGCGGGGGCAGTCAAAGCTTGTTGTCGTGAGACCAGATGGAATAATATCTCTCCCTTATATAAAGGAAATTCATGCAGCAGGTCTGACGAGCAGTGAACTGGGGCAGGAGGTTGAAAAAAGATATGAAAAGTTCGTAAATAACATCAGCGTTACAGTTGCTGTGCAGCGTGCCCTTTCCAATCGCGCGTATGTAATGGGGCAGGTGAATCGACCCAATTTTTATGTACTTCCCGGCCCTGTAACATTGACACAACTGATTGCACAATCAGGAGGGTTTGCGAGAGAGGCGAATACGCACCAGGTCGTCCTCATCAGCCGGAGTGAGAATGGTGAGCCTGCCGCGCGGACCATTGATATGAATGATATTATTGGAAAAGGCGATATGCAGTCAGATCCGATTATTAAACAGTATGACGTTGTTTATGTCCCCCGAACAGGTATTGCAAAAGCCTCTATCGTGGGTGAGTCCCTGTGGCGGCTGATTCCGCTCACTTTTGATGTGGGATACTCACTCGGTGGCAAGGCGGTGAAATAATGGCTGAGGTAAAAGAAATATATTCAACCCTCTTTATTTCTGACTTTTAACTTTTTACTATTTATTTGAAATGCCATGTTAAATCGCATGGATTGTCTATTTATTGACCTATGGAAAATACAGAAGTAAATATCGCACGGACTTCCCTGAGGGATATCCTGTTCATCGTGTTTTTAAAAATTCATGTACTGGCTGGAACGGTAATTGTGGCGGTAGTGGGCACGTTTATGTTCACGTTCCTGGTATCGCCCATATATGAGGTTACGGCCAATGTGTTTGTAAAACCATTTGTGGATACCACACTGAAGCTGGAAACATTGACAAATTTCAGGGTGTGGCCGGTTACCCGTGAAGATATTAATGCTGAAATAAACATCATGACATCTGATGAACTCCTGCGGAGGGTTGTGAAGGAACTGGCGCTGGATAAACCCAGGGAGAATAAAAGCATTGTTTCGAAAGCCATATATATGGTCCAATCAGCTTTCAGGGAGATCCTGATATGGATAAAAATTTCCGTTCGGACAGATCCCACTGAAGCGCAGGTGAAACAACTCAAAAAGCAGCTGGAAATCAAACCGGTTACGCTTTCAAATATGATCCGGGTCACCCTGACGGGAAAGGATCCTGCCAGAATCACAAAGATAGTAAACACATTTCTCAATCAGCACCTAGACTATCATATTGAAGTACTCAAGCCAAAAGGGGGGGTTGCATTTTATTCCAGACAGGCCGGGATTGCTTTAAGGAAACTGGAGAAAGGTGAAAAGGCGTTGAAATCTTTCCAGAAAAAATGGTCAATTATCGAAATCAAGAGTCAACGTTCGGCAAACCTGGAGCTTATAAGGACTTTGAGAAAAACACTCAGTATGATTTATGGAAAGATAGCTGAAAGCCGGTCAAAAATTTACCAGACAGAAAAAGAAATGAATCGCAGTGCAGGGCTGCCGGCTATGGTTGAAGAACTTCGGGATAATGTATTGGTTATTGAGCTCACGAAGGCCATGGTGCCGATGCTGGTGGAGTTTGAGAGGATTTCACTACTTTATCCGGAATCTTCTGTTGAATACCGGGATTCCCTGGAACAGCTGGATCGGTTCAAGCAGGAAATCAAAAATGAGCAAAGTCGTATCCTGCGGGGTATCATGTACGACACGAACGCACTGTCCAGCCAGAGAAAGGCACTGGCTGCGGAAATTAACAGGATTGAGAAAGAATCCAGGTTTCTTAGTGAAAAAGAGATCGAGTGGCGGGCGCTGAATCGTGAAGTGAATCAGAATAAGAAAAATTATATTCTTTATATGGACCAGACAGAAGAAGCGCGTATCAGCAATCAGAAGGATGCGTCAAGGGTATCCAATATTTATGTTGTCAGCTGGGCAAATCAACCGTCAGCCCCGGTGTTTCCCCAAAAGGTAAGGATGTGGATCATATCTGTATTTATGGGGATTTTTGCCGGTATTGGAGCTGCTTTTGCCGCCTATTACCTGGATCATACGGTAAAACGGCCGGAAGATCTGTTCAGGAACTGCCAGGTACCGGTACTGGCATCTTTAGCTAAGATAGAACCGCAGGAATAAGAATGCTATATGATGAATGAAGAAAAAAAATATCAAAAGCATGACGATGATACAAAAGCAAGGGATCTGGGGGATTTAATGAGAATTGGTTCTGTATCGGAAGATATGACGTCACCTTCAGAAAATCTGGAGAATTGTCCTGATGAATCCGTGAAGGAGAAAAATGATCTGGGAAACCTGATGGGACTTGGCCAGACTAGTGGCGAAGAATCCATGGATGAAGAAGCTCCATCCGGGGACCAAAAGATACCGGAAAGCAGCCATCACAAAGCGTATCCGTTTGGCGCCCATCCGGCAACAGAACAGCTATGCAGAACAAACGATGAGGACGTGCCGGCTCTCTGGATGTTCAGTCCAGGAAAGTTTCCCCTTGCCCTGGAAAGTTTCAGGTCGCTGAAAAACAAAATTGTCGCATTAAAAGGAAACGAAAATTTAAGTGTTTTTCTTATTACAGGGGCTTCAGGGAAAGTAGGAATTTCCACTGTAACATTCAATCTGGGTCTAATTCTCGGCATGGATCTTTCTGAAAAACGGATTTTGCTTGTTGATGCAAATTTGAGGAATCCCTCTCTGGACAAAGTGTTTGGTATTTCACCGGAGCCCGGTTTGATGGATCATTTTTTTGAAGGGCGCAGCCTGAGTGATGTTATCCAGGCAAGCCCTGTCCCCAATCTTGATCTTTTACCCGTGGGGCAAAGCGCCCATCAATTGATGTCACCTTTTGATATGGAAGAATTTTCCAGCTTTATTGAAGAGGTTAAGAATAATTATGATTTTGTTCTGATCGACTCCGAACCGGCCCTTCAATCCAGTCGGACCCGCATGGCCTCGTCAAAAGTAGACGGAGTTATCATCGTGGCAGAAGTAAACCGCACCCGGTTGGAGGTTATATCCGAACTGAAGAGGCAACTGGAAATTGATGGTGTCAGAATAGCAGGGTGTTTCCTGAACAAACGCATCTTTGTTATTCCCAGATGGGTTTACCGGTTTATCTAATAGAGAGATAGTCGATTACCATGCCTGATCAGAAAGTAGTATTGCGAGATTTTATTCCTGATGACTGCAAACGGTTGCCCGGACTTCTGGAAGATGTCTGGGCGTTTTCCCAGACAGAGGCATACTGGAAATGGAAATATGTTGACCCGCCGTTTGGTACCCGCGGCTGGTGTGTTGAAAATGAGGACGGTCATCTGGTGGCGTTTACAGGTTTCTGGTCCCGCCCTTTAAAAATGGGCAGGTATCAGACCTTCCCGGTCATGTTAGCCGATGTTATGGCAGCCGGAGCCTACAGGGGAGGAGGGGCGTATAGCCTGATTCTCAATGAGATTAACAACCTGATCAGGGAGACACCGGTTTTTGGGTTTACAAATCCCATTTCGCATAAACTCTTCAAACAATCTTTGACAAAGTATGTGAAGATTGATTCAGCCATTCCCATTTATACGTCTATTATCCACGCCGGTTATCTTGTCCCGTATCACAGGCGGGTGAAGCACATCATTGACAAAATGACACGGATGATTCATCGGATACGGCTTCTGTTTTCTTCCGGAAGGCGTGTTTCCGTCCGTCAGACAGATAGAATCGATGATGCCTTTGATTACCTCTGGACGGAAGTGAGCGAAGAGTATACCTGCATTCAACACAGGGGGAAGGAATACCTGGACTGGCGATATATGTCCGGCATCGGGAGGAAATACCAGGTATGGAAAGCTGAAGAGTACGGCCGTCTTGTGGGATATATGGTGACAACCGTAAGCGTGGAACCTGAACGAACGAGGGGATTTATCGTGGACTGGCTGGTTTCACAAAAACGGGACGATATATTCAGGAATATGGTACACACGGTTCATGAATGGATGGTAGGTATAAATGCGGACGTTATGGAAACATGGATACCTGCCCATGAAAAAAAAAGGATACAGATACTGCGGTCCCATTTTTTTATAAGAAACAAGAGAACTCGCGGGTTTCTCTATGGTGCCGGTGATGGCCTTGTGGATGAAGATATCATTAAAACTGAAAATTTCTTTTTTACGATTGGCGATTCAGATTATTTGACAACCGTGCGATGATGAAAGCAAAACTCAGTTCACTATACAAAAACAGGCAGTTCGGACTGGAAGTGGTGCTTATGCTGGTAATGGGCGGTGTTGCCGCCGCAGGCCTGATCATGGCAACCGCCATGGAACTGAAATGGCTGGTGTTTATATTGATTGGCACCGTTGGCTTTTCCGGTCTGATGATTATCCGGGAAAGGGAAAAAACTCTTCTTTATATAGCGGTTATTTTTCTGCCGATAAAACTGGATTTCAATCTTTTTTTTCAACGATCTGACCCTGAATTTTATCGTCCCATCAGCGGTCTTGTTATATCCGCATTTGATATCCCTTTTTTTTTAATTTTTATGTCGTGGATGTTGCGACTTGTTTTAAACTCCCATGAAAAAATCAGGTTTTATCTGCCATTTACAATTCCCTATCTTGCCATGTTTGGTTTAGCGGTTATGGGTATTGGCGGCAGTACGGCACCTAAAATCCATTCTGCATGGTCGCTCTGGATGATGTTTCAGAACTGGCTGATTTTCATGTATGTGGCAAACAATGTAAAAGAGACCCGCACGATCCTGATGGTGGTGTTTATGCTTATGACCACCCTGGTTATTGAATCCTTTTTCGGTCTTGCCCAGCATTTTGCAGGCGGTGTCTTAGGGGCGGGCATTTTTGGTGAAAAGGAATCTTCATTTTTTGCCATGCGTGCAGGTGTAGAGACGGTCAGTCGTGTCGGCGGTACACTTGGTCACCCCAATCGGCTGGCAGCCTATCTGGAACTGCTGCTTCCTTTAAATATTGCCCTGCTGTTTTCTCCGTTAAAGAAGAATTTTAAAGTCGTACTGGCAGGAATTTTTTGCATGGCATCATTGACAATGCTTTTGACGTATTCCCGCGGAGGCTGGATTGCGTTTGGTCTGGGTGCACTTGTTACCAGCTACCTGTGCCTGTCCCGGATCACCGGGCGAAAGTTTTTTTCCGGGATCATCATCGCCATATCAGTTGTTGTGATTTTAGTGAGTACCATAACACTTTCCGAATCGGTGAGGCGCAGGCTTTTTGAAGAAGATTATGGCGCGGCCCGGGCCCGAATTCCACTGGCGGTTGTTGCATTAAATGTAATAAAGCACCATCCGATTCTTGGCGTTGGTTTTGGCCAATATGCCAATGCATCGATTGCCTATGATGATTCATGGGAAGGCATCACAAACCTCTTCCCACACCCGGTTCACAATGTGTTTTTGCTGGTGGCAGGGGAGCTGGGGCTGCCGGCCCTTTTTCTTTTTATTTATATATTTGTATTAATGTTTTATTTTCTATATCAAATCAGTAAGTCCAGGGATGATCCATTAATTCCATTTATCGGTATGGGGTTTTTAGGCGGCCTGGCCGGTTGGTGCCTGCATCACCAGGTTGACTGGGAATATGTTCTCCTGACGACCCGATACTGGTTTATTTTCGGGCTGGTTGCAGGGATGTATTATGCGGTTCAGTATGGAGGACATCATGTTGCAAAGGATGATGAATCTATAATTAATAAAATTAATAAGGAAAAAATGTGAACCTCTTTCTTTTTTCTCCCGGATTAGGCGTTTATTCGGTACAGCTGGCACAGGGATTAGGAAAAAAAGACCATGTTGCCATTGTATTGAATGACAGGGACGCGAAGAATCTTGAGAGGGAATTCCCGGATTTTTTTGACCGCAGTCATTTTAAAACTATTGAAGCGCCCCACTATATTTTCCCTGATCCGCGAAAAATGTTTCAAATAGGGCGTATGTTTCGCGATATTATTCAGCATAAAACCGAAGTTCTTCATGTGTTGGTGAGTGGTACGTATACAGAAATATTTGCTGTATTGTGGTTGGCCCGTAAAACCGGTCTTCCCCTGGTGGCGACTGTGCACGACACACGGATTCACCCGGGTGATTTTGTAAGGGCCCATTCCGCGTGGCTTCATTTCAAGGTGATGGAGCTCTGCTCACAGATCATCGTCCATGGCAACCATATGGCGGAAGATTTGATAAAAAATTATGGCATTGATGAGCGGGTCGTCAATATCGTTCCCCACGGGAATTATGATATTTATCTCCAGAGCAGCGGGATTCCTCGAAATTATCAGCCGGAGCGAAAACCCGGCCAGGTACTCCTTTTCGGAAGAATGAAGCGTTACAAAGGACTGGATATTTTAAGCAGGGCAGCACCCATTGTTGCAAAAGCGATTCCGGAGTTAAAAATTATACTGGCCGGGCAGGGAACGGAACTGGATCGGTTGGAACCACAGCTGAGAGGGCTGCCCTATTTTGATATTCAAAATAAATATATCCCGGCGGGTGATGCTGCAATGCTTTTTGCCGAATCCAGTCTCCTGGTGATTCCATATATCGAAGCCAGTCAATCCGGGCCTTTGCATCTTGCCTATACCTGCGGGCTCCCGGTTGTGGCAACCAGGGTGGGTGCCATTCCGGAAAGTCTGACAGACGAAAAAGAGGGCATTCTCGTGCCGCCAAATGATCCGGAATCGCTGGCACAGGGCATTATACGTATGCTGAAAAATCCGGAAACAGCAAAGAATTATGGAACGGCTGGCAGGAAAAAGGCAGACACGGAGCTGGACTGGGCAGGGGCGATAAGCAATAAAACAAGACGGGTTTATGATAAAGCCCTTGAAATGAAAACCAGGGGAATCCTATATCCGGGGATAGGTTCAAAGGAACGCTGGAAAAGGTTTAAGAAAAGATATCGGGCAAGTCAAAATGAACACAACGGGTAAAAAAATATTTCAAAATACTATTATGTTGACGGCAACAGAGGTTGTGGCCAGAGTTCTTGGTCTGGTCCTCATGATGGCGGTTGCCAGAAAACTGGGGCCGGCAGCCATGGGGATATATGCCTTTGGGTTATGTTTTGTCGGAATTTTTGAAATATTTGTCAATTTCGGACTTGAGACCTATATCCAGAGAGAGGTAGGCCGAGATCCGGATATAGCCCCCCAGTTGCTGTCCCAGGTGTTTTCACTTAAGATCGGTATTTATTCAATTTGCCTGGGCCTTATTCTTGCGCTGCTTCCTTTGGTTGCGTCCGGGGCGGCAAAAAGAGAGGTTGTGCTGATTCTTTCCGTAGCCATGTTTTTCCGGACAAACATGACGGCAACGTATGCTTTTTTCAGGGCCAGACAGATATCTCACTTTGAAGCACTGATTCGCATTGTACTCCGTTTGACATACACCTCTGCAGGTGTTTATGCTGTTTTTACCGGCTATGGCCTGAATACCCTTGTGTCTATTGAGTGTATGGTACTTGCTGTTGCATTTTTCACGGGGTGGTGGATATTTATTCGCAAGATCGGTTTCGCAAAGATGCGTTTTTCGTTGAAACAGTCCATTGATCTTGCCCGGTCCACATGGAATTTTTTTTTCATCCGGATTGTTCAGACCGTATTTAACTCCATTGATCTGGTGATGCTTTCACTTATTTCAGGTGATATTTCAACCGGGTTTTATTCGGTTACGGTTCGTCTGGTAGGTGCATTTGGATTTTTGCCAAATGCGATTACCGGTGCATTCCTGCCGGTTTTGAGTCGCATGAGAGATGGGGATAAAAAGGCATTCCATGATTTGTTTAGAATCTATTTTAAAATCGTTCTTTTTATCGGCACAGGTATCGGGGCGATTCTTGCCGGGCTTTCCGGGGATATTATCCTGTTACTTTTTGGAGAAGCATTTATACCGGCAGTGCCTACACTGGTGTTGATGGCGGTCGCACTGGTAATCTCATTTGCCAACTGGCCCCTTTCGAATGCCATTATTGCCATGGACAAAGAACACCTGATGCTGAAAATCTTTACGGCCTGTGCCGGGGCAAACATCGTGCTGAACTTTTTTCTTATCCCGGTGTTCAGAGAACAGGGCGCGGCCTGGGCAACCATCTTTTCTCAGGCCCTGCTGCTTTTTCTGCAGGGCATGGTTGTCGGGAAAACTTTTTTCAGGGAAGCACATATACTACAGATAGCTGTCGGGCCGATTATCAGCGGTTTTTTTTGCTGGGGTATTTTATATACAACGGCATCGTATTTTGGTTTTTTGGTTGTCAAACTCTGTTTCGGCGGTATGGTGTTTGTGGCACTTGCGTTTCTGACAAGAACGATTACCATGAGGGATTTTTCTTATGGGAAGAAGATGATTGTTTCAGGATGAGAAACAAGGGGACTTTATACAGAAAAATTTTTCTGGCTGCGGCAATTGTTTCCATGGTCTGCTTATGCCGGGAAGCGGTTTCTGAGACAATTATCGTCAAACCGGGTGAATTCGCCGACAGTGATCTGCAGAATGCTCTGCTTGCAGCAAAACCGGGAGATATCGTATTAATTGAACCGGGGATTTATTATCCCATGGACAGACTGAGTCCGTTAGCGGACGGACTCCCGGGAAAACCGATCGTTATCAGGGCGAAATCCAGAGGCACGGCTGTTTTTAAAGCCATGGGAAATAAATATGGATTTTTACTGGAAAACAGGAAATATATTGAAATATATGGGCTGGTTCTTGAGGGATATGCCGGCTGCGGTATCAAGCTCATGGCATCAACCGACTGCAAAATTGTTCATGTGACTGTGCGTGAATCCGGATCGCACAATATATCTGTAATGGCCGGGCAGAAAATATATATTGAAAATTGTGTGAGCCAGGCATCCAATGCCTGTGGAATCGCATTGATTGCAGATGCCGGTGGTAATCCAGGCTACCGGCATATGGTAAAAGGATGTAAGGTTGCAAACAATAAAAATCAGGGAATTCTCGTTACGGGTAATTTTTCTGAGATTGTTAATAATAACTGTGAAGAGAACGGCTCAAGGGCGCCCTTAGACCACGGAATCTACTGCATCGGGAATGGGAATCGTATTGTCGGGAATATGTGTTTTAACAATCCCTTTGGGTCCGGCATCCGGGTGGGAAGCCGGAATCACATTATTAGTAGAAACATCTGCAGGGGCAACGGGCGATCGGGTATTGTGGTTGCAGGAAGCAATGATACCCATACCCTTTTGATTGAAGAAAACAGGCTGCAGGAAAACAGCCTGGACGGGCTTGAAATAAATGCAGCAGAGTATCAGCCCCACGACCTGGTGGTAAGGGGTAACATGGTCTTTGGAAACGGGCGCTGCAATATCCGGATCAGAAAGGGTGTCGGAAAACTTGCGATACAGGGAAATCTGTTTGCCCGTTCAAAAATTCAAATGGCAATTGGAAATGATCCGGGCCGGGTCCATCTGTCCACGAATCGCTATTTTGGGAAAACATGCCGGTTTTATCTGCGTGGCAGTAATATTCGATCCGCTGATTTTTTTAGCAGAATGGAAAAAACCGCCCAGTGCGAGCCAGAAACTGTTTTTAACCGGTTGATCACAGGAAAACGTTAATAATTCTGTGCGAGAATTGTAAGGAGACCGTGTGAATCGCTCACAAAATGATATCAGCCTGAGACCGTTTCCCTACCCGTACCGGGCAGGGTTTGCCCTGTGCTCGGATATCGATTTTTGTACAAGGGATGTCTTTGTTGCGGCTCATCGTTTCTTAAACTCGGAGAAAGATGGTCTTGGTCTGCCGGTGGCAGATTCCTTTTTCGGTATTGGTCAGATTCCAGGTCAGATGGCCTATTTTCTTGACGACGGTAAAACTCCCTCAAAAGATGCTGAGTTTATCCGGCAGGCAATTGAATGTGGATTGATTGACTGCCTCCATACATGGGGGGACTTTAATTTTCAAAAACCCGATTCCCTGTTTTTGAGAATTCTGGCACAAAACCTGGTGGATGAATTTGAACGGCATGATTTGAAAATCAGGGCGTGGATTAATCATGGCGATTCCTGCAATTTGCAGAATATGCATGCCCGGCTGAATCTGAATTACCGGGGCGACAAACCGGATCAGCCATATTATACGGCGGATCTGATGAAACGTATTGGTATTAGATATTACTGGTGGTCGGAACTGATGCCGTGGCCCTTATCCGGTATTCAGGGGATTTCATCTCCATATGTGTGGCCGCGGGTCGCCACGGTTGCTTTGAAAAATATGATGAAAGTCGTTTTGAACAGAAGGTACAGCCGAAGAAAAGCAAGACAGATTGTTGAACTGGCAGCTCCGTTCCGTTTGGCGGACATGACGCGAATAATTGGATTTTCTCGATACCACTTTCATCCGGAAGGTATCTGGACATCGCCCACGAGGGAAAACATTCATCTGTCGTTGTCGCCAAAGATTCTGGATAATCTTGTTCAAAAGGCCGGTTATCTTATTCTCTACAGTCATCTCGGGCTTCCCATGAATCCAAAAGGTGATATTTTCCCGGATGAAGAGAAAAAGGTACTCACCTATCTTTCCGACCAGTACCATGGCGGCAATATCTGGGTGGCACCGACGGTCGACATCCTCAATTTCTGGATGATGTCGCGATATTTGAAATGGCGGGTTGAAAAAGAGGGCAACCAGTTTACCATACATCTGGAATCGCTTGATGATCCGGTTACAGAGAAACGGTTGCCGGAAAAAGATGAGGTGGCCGGTCTGAGCTTTTATTCGCCAAGACCTGATCAAACCCGAATATGCCTTGAAGGAAACATTTTAGAAACAACCGTAAATCTCCCTGACCATACAAATATGGGGTCTGTGAGCATTCCGGTTAAGCCGGTGCCATGCACGGATATTCTGGAGGCGTAAATGGCAAGAGTTGCCTATTTTTTTTCAACATTCCCTGCATTAAGCACAACGTTTGTGCAGCACCAGGTATCAGCCACACAGAAGCTAGGACTTGGAGCCGTTTTGATTTCAACCCGGCCACCGGCGCCGGACGGTTATCACCCCCAGGATGAAGATTTTTATCACGAGACACGATATCTGAGCAGAATCAACTGGAAGACATACTTAATAAGCAACCTGAAGGTCCTGCTAAAATACCCGCGGTGTTATATAAAAGGATGGTTGCTTGCTCTCCGTCTTTCAGACGATTTTCCATGGCAGCGTCTGAGAAATTTGATGCATCTTGCCGGCGCAGCAGTTCTGGTTGACATTCTTCGTAAAGAAAAGGTGACTCATATCCATGTACATTTTGCCTTTGGCGCTGCTGGCATAGCTATTTTTGCAGGCATGATTTCTGATGTTTCCTACAGCTTGACTATTCACGGCTCTGATGTGCTGCTTAAAAGACCCCTGACAGAGGAAAAACTGAAACGGGCGAAATTTGTTGTTTCCAACTGCAGGTTTCATATTGAAAATTTGAGAAAAAAATATCCTTTATTAGAATGCCAACGGTTTTATATCGTCAGGGGAGGCCTGGAAACAGAGACAGGCCACTGGTCTGAACCCGCTCCCGTCAATACAGATATGCCGCCGTTACGAATTTTGCATGTGGCACGTCTTGAACCGGTAAAAGCACAGGATGTGATTATCCGGGCATGTGCGGTACTGAAAGCGGAAAATATTGTTTTTCAGTTAAGAGTTGCCGGTGAAGGGCCCCGACGGGAAGAACTGGAAGCGCTCATCAAAAAACTGGAATTAACCGACCAGGTGAAACTCCTTGGGCGCTGCTACCAGGATGAGGTGATTGCGCTTTATGAATGGTCCCAGGTTGTGGTGTTGTCATCATTAAGCGAGGGCACGCCCATGACCGTCATAGAAGCCATGGCCAAGGCCAGGCCGGTTGTCGTACCTGATATTACCGCGCTGCCGGAAATGGTGGATGACGGTCAATCCGGCTTCCTGTTTAAAAAAGGATCATACGGGGACCTGGCCGATCGCCTGAAAAAACTGGCCGATGACCCTGATCTGCTGGCCCGTATGGGCGCACATGCACGAAAACGCGCAGAAGAACTGTTTGACCTTGATCAAAACGGGAAGCGATTGATCAGTATTATGGGCAGTGAACTGCCTGAATTGAATTTACATGTTTATGAGGACATTGAATATGAGTAATAAGCGGTATGCCATTATTACACCCGCATATAATGAAGCGGAATTTTTACCGGACGTCATTTCGTCCATTGCCGATCAGTCTGTCAGGCCGGTGAAATGGATCATCGTCGATGATCGGTCAGGTGATACCACCTGGGACTTGATTTGTTCGGAATCAAAAAAACATGATTTTATCGTGCCTGTCCAGATCTCCGGTGACAAGGAACGCCTGGTTGGGGCCAATGTGGTTCACGTGTTTAATGCCGGCCTGGAGAAACTTTCCGTGGATGTGGATTTTATTGTTAAAATGGATGCCGACGTGACTCTGCCGTTAACCTATTTTGAAACAATTATCGACCAGCTTGAAAAAGACCCTGCCCTGGGAATGGTTTCAGGTAAAACATATATTGAACGCAATGGCCAATGGGTGCTCGAACGCATTCCGGATACCCATGTATCCGGTGCGTGTAAGGCCTACCGGGCGCAATGCTTTGCCGATATCGGTGGTCTTAAACCGTTTTTAGGATGGGATATACTGGATGGGGCAAAAGCCAGGATGGAGGGCTGGAAAACGCGCTCTTTAAGAGACCTGCCCTTATACCATATGAGAATGTCCAGTTCGGCAAGGGGAATGTTTCGGGGGCGCCTGCGGACAGGTAAGGCCATGTATACGATACGGGCGCATCCCATGTTTGTCCTTGGCAAATCTGTATTTCGTGCCATTGAAAGACCCTATCTGTCCAGCCTGGTGATCCCTTTCGGGTATCTGGGATGTTTTTTTACCCGGCCTGAAAGACTGGATGACCTGGCGCTCGGAAAGTTTTTGCGTAAAGAGCAGGTGTCAAGGCTGCTGGGAAAAACCCGTTTAATGGAAGAGCTGACACCCAGGAAACTGGATGAAACCTCAAATGAGGTGGAAATTAACGGATGACCGGATTCGGAAAGTTTGAGAGAAGCATTGCAAGGGGGCTGGAGAAGTTTCCCCTGCTTCGTAATATCATCAAGGAGAGTTATAAACGACTGACCTATCCCCTCTGCCGCCAGTCAGGATTTGCCTGTGAACTTCATCCTGAAGCAAAGATTGTCAGCCCTGAACAGTGGGCAGGCCTGGCAGAACATGAGGGGGAATGCTTTTTCGGGTATTATGACAAGCCCCCCTGGATAAAAGATATGAACCAGGCTGTTTTCCACAGACTGAAGTCAGACAGACTGGAGATTATTGTTGCTGATCAAAGGAACAGAAAAGAATACGCCATGGGAACAACCCGAACCTGGAACTGGCAGCAGGGGGCAATGACCCAGTGGGTTCCGGGTACGGATAAAAAAAAAATTATCTATAATACGGCGGAAGATAACGTGCTGGGCAGCCGCATAATAAATTTAGACGGCAGTGAAAACCGGTTTGTAAAATGGCCAATACAGGCGCTGAAGCCGGACGGGAAAAGGGCATTGACCCTTAACTACAAACGCCTGATGAAATACCGTCCCGACTATGGCTATTCAGTGGGTGTGAATAATTTTTCGCCGGATCTCCCGCTGAATGAAGATGGTATCTGGCAGGTGGATTTAAATCAGGAAACAGCTGAGTTGATCATTCCCATTGCCTGGCTGGCAGCATTTAAACCGGTTCCTGAAATGAAAGACGCCGCTCACTGGGTGAACCATATTATCTATTCGCCATCAGGAGAGCGGTTTGTCTTTCTGCACAGGTTCCTGGGAACATCGGGCCGGTTTTCCAGGTTGTATTGTGCAAAATTCGACGGCAGTGATATTAAGCTCCTTATGGATGAACGGATGGTGTCCCATTACCACTGGCGAGATGACAATCATGTCCTGGTATGGGGGAGGAGCGCTTCTGCCGGTGACAGGTATTATCTTATTGACGTTGATTCAGGCATGCTTGACGTAGTCGGGGAAGGGACACTTGACAGATTCGGAGATGGCCACTGTTCTTATTCTCCTGACCGAAAATGGGTTGTCACAGACACATATCCGGACAGGGCAAGGCAGCGAATGCTGATCCTTTTTAATATAGTGACAGGGAGTGCCACTCAGATCGGCCGTTTTTTTTCGGCATGGAAATTTGACGATGTCCGGCGTTGTGACCTTCATCCACGGTTTTCCCATGACGGAAAATGGATTTCCATTGATTCTGTTCATGAAGGAATCAGAAAGACCTATTTTGTTGATATTAATCGCATTATAAGTTAAAATAGTATGAAAAACGTAAAAATATTAGGAGTTAAGGTTACATCTGCGGATATGCATGAAATTCATACAGCGATCAGCAGGTTTGTGGCTGTTAACGGCCAGAATTTTATTCTTTCAGGAAATATCCACGGGATTAATCTGGCCGTGAAATATGCCTGGCTGAGAGATTTTTACAATCGGGCTGATTTAATAAGAGTTGACGGAGCCGGCGTAGTTATCGGGGCCAGATTCTTAGGAGACCGTATCAAAAGCCGTAATACCTGGGCTGACTGGGGATGGCACCTGGCAGAATACCTTTCTGAAAAAGGCCACAGTGTGTTTCTGCTGGGCGGTCCTGAAGGTGTGGCGGAAAAAGCAGCTGAAAGACTTAAAGAACATGCCGGAGGAATTAAGATTGCCGGAATACACCATGGATATTTTGAAAAAAGCGGCAGGGAAAACAGCACAGTCATTGATATAATAAATCAAAACAACCCCGATATACTTATCGTCGGCATGGGAATGCCACTCCAGGAAAAATGGATTCTCGAGAACCACAGGGCCATCACTGCAAATGTATTTATCACAGCCGGCGCGGCATTTGAATATCTTGCGGGAACGCTGCAGCGGTGCCCGAAATGGGTGGGCGACAGGGGACTGGAATGGTTATACAGGCTGTTACAGAATCCACGAAGGATGGCCGGACGATATATCCTGGGAAATACTTTATTTTTTATAAATGTATTAATGGAAAGATCCAGACTTAGAAAATTCTGACAACTGACAACTATCCACAATGGAGGTACCCGTTGTATAAAGATTTTTTTGGATTTAAAATACTACCGTTTGAAAACACACCTGACCCGGATTTTTTTTACATGGGAGCCGGATACAGGGATACCCTGGCACTCATGAAGCACAGTGTTGTCACGCGGAAGGGCCTTTTGGGCATAGCCGGCCCGATTGGATGCGGGAAAACAACACTTGCAAATGCCTTGACTGACAACCTGCCGGAAACGTCAATTGTTATTTCGATGCTGACTCCGATGACGTCAACAGAAGACATGGTTGCCTATATTGCAAAATGCCTTGATGTCAGTGAAATACCGGATTCGTCACTGATGCTTCACGACGTGATTCGTAGTGAACTTGTTCGCATAAATGAAGAAGGCCGCCATTGTGTGTTGATTATAGATGAATCCCACCTCATGAGTGATTTGCTGTTCCAGGAGGTTCTGTTTCTTGCCAATCTTGAAACCAGTAAGTTCAAGCTGATTCAGATATTGCTTCTGGGGCAGATGGAACTTTTGGATCGGCTTAATGAGCCGCGGAGACTTCAGCTTGCCCAGCGCATATCGGTCATTCAGGTAATTGAGCCAATGAATGAAAATCAGTCGCAACAGTATATTAAACATCGCTTAAAAATGTCAGAAGGACCGGAATCTATTTTTACTGAAGAAGCCCTGTCTGCTATCGCAAATATGACAGAGGGGATTCCCCGGCTGATTAACAAACTATGCGATGCATCGCTGCTTAAGGCTTTTATTGCACAGAGAAAATCTGTTGAAGAAGAAGATGTTTATACAGCGAAAAAGGAAATAGGTATAGATGAATTCCCTGCAAAAGGCAGGTTTATGTATAGTCGACCGGATAGAGGCAAGAGGAGCCACCCTTATTTTTTAACCGAATTTTCTAAAGAAAAGAAACTTCGGGGGGAAGAAAAAACAGCTGAGGAAGAAAAAAAGCATGACTGTATTCCGGTAGGTGATAAAAATCAGGTCATAACAAAAACAGGGGCAAAAATCAGCCGGATACTGGGATCACACTGGTTGAAATCTGCGCTGGTTTTTCTTGTAGTTATCTTTCTCCTGTCAGGTATTTTAAAGAACTGCAGTCAACATGTGGTACCGGTTCAGGAAAATATGGAGCTTTCTGAAAAAAAGGAAATATCAGCTCCGGAGGAAATATCAGCTCCGGAGGAAATGAATGTATATAATGATGAAACTTATGATACGGTAATTCGTGAGGAAACCAACCTTGAAATGGCGATCGAGCAAATGCAGCAGGCGAGTTCTGAACAATCTGAAAGTGATTTAAGTGGGATAGACGTTGAAACAGATCTGTCCGGTACAGATGTACATACGCCTGAAATTCCGGGAAGCACGATTGCTGCTGAGAAAATCGAACAACCGGTTGTAAAAGAACCGGTATTAAAATCAGGTAGGCAGGAACAGCTTTTAGCGTCACAGGAAGAATCATATCCGTATTCAATTCTGCTTGCTTCCTTCCGAAGCAAATTCGATGTTGATCGGTCGCTTGCCATTTTTAAAGACAGAGGGGTCCCTTCATCCTGGAATCGTGTTGATCTTGGCGACCATGGGATCTGGTTCAGGGTTTTTACAGGGTATTTTGAAAGTGTCGGTCGAGCCGAAGCTGAGATTAAGATGAAGCGATTGGAGGGTGCTGTGGTAAAACAGACAAAATTTACCGTTCTGGTCGGGACTTATTCTGATGAAGATGAATTGTATGCGAAAAAAGATGCCTTAAATGATTCAGGTTATTCTTCTTACAGCATACAAAGAGAAGAAGGGAAATATAATCTGTATGTGGGTTCATTTTATACAAAAAGAGGTTCAGAGATTCAGTGCGCTGAACTGGCCGCGAGTGGTATCAATTGCCAGGCGGTTGAACGATAGTGATTAGTTATCTAATACAGTTTGACAAATCAATGATCAGCCAATTACACATGTCAGGATGAAAGAAATGTGTCTTCAAAAATTCGTCAGAATTAGAAGGGAACCTTTCGTATTTTTACTGTTGACTGTTACAGTAATTGCCGTTTCGTTATTTCTCATTTCAAATAATGCCGAAGCGGTGCGTGATTACAAGCAGAGGGATTATATTTCTGATCGGGCGGAAAGATATCATGGCGTCACACCTGTTGTGGGTATCGGG